>CAXTRJ010000021.1:0-20182 GCA_964246585.1 uncultured Sphingomonas sp. | reverse complement strand
GGGGTAAATCGCGTAGCGGCGCTCCCTCCCTCTCCCGACGTGAGGGATTAGTCCAGCGCGCGCAATTCCTCCAACCGGGCGCGTTCGCCCTCGGGCACCAGCCCCTCCAGCACCGCCCAGAAACCGCCGACCGCGGCCTGCCCGGCGCGGGCGTACGCCGCCGACAGCCGCTCGCGCAGCGCGTCGAACAGCTCGGCTTCGAGCGCGCGGCCCCCCTCGGTCAGGCGGAGCAGCCGCTGGCGGCGGTCGCGCTCGCCCGGGCGCGTCTCGACCAGCCCGCGCTCGGCCAACTCGCCGAGCACGCGACCAAGCGACTGTTTGGTGATCGCCAGCAGCGATAACAGTTCGCTGACCGTCGTGTCGGGACGACGAGCGATGAAATAAAGCGCGCGGTGGTGCGCCCGGCCTAAGCCTTGCGCCGCCAGCCCGCGGTCGATGCAGCGCGTCAGGTGGCTGTTGCCGAAGTACAGCAACTCCATGCCGCGGCGAAGCTCGGGCTCGCGCAGGAATAGGGCGGACGCGGACTGGAATTGGGCAGCCATGTTGACCGGCTTTGCCATCGGCCCTAGTCGACCGCAACCCGTTTGCGGTGGCGTCGAGGTCCTCGTCCATCCGCACCAGATGATGAGGAAAGCATGTCCGGCGGAGCGATCGCGTTCGACGTGGCGGTCAGCGCCAGCCCGGTCGCCGCCGAGGAGCGTGCGACCCGGATCGCCGACCCCGGGTTCGGCCGCGTGTTCACCGATCATATGGCCACAATCCGCTTCACCGAGGAGCGTGGCTGGCATGGCGCGCGGATCGTCGCGCGCGCGCCGCTCCAGCTCGATCCGGCGGCGGCGGTGCTGCATTACGCGCAGGAGATTTTCGAGGGGCTAAAGGCGTACCGGACGGCGGACGGCGGCACCGCGCTGTTCCGGCCGGAGGCGAACGCGCGGCGGTTCCGGGATTCGGCGCGGCGATTGGCGATGCCTGAACTGCCCGAGGCCCTTTTCGTCGAATCGATCGAGCGGCTGGTCGCGGTCGATCGCGCGTGGTTTCCCACGGTCGATGGCGGGGCGCTGTACCTGCGCCCGTTCATGATCGCGAGCGAGGTGTTCCTGGGCGTCAAGCCGGCGACCGAGTACCTCTACATGGTCATCGCCTCGTCGGTCGGCGCTTATTGGAAGGGCGGCGCGCCGGCGGTGTCGCTTTGGGTGACTCACGACTACACCCGCGCCGCCGCCGGCGGAACGGGCGCAGCCAAGTGCGGCGGCAACTATGCCGCGAGCCTGGTGGCGCAGGCCGACGCGATCGGGCGCGGCCACGACCAGGTCGTCTTCCTCGACGCCGCCGAGCGGCGCTGGGTCGAGGAGCTGGGCGGGATGAATATCTTTTTCGTGTTCGACGACGGCACGCTCCGTACCCCACCGCTTGGCGGCACGATCCTGCCCGGGATCACGCGCGATTCGATCCTGATGCTGGCCCGCGACGGCGGCATCGCCGTCGAGGAGGAGCCCTATGCTATGGAGCAGTGGCGGGCGGACGCGGCGAGCGGCCGTCTGGTCGAGGCGTTCGCCTGTGGCACCGCGGCGGTGGTGACGCCGATCGGCCACGTCGCCAGCCGCGACGGCGCGTTCACCATCGGTGGTGGCGGCCCCGGGCAACTGACGGCGCGGCTGCGCGACCAGCTGGTCGCGATCCAGCGCGGCGCGGCGCCTGACCCGCATGGATGGCTGCACCGGCTGGATTGAGCCTTTTCACGGCGGGCCGGCAAGCTATAAGGCCGGCCGCTATGGTCCCATCGGCGGAACGCTCGTGGAACCCATGTTGGGGCGTCGCCAAGTGGTAAGGCAACGGCTTTTGATGCCGTCATTCGCAGGTTCGAATCCTGCCGCCCCAGCCAAGCAATCCGGCCTGTTTCAAACAGGTCGCACCGTGGCCGGGACCAAAGGAGCAGCGATGCCTTCAGGATTAGTGGCGCTGCTCGACGACATCGCCGGCATCACCAAACTCGCCGCCGCCTCGCTCGACGACATCGGCGCGGCCGCGGGCAAGGCGGGAAGCAAGGCGATCGGGGTCGTCGTCGACGATACCGCGGTGACGCCGCGCTACGTCGTCGGGCTGGCGCCGGCGCGCGAGCTGCCGATCATCTGGCGGATCGCGATGGGGTCGCTGCGCAACAAGCTGCTGTTCCTGCTGCCCGGCGCGCTGGCGTTGAGCGCGTTCGCGCCGTGGGCGATCACGCCGCTGCTGATGCTGGGTGGCGCCTATCTGTGCTTCGAGGGCGCGGAAAAGGTGATCGAGGCGGTGTCGGGGCACGATGCCGCTGACGACGCGCCGGTCGCGACCGACGCCGTGACGTTGGAGAACGAGAAAGTCGCGGGCGCGGTGCGCACCGACCTGATCCTGTCGGCCGAGATCATGGCCATCGCGCTGGCCGATGTCGCGGCGGATCCGTTCATCACGCAGGCGATCGTGCTGGCGGTGGTCGGCATCGCCATCACGATCGGAGTTTACGGCATAGTGGCGCTAATCGTGAAGGCGGACGACGCGGGGCTGTACCTCGCGGCGCAGCGGTCACGTGCGACGCAGGCGCTGGGTCGCGGGCTGGTCAAGGGCATGCCGATCGTGATGACCTTTTTATCAGTGGTCGGCACGGCCGCGATGATCTGGGTCGGCGGCGGCATTCTGCTGCACGGGGCGGAGGTGTTCGGGCTGACGGCGGTGCCGGACTGGGCGCACCACACCGCCGAGGCAGCCGGCCAGGCCGCGCCGGTCGCTGGCGGCTTCGTCGCTTGGCTGGTCAATGCGGCGATCGCCGGGATCATCGGCCTGATCGTCGGCGGCGCGATCGCGCTGGCGCTGCACAAGCTGCGCCCGCATCACTGATGCTCATCCGGCGGCGGCGCGGTCCGGCGTGGCGCCGAGCGCGGCGAGAACGCTGGGCAGGATGTTGCGCGCGACGATGCCGATCGCGCGGGCGTTGGGGTGAAGCCCGTCGGCGAGCGTCAGGGCGGGATCGCCGATCACGCCCTTCAGGAAGAACGGGTAGAGCGGAACCCGGTGCTTGGCCGCTAGCGCGGGGAACAACGCGTTGAAGCGCGCCGCGATGGGGCCGAGGAGGGCGGGCGCGGCCATGCCGGCGAGCAGCGTGGGAATGCCGCACCGGGCGAGCTCGCGCAGGATCGCGTCCAGATTGTCCTCGGTCCGGACCGGGTCGATGCCGCGGATGAAGTCGTTGGCCCCGAGCTCGACGATCGCCAGGTCGGGCCGGATATCGAGCGAGGAGAGAAGCCGGGACAGGCGGGCGCGGCCGCCGATGCTGGTCTCGCCCGATACCCCGGCGTTGCGGACGGCCGCGCCGGGGTGCGTGCCCTGGAGCAGTCGTTCCAGCTGAGCCGGGAACGCGTCGGTGCGCGACAGGCCGTAGCCGGCGGTCAGGCTGTCGCCGAACGCGAGGAGGTTGGGGCCGGTCACGCCCGGCGTCCCGTCACCGCTACCAGCGGGTCGCTGGCGCGGCCGTCGGCAAGCACGTGCGTCTCGACCGAGGCGAAGCCGGCGCGTTCGAGGTAGAGCCGGACCAGCGCGGCGTGGCCGTCGATGTCGAGCGAGCGCCAGATCGCGACCGCCTTGGTCGGGAAGCAGCGATTGGAGAAGCTGACGACGAACGGCGCGCCGGGCCGGAGCACGCGCGCGACCTCGGCGAAGACGGCGACGGGTCGTTGGAGATACTGCGCGCCGACGCAGCACAGGGCGGCGTCGAGGCTGGCGTCGGCGAGCGGCAGGGCGGGTACGCGGTTGAGATCCTGGACGAACCAGCGGGTCAGCCGCGGGTTGGCGTCCAGTTCCTCCGCGTTCATGCCGTGGCCGATCACCTCGCCAAGCGCGAGGTCGGCGGGCAGGTGACTGACCCAGCTCGACATGAGGTCGAGCACGTCGCCGCCCTCGGACAGCAGCGAGGCGTAGTGGCGGGTCAGCGCGACGGTCGCGCCCTCGTCGATGTGGGTGACGAGGCGGGGCGGGAGATAGAAGTCGGCGTCGTCGCCGGCGTCGACCTTGGCAAAGGCTTCGGCGGGCAGTTCGGGCAGGTCGGTCATGCCGTCCATGTGCGAACGCAGAGGCGGGCGGACAAGGTGCGTGGGCTTGCGTCGCGGGGGCGATCGGGGGGATAGGGCGGAATGGATGTTGGCGAAGGTGCCGCGCAACGGCCTCCGCCGCTGGCCGGCCGACGGGTGTTGGATTTGTCGCGAGTGCTGGCCGGGCCGTGGTGCGCGATGGTCCTGGCCGACCTTGGTGCCGAGGTGGTCAAGGTCGAGCATCCGCGCGGGGGCGACGACACACGCGCCTGGGGACCGCCTTATGCCGGGGGCGAAGCGGCCTATTATCTGTCGGCGAACCGCAACAAGCGGAGCATCGCGGTCGACCTGGCGACCGCGGATGGGCAGGCGATCGTACGCGAACTGGCGGCGCGGTCGGACGTGCTGGTCGAGAACTACAAGCTGGGCGGGCTCGATCGCTATGGGCTCGGCTACCGCGACATCGCCGCGATCAACCCGGCGATCATCTACTGCTCGATCTCCGGCTATGGTCGCGCGTCGCCGCTCGCGGCGCGGCCGGGTTATGACTATGTCATCCAGGCCGAGGGCGGATTGATGGCGGTGACGGGCGAGGAGGACGGCGCGCCGATGAAGGCCGGCGTCGCGGTCGCCGATTTGTTCACCGGCATGGCGGCGGCGCAAGGAGTGCTGGCGGCGCTCCTCGCGCGCGACCGGGACGGCGTCGGGCAGCACCTCGACATGGCGTTGTACGATTGCCAGCTGGCGATGCTGGCCAATGTCGGCAGCGCGTTCCTCAATTCGGGCGTCGAGCCGCCGCGATTCGGCAACGGCCACCAGACGGTGGTGCCGTACCAGCTGTTCGACACGGCGGACGGGCGGGCGGTGATCGCGGTGGGCAACAACCGCCAGTTCGCCGCGCTGTGCCGGTTGCTGGAGCGACCGGAACTGGCGAGCGAGGCGCGGTTCGCGACCAACGGCGCGCGGGTGGCGAACCGGACGGCGTTGCTGGACCTGCTTCGGCCGATGATCGCGGCGCGGCCGACGGAGTATTGGATGGACGGGTTGCGCGCGGGGGGCGTGCCGTGCGGCGAGGTGAGGTCGGTCGAGGCGGCGCTGTCGGCGCCGGAAACGGCCGCGCGCCAGATGGTGCGGAAGGTGCCGCATCCGACGGCGGGCGAGGTGGGGATGGTAGCATCGCCGTTGAAGTTGCGCGGAACGCCGGTGGCCGATCCGGTCGCGCCGCCGCTGCTGGGGCAGCACACGCGCGAGGTGTTGGGGGAGCTGGGCTATGACGAAGCGCGGATCGCCGGACTGATGGCGACGGGAGTGGTGGCGTGACGTGGTGGCGCTCTCGATCTACTTGACGGCGGTGGTCGTCTGCTTGTTCGCCGCCGCGCGGAACAGCCCGCCCGACACCAGCCATAGCGCGACGAAGACGCTGGTCCCCATCACGGCTTCGTAGAGGCCGGCCGACCCCGGCGAGCCCCATCCCGCGGCCAGGGCGACCGCGCCGACCAGGAGCTGGACGGCGGCGGTGGCGGCCATGGCGCGAGCCATGCCGGCCGAGCGGAAGCGCGCCAGGAGCGAGCCGAGGAACGCGGTGGCGAGCACCCCGATGAACACCAGGTTGGCGGGGTTGTCCTCGCCGCCGAGGAAGCCGACCGCGCCGTTGATCCAGATCAGGAGGAAGGCGGCCGCGAGCGCGACGCCGGCGGCGAGGCGGTCGAAGATGTCGTCGGACACCCTGACGGCCAGCTCCAGTCCTGCCCCGACGATGCCGAAGAGAAGCCCCATGACAACGTAATCGGACAGGGTCCAAGGCGCGTTCGCGACGAAGGGGAGCAGCAGGAGGAACGCGGGGACGCTCCAGCCGATGGCCCGCAACGGCGTCCCGCGCGGGCCACCGGTGTTGTCGATATTCGCCGCCATCGCCTTGTCTCCCGCGTCTGTGCGATTCCCGAACAGGCTTATACCGAAGCATTCCGCAGGCTTGATGCGCGAGCCAAGGAGAAACCGTGCAGGAAGCGGCGGTTCGTGCCGATCGCGCCGCCGACCCGGTCGCGGCAGGGAACCCGACCGGGCGTCCTGGGCGTTTCACTGACCGAACCGATCTCGGAGGTCTTGTATGCTCGCTTCCTTCCTAATGGGCCTGGTCGGCGGCCAGCGCGCGATGACGCCGCTGGCGACCGTCGCGATCGCGGCGGCGCGTGGCGAGCTGCCGGCCGACAACGGCGCCCCCCGGCTGCTCGCGCATCCGATCGTCGCCGTCGGCGCGTTGGTGCTCGCGGTTGGTGAGATGGCGGGCGACAAGCAGAAGACCGCGCCCGACCGGATCGTGCCAATCGGCCTGGCCGCGCGGTTCGTCACCTCGGCCATCGCGGGCGCGGCGCTCGCTTCGCGACGCCAGCGCTGGCTCGGCGCGGCGGTCGGGGCCGTGACGGCGGTGGTGGCCTCCTATCCCGGCTGGCGCGCCCGGATGGCGTCGATCCCGCGTTATGGTCAGACGCCCACCGGCTTCGTCGAGGACGCGGTTGTGCTGGCTGGCGGGGCGAGCATCGTCCGTGGGCTGGTAAAGCCCGGCATGGCCTAGCAGGTTGGAAGTCGAAAGTTGAGTTCGTTTGGCCGCTTAAGGACGGAAATGCTCAGAAGCATACCGTAACTAACAGGGAGAGCGTGAAACCGGAAGATACGACAGCGTGTCTGCCACCTTGAAAGCGTTACTTTCGCGCGCGAACTGATCCAGTAGGTAGGCGTGCCCAGAGCCATATAGGACGAGTATGCGATCCTGAGGTTTAGCGACGCGTTCCAACCCATTGAAGATGCGGAGATTGCGAGCATACCACGCGCCTACCCAAGCCGCGCCAGGACTTTCACGTCCGTCGCCGATCCGAGCCAGATCGTAGTAGAGCCGATGATCGTTCGCTCGTGCGACAGGCGCATTGTATTCGCGGTACCAATCCGCAACCGGCAAGCATCGCCAGCGCGCGGTTTGTGCGTCGGTGCTCGCCTGGCCTTGGACGCGCAGCTCCTCCAGCCGGCCGGCTTGACCGTTCCGCGCCGCCCAGCCGGTGAAGTTATAGGCCTCAGCGTCTCCAGGCGCGTCGCCGTTCCAGTCGATCGCATCGACTTTTTCGAGGTTTAGCTTGGCGGCTAAACGTAGGGCGATCTGGTCGCGCTCGTTCGCGGTGAGCCGCAAACGGCCAGAGCGGTAATCGGCATAGCGCCGGTCCAGACCAGGTTGATCATCCGCATCCCATTCGATCGCGATGCGCGTGGGCCTGAAGCGGGCCAAGCTCTCGACCAGTGCCTCAATCTCCTGCTGGCGCGTCGGCGTCGTAACATCCTCGATCCGAGCGTTGACGATGTCCCGATTATTATTCGCAAGGTGCGGAGAGCCGACGATCAGAAGCGTCGGACGCTCGACCGGAGTGACAGGCGTTGATGCGATTACGAGGGCAAGCGTAACAAGGCTGAACAATGATCGTCTCCAATGTCAAGGTGTATTGCTGTTATCATACACGCCTACGCTCGCGAGTAAATCTGGGTTTAGACGTCACAACCGGTCCGGTTGTAACGCCATGTATGCCCGGGCGCTCAGCCGCCTAAATCAGTCGCGGTATGGAGTTGCCGAGATTGTGCATGACGACGGGGAGCAGCACGCTTCCGGTTCTCAGGCGCAGCCAAATGGCGAGGAACGATGGAATGGCCGTCAGTAGCATGGTCATGGCATCGAAGGAGAACTGTCCATTGGAGAAGCCGAAGGCGTGCGCCATGCCGAACAGGAAGCAGGACAGCACCGCCCCCCAGCCCCAATCGACGCCGAGGAACCGCTTCCGGCCAGTGAACGCCCGGTCGAGGGCGAAGAGCAGGATGCCGCGATAGAACGGCTCCTCCTCCAACCCCGGCATGGTCAGTTGGAAGGCAGTCGATTCCGCATCGTTCTCGCCAGCGGGAAAGGCCAGCGCGATCGCGACGAAAAAGGCGCAGTAAAGCGCCACGACCGGAATAGCCGCCTTCAGACTGCCCGGCTCCTGCGAAAGCGTCAGGCCGGAGCGACGCCAGCCGAACGCCGGTAGCGCCGCGATGGCGAGGGTCGCGCCGAGCGCGAGTAGCTTGCCCAGCCAATTCCAGTCCCCGCCGATCAGATCGGGCAGCCCTCCATAGGCGCGGGTGAGAAGAGCATCGTTGATTGCCACGAGCAGCGCCGCGACCAGAAGCCAGCGGGGGGCAAACCGCTGGCGATCGGCCAACCCGATCACCCCTCCCACCAGCAGGAGGATCGCCAATATCCCGCCCAATCCGATCAGACCGTTCACACTGCCCCCTATGTTGTCTCCCCGTCGGCAGTCTACCCCGATGCTCTCGGTCGGCAAAGGGAGTGAGGGTCACAACCGGTCGGTTCTGACGCCGACATCTATCCCGGCTTTTCGGCGAATGTTCGAGTGTCGGAAAGCTGGGTCGTAAGTCGTCCGCTTTGGAGAATGGCGAAAGAGCCGGCCGCGACCGACCTTTGCAGCCATGTTTATCACGGTTGGGCTATTCGCTCCGACCATGGGCGACGTCGCGACAATAGCGGCATCGTTAGGCTGAGCCGAGTTCCTTCAGCGGCACCGCCGTGTCGCGCAGCCGGTCCGGCGCGATCGTTCGGCCGATGAGGGCGCGGCCCTGGACGTAGTCGCGGGTGGTGTTGACGCAATCGAGGGCGGTTACGCGGCCGGCCTTCAGGTACACCACCGAGAAGCTTCGTGTCGCCGGGTCGCCGCGTAGGGCGGTGTCGTCGTGGTCGGTGGAAAGGCCGATGGTTTGGAGCTTGAGATCGTACTGGTTGGACCAGAACCACGGCATGGCGTGGTATGGTTCCTCGGTGCCGGTGACGAGCTTCGCAACCGTGGTCGCTTGGTCGTTGGCGTTTTGCACCGATTCTAGGCGGATCGTCACGCCGTCGGCGAAGCAATTGGTGTGGGCGGCGCAGTCGCCGACGGTGAACACGTCGGGCAGGGTGGTGCGGCATAGCGGGTCGACGAGGACGCCGCCCGCCCCGCCGCCGTGCGCCGCGCCGGCGTCGATCAGGGGCGCGACGGCGGGGGTGATGCCGATACCAACGACCACCATGTCGGCGGGGACGACCTGCCCATCATCGAGGCGTACGCCTACCGCCGCCGCGGCCCGTTCCTCGATGCAGTCGACCGTGACGCCGAGCCGCAGGTCGACGCCGCGGGCGCAGTGCTCGCGCTCGAAGAAGCGCGACAGCGCCAGGCCGGCGACGCGGGCGAGGACGCGGTCCTGGGCCTCCAGCACGGTGACGTGCTTGCCGAGTTTCGTCAGGACGGCGGCGGCCTCCAGGCCGATATAGCCGCCGCCGATGACCGCGACGCGGGTGACGGCGGGGAGCTCGGCGATCATCCGGTCGACATCGGCGCGGTTGCGGACCGAATGGACGCCGCGCAGGTCGTGGCCCGAGCAGACCAGTCGCCTGGGCGCGCCGCCGGTGGCCCAGATCAGCTTGCCGTAGCCGAGGCGGTCGCCGTCGGCGAGCGTGACTTCGCGCGCGGCGGGGTCGACCGACACCACCGCGCGGCCGAGCAGCAGGGCGATGTCGCGCTCGGCCCAGAAGGCGTCGGGGCGGATCAGCAGCCGGGCGAAGGGCTTGTCGCCGGCGAGGTATTCCTTCGACAGCGGCGGGCGTTCGTAGGGCGGGTCGGGCTCGTCGCCGACCAGCGCGACCGAGCCGGCGAACTTGCGCTGGCGCAGCGCGATCGCGGCTTGCGCCCCGGCGTGGCCGGCGCCGACGATCAGGACGTCATGACGAGTCACCGCAGCCGCTCGGCGTGCCAGCGGAGATGGTCGGCCATGAAGGTCGCGATGAAGTGATAGCTGTGGTCGTAGCCCGGCTGCATCCTGAGCGTCAGCGGGATGCCGGCGTCGGCGCAGGCGCGGGCGAGGAGTGCGGGGCGGAGCTGTTCGGACAGGAACTGGTCGGCGTCGCCCTGGTCGACGAGGAGGTCGGGGACGCGCGCGCCGTCCTCGATCAGCGACACCGCGTCGTGGGCGCGCGAGGCCGCGCGGTCGGGGCCGAGATAGCCGCCTAGCGCCTTTTCGCCCCACGGCACTTGGCCTGGCGCGACGATGGGGGCGAAGGCGCTGGCCGAGCGATAGCGGCCGGGCAGGCGCAGCGCGGCGGTAAGCGCGCCGTGACCGCCCATCGAATGGCCGGTGATGGCTTGTCGGGCCGGGTCGACCGGGAACTCGGCGGCGATCAGCGCGGGGAGTTCGGCGGTGACGTAGGTCCACATCCGGTAGTGGTGGTCGAATGGAGGCTCGGTCGCGTCGACGTAGAAGCCGGCGCCAAGGCCGAAGTCGTAGGCGCCGGCGGGATCGTCGGGTACGCCTTCGCCGCGCGGGCTGGTGTCGGGGGCGACGAGGACGAGGCCCAATTCGGCGCAGGCGGCGCGGTATTCGCCCTTGTCGGTGACGTTGGCGTGGGTGCAGGTCAGGCCGGAGAGGAACCAGACGACGGGCAGCTTCGCGCCGGGTTCGTGCGGGGGAACGAAGACGGAGAAGGTCATGTCGGTGCCGGTCGCGGTGGAGGCGTGGCGGTAGGTGCCTTGAGTGCCGCCGTGGGATTTGTTGGTGCTGACGGTTTCCATTTCACTCTCCGGGATAAGAGGCGTCAGTAGATCACCACGCTCCTGATGCTCTCGCCCGCGTGCATCAGGTCGAAGCCCTTGTTGATCTCGTCGAGGGTCAGGCGGTGGGTGATCATCGGATTGATCTCGATCTTGCCGTTCATGTACCAGTCGACGATCCGGGGCGTATCGGTGCGGCCGCGCGCGCCGCCGAACGCGGTGCCGCGCCAGACGCGGCCGGTGACGAGCTGGAACGGGCGGGTGGCGATCTCCTTGCCGGCCTCCGCCACGCCGATGATGATGCTCTCGCCCCAGCCGCGGTGGCAGCATTCGAGCGCCTGGCGCATCACGTCGGTGTTGCCGGTGCAGTCGAACGAATAGTCGGCGCCGCCGTCGGTCAGCTGGACGAGGTGCGGGACGATGTCGCCGACCTCCCCCGGATTGACGAAGTGGGTCATGCCGAAGCGGCGGCCCCACTCCTCCCGGTCCGGGTTGATGTCGACGCCGACGATCATCCCCGCGCGGGCGAGGCGCGCGCCCTGCACGACGTTGAGCCCGATGCCGCCCAGCCCGAAGACGACGACGGTCGCCCCGACCTCGACTTTCGCGGTGTTGACCACCGCGCCGACCCCGGTTGTGACGCCGCAGCCGATATAGCAGCTGGTGTCGAACGGGGCGTCGTCGCGGATCTTCGCCACCGCGATCTCGGGCAGGACGGTGAAATTCGAAAAGGTCGAGCAGCCCATGTAGTGGAAGATCGGCTCGCCCTTGTAGCTGAACCGGGTCGTGCCGTCGGGCATCAGGCCTTTTCCTTGCGTCGCGCGGATGGCGGTGCACAGGTTGGTCTTGCCGCTGAGGCACGACCGGCACTGGCGGCATTCGGGGGTGTAGAGCGGGATGACATGGTCGCCGGGCGCGACCGAGGCGACGCCGGCGCCGACCTCGCGGACGACCCCGGCGCCTTCGTGGCCGAGCACGCTGGGGAACAGTCCTTCCGAATCTAGGCCGTCGAGCGTGTAGGCGTCGGTGTGGCAGATGCCGGTCGCCATGATCTCGACCAGCACCTCGCCGGCCTTCGGCCCTTCGAGGTCGAGCTCGACGATTTCGAGCGGCTTCCTGGCCTCGACGGCGACGGCGGCGCGGGTTTTCATGGGCGGTGTCCTGTGGCGATCGGCGCGCCGCTATAACGCGGGCGCGGCGCGAGGCCAGCTTCCCCCCGGCGCTCCGATCGCCTAGCGTAGCGACGGAGACGGGGCATGGCGGAAGATTTCGACGTGATCGTCGTCGGCGCGGGGATATCGGGAATTGGCGCCGGCTATCACCTCCAGACGCGCTGCCCCGGGCGGACCTACGCGCTCCTCGAAGGGCGAGGGGACATCGGCGGGACGTGGGACCTGTTCCGTTATCCCGGCATACGGTCCGATTCGGACATGCACACGCTGGGACTCAATTTCCGCCCCTGGACCGGAGACAAGGCGATCGCCGACGGCGCGTCGATCCGCGACTATGTCCGCGACACCGCGCGCGAGCACGGGATCGACCGCCACATCCGTTTCCGCCACCACGTCAGCCAAGCGAGCTGGTCGACGCCCGACGCGCGGTGGACGGTGGAGGCGACCGACGCACAGGGCGCGCCGATCCGCTTCACCTGCCAGTTCCTCTTCATGTGCTCGGGCTATTACGACTACGCGCGCGGCTACTCGCCCGAGTTCGCGGGGATCGGCGATTTCAACGGGCGGGTGGTTCATCCGCAATTCTGGCCCGAGCGGCTCGACTACGCCGGCAAGCGGGTCGTCGTCATCGGCAGCGGCGCCACCGCCGTGACGCTGGTGCCCGAGATGGCGCGGACGGCGGCGCACGTCACCATGCTGCAACGGTCGCCGACCTATGTCGTGTCGCGGCCGGCCAAGGACGGCGTCGCCGACTGGCTCCACGCCCGTCTGCCGACGCGTGCCGCCTATGGCCTGACTCGGTGGAAGAACGTGCTGGTCGGCATGTTCTTCTTTCGCATGGCGCGCCGGAAGCCGGCCAAGGTCAAGGAGCGGATCATCGCCATGGTGCGCGAGCATCTCGGCCCCGATTACGACGTCGCGACGCATTTCACGCCGCGTTACAACCCTTGGGACCAGCGCGTGTGTCTGGTCCCCGACGCCGACCTGTTCGACGCGATTAGGGACGGGCGGGCGGCGGTGGTGACCGACACGATCGACCGCTTCACGGCGACGGGGATCCGCCTCGATTCGGGAGCGGAGCTTTCCGCCGACATCGTCGTAACCGCGACGGGGCTGGAGGTGCAGTTGCTCAGCGGGGTCGTATTCAGCATCGATGGGGCGACGACCGACCTCGCCAAGTCGATGCAATATAAGGGGATGATGTTTTCCGACGTGCCGAACCTGGCGATGTCGTTCGGCTATACCAACGCGTCATGGACGTTGAAGGCGGACCTGACCTGCCTTTACGTCTGCCGGCTGCTCAACACCCTGCGTAAGCGCGGCCTGCGCCAGGCCACGCCGCGGATCGGCGACAAGCCTGTGACCGAGCAACCGTTCCTGCCGTTCAATTCGGGATATGTGCGGCGCGCGGCGGATAAGCTGCCGAAGCAGGGGCATCGCAAGCCGTGGCGGCTTAATCAGAACTATGCGCTCGACATCATGGCGCTCAGGTTCGGGTCGATCGACGACAGCATGGAGTTCTCGAATCCCGAACGGCGGCGGGCGCATGCCGCCTGACGCCCACGCCGTGGCGGCGCGGGCGACCGCGATCCTCGCCGACCTGGTCGCGTTCGACACGACGTCCCGTCACTCCAACCTGCGTCTGATCGAGTATGTCGAAGGCGTCCTGGCGCCGCTCGGGGTCGCGCCGGTGCGAGTCGCCAACGAGGACGGGTCGAAGGCGAACCTGTACGCGACGATCGGCCCCGCCGTCGCGGGGGGCGTCGTGCTGTCGGGGCACACCGATGTGGTGCCGGTCGACGGGCAAGCGTGGACCAGCGATCCATTCGCGTTGACGCGGCGCGGCGATCGGCTGTTCGGGCGCGGCACGTGCGACATGAAGGGGTTCCTCGCGCTGGCGCTGGCGATCGTGCCCCACTGCGTCGCGGGGCGGCGACCGGTGCATCTCGCTTTGTCCTATGACGAGGAGGTCGGCTGCCTGGGCGCGCCAGCGATGATTCGCGAGATCGCCGCGCGGGTGCCGACACCGGCGGCGGTGATCGTCGGCGAGCCGACCGACATGGAGGTGGTCGGCGGGCATAAGGGGATCGCCAGCTGGACGGTGACCGTCACCGGGCACGAGGCGCATTCGAGTCTCACGCATCTGGGGCTGTCGGCCAATATGGTCGCGGTCGGGCTGATGCGGCGGCTGGGCGACATCGCGCGGGGGCTGGAGGACGGGGCCGATCCGCGTTCGCCCTTTTATCCCGGTCACGCGACGTTGACGATCGGGGTGATGGGCGGCGGCACCGCGGTCAACATCCTGGCGGGGCGGGCGAGTTTCACCTTCGACCTCCGGACGCGGCCCGGGGAGGATCCCGACGCGATCGTCGCGCCGTTCCTCCAGGCCTGCGACGAGGCGGATCGGGCGGCGAAGGCGCGTTTCGCCGGCTGCGGCGTCGTCGTCGAACGCCGGTCGGCGACGCCGTCGTTCGCGTTGGCGGAGGGGAGCGGGGCCGACCGCATCGCGCGGACGCTGTCGGGCGACAATGGCCCGGCGCGCGTCGTGTCATACGCGGCGGAAGCCGGGCAGTATCAGGAGGCGGGGTTCGCCACGATCATCTGCGGGCCGGGCTCGATCGAGCAGGCGCATCAGCCGGACGAGTATCTCGAAATCACGCAATTGGAGCGCGGTGCCGGCTTCATGGTCCGCTTGGCGGACATGTTGCGCGTCTAATCGGCGTCGCTCGGCGACAAATTAGGAGAGCACCGATCCGTGGGACCAGTGTAAGACAACGGTCATCTTCGCCGAAGCGAGAGTGCGATGAGCCGAATTAATCGGCTCGGTCGAAGATTTTACGACGCCAAAAGCGCCGCCGACTCCCCGGCCGAGCCGACGGTTAGTTTACCAGGGCTGGATCTTGATGCCCGAGACCAGCGCGATGATGAAGCTAAGCATCGTGTTTTCTCCCTATCGCACCCCGTTAAGGTGCCCGTAACCATTACTATGAAGTATTTGATAGCGCAATCGCGATGTGTGGGACCGCGAAGTCCTTAACTCCTTGGCAAGTGTCCCTGTTTAGGGCGGGAGACGATGACCGAGGGCGTTCCACCCGACTATGTTTCGACACCGCGCGACACCCCTTGTCGCGGCCGCGGGGTCGTATTCGAGCGATCCGGTGGCCCGACGTGGCGTTTCCTATGCCTCGTTCAGGTCGCCAACTTCGCCGTCCTGCGTCGGACGCTTGGTCGTTCCCGGGCCGAGCAGCTTGGTAGCGACGTGATCAAACGAGTCGGCGACGCGTTCGGTGGGGCCCGTCTTGCCCCGATCGACCACCGCACGATCGAGATCGCGTTCGAGGGTGGTGAAAGAGACGAACTCAACCGAACCGTTGACGCGATTTCCGCGCTTCTGGCGCAGCCATTCGCGATCGACGGCGACGAGCATGTGATCGACACGGTGATCGGTATCGCCGCGAGCTTGGCGTCGACAGTCGACGAATTGCGCTTGCTTGAGGAAGCCGAAGCGTCGCTGATGGAGGCGCGTCACGACCGACGTCTGCCAACCGGCGAGATCGCGGCGAGCGGCGCGTCCGGACGGCCAGGGCTGGCGCGCGAGTTGCCCGGCGCGATCGCCGGCGAGCAGATGCGGCTGCATTACCAGCCAAAGGTACACCTTCGGCGACAGGAGGTGGCCAGCGTCGAGGCCCTGATCCGCTGGCAACATCCCGAGCATGGCCTGGTGCCGCCGAACGACTTCATCTCGGTCGCCGAGGACGCCAGGTTGATCGACCGGCTGACGCTGTGGACCATACGCCGCGTTATTGCCGACCAACTGACATTGCGTCGCCGTGGTTACGACCCGACGATTTTCATCAACGTCTCGGGCCAACTCCTGTCGGACGCGCGCTTCGTCGCCGAAGTTGGAGCGCTTGTCCAAGGCGGCAGCGTCAATATCGGCTTCGAGGTAACCGAAACGTCGGTCATCCGCGATCCGCAGAGCGCCATCGCCAACCTGAAGACCTTCGCCGAGGCCGGGATCGTTATTGCCATCGACGACTATGGCGCGGGCCTGTCGTCTCTCGCCTATCTGAAGCAGCTGCCGGCGAGCGAACTTAAGATCGACAAGCTGTTCGTCACGCACCTGGCCAGTTCGAACCGCGACCCGTTGATCGTGCGTTCGACCATAGACTTGGCCCATGCGTTGGAGATGGAGGTCGTCGCCGAAGGGGTGGAGACGGCGGCGGCGCTGGCGCTCCTGACCGTGATGGGCTGCGACATGGCGCAGGGTTACCTCATCAGTCGGCCGATCGCGCTAGACGCCCTGATTCAGTTCCTCGACGAGGAACGGTATCGCGAGGTCGCCCACAACGACCGCCTGCCGATCGGTCAGCTGGCGGGTGGTATGTCGCGCGTCGTCAACTGATGCGGCGTCTCGCCAGACCCTTGTTCACCGTAACGGCTTGGATATCGCTCCTTGCCGCGGCTCAGCCGTTGAATGGCGCCGATGCGAAGCGGATCGAGGCAGCGGTCGCCCGGGTCAAGGCGGCCATGCTGGTGAACCCATCCGATGCGTTACGGGAAGGCGAGCGCGCCGCAAGCTTAGCGCGACGCCTCGCCGATCCGATCCGTCGCCGTCTTACCTTGGCGACCATCGATTGGCTCCGCGGCGAAGCGAGCCTCAGGATGGAACAGGAAGAGCTGGCGGCGCCTCTCATCGCCAGTGCTCTTCGCGAGGTGGAGAAGATCGCGCCACGCAGCAAACTGCACGGCGACGTCCTGCTGACGAATGGCCGGCTTCATGGCGCTCGGATCGACGTCGCGACAGCATTGCTGAATTACCATCGCGCTTTCGCGATCTTTCGCGAAGTGGGCGACAACCGAAGTCAATCCCTAGCGCTGCTCACCCTCGCGACGCTGTATAACGACGCCGATGAAAACGAGACAGCCTTAAGGTATTCCGCTCAGGCGCTGAGCATTTACGATTCCGACCCTCAACTCTCGCTATCGAGCCATAACAATCGCGGGATCATGCTGGCCGATCTTGGCCGTTACGACGAAGCTCAGGAGCAGTTCGGGCAGGCGCTGGCCCTGGCGCGACAGGTCGGCAGCAACCTGCACCGTGAGGGCGTCCTGGTGAACATGGCGCGCGCCTACCTAAAACAGGGCAGGCTTGCCGAGGCCGACCGGGTGCTGACCGAGAGCGTCGCGATCCTGCGCACCGGCGAAGCCGAGGCCTGGCGATCGCAGGTCATCGCCGCCTCCGCCCAGGCCGCGTTTCAGCGTCACGATCTGTCGAGCGCGGTTGCCTCGATCCGCGAAAGCTTCGACGATGTCGACCTCGCCACCACGCCGCTTTGGTACCGCGACGCGCATCGCACGGCCTACGACATCTTCCACGAGACCGGCGACGCCGCCTCGGCGCTGCCCCATCTCGAGGCGCTGAAGCGGATTGACGACGAGGCGGCGAAGCTGGCTTCGTCGCTCAACACCGCGCTGGTCGCCGCCCGGTTCGATTTCGCCAACCAGGAACTCCGCATCGAGCGGTTCAAGGCCGCCGAACTGCGCCGCAACGTCGAAGTGACGAGGGAACAGGCGCGGCTACAGCGGATCATCTTTCTTTGCCTCGGCGTGGCGACGATGGTCATCATCGTCCTTTTGCTGTTCGGTCTGCTCGCGATCCGCCGAAGCCGCAACGCGACGCAGGTCGCCAATGACGGGCTGGAGTTGAGCAACGCCGCGCTGGGCAAGGCGCTCGCCGCCAAGACCGAGTTCCTCGCGACCACCAGCCACGAGATCAGGACGCCGCTCAACGGCATCCTCGGCATGACGCAGGTCATGCTGGCCGACGCAGGCTTGCCCGGGGCGGTGCGCGACCGAGTCGGCGTGGTCCATGGCGCCGGGCTGACGATGCGGGCGCTGGTCGACGATATTCTCGACATGGCCAAGATCGAGACGGGGAACTTGGCGATCGAGGCGGCGCCGTTCGATTGCCGCGCGCTGGTCTCGGACGCCAGCAGGCTCTGGCAGGATCAGGCGCGGGCCAAGGGCCTGGAGTTTACGCTCGACCTGGACGATTGCCCGGCGACGATCGAGGGCGACGCCGTCCGCGTACGCCAGGTGGTGTCCAACCTGCTATCCAACGCGATCAAGTTTACCGAGACGGGCGGCATCGTCCTCACCACGACGCGAACGGCGGACGGGGCACGGTACGAGATCCGGATCCGCGACAGCGGCATCGGCATCGCGTCGGAGCAGCTGCGCGCGGTGTTCGAGTCGTTTCGTCAGGCCGACGCCGGCACGACGCGTCGATTCGGCGGCACCGGGCTCGGCCTCGCCATCTGCCGCAACCTCGCGCGCGCCATGGGCGGGGACGTGCGCGCCGAAAGCGTGGCGGGGCAGGGCTCGACCTTCATTCTCGAGCTGCCGCTCAAGCCGGTCGAGTCGGTGGCTGTCGTACCCGCCGCCAAGCCCGCCGTCGCCGAAGGTCGGGGCGTCCTGATCGTGGAACGTAATCCGATTACGCGCAGCATGATCCGGGCGCTGGTCGAGCCGCACGCCGCGCGAACGGCGACGGCGGGCGATAGAGCGGGCGCGGTGGCGTGTCTCGCCCAGGGCGGCATCACGCATGTCGTGGTCGACGAGGCGACCCTCGCCGGGGACGACGAGGCTTTCGCCGCGATCACGGCCGCGGCGCGCGTCGAGGACGCGAGCGTGCTGCTGATCGTGTCCGACGCCGCGACGTCATACGCCGGCGCCGAGCGGGTGCTCGTCAAGCCGGTTACGGGCGCTCGGCTGGTGACGGCACTCTTCGTGCTGCCGGGTGAAATTGATGCAGGTTACCCGTCACCTTTGTCAAAGGCGGCGTGACGCGGTATGGCGTGCATCATGTTGCGATCCGGTATCGGCCTCGATCTCTCCTGGCGCAATCGATGAACGTCCTGTTCATCGAAGACGACCGAATGAACCGCCGCGTCGTCAAGGATATGCTCGACGTCGCCGGCGTCGCGATGCATGAGGCGGAAAGCGCCGAGCAGGGCTTGGCGATGATCGACTCGGGCGACTTCGACATGGTCCTGATCGACCTCCGGATGCCGGGGATGGACGGCATGACCGCGGTGCGCCACATCCGCGAGCGCGTCGACGCCAAGGCGAGATTGCCGATCATCATCGTTACCGCCGATACCGCCGTCGACCTGCGCGAGCGATGCCTCGAGGCGGGCGCCGACGAGGTAATCTTCAAGCCGGTGGCGATGGACACCCTGTTCGATACGATGGGCCGGCTCCTCGCCCGCGACGCGGGTGACGGGCCGGCGATCGTCTAGCCGCGATCGGGCTTGAGCGCGGCGGCGAGCGACACGGTTGCGCTGCCACGGCGCGCGGGTTTCGGCTGCGAGGGGGCGGGGGCCCAGCCTGTGACGAAGACGAGGTCGAAACGCTCGGGGGTGCGCCCGTCGGCATCGGCGCGTTCGGCGAAAGCAGCGGCGGCACGGGCGACGGTATCGCGGGCGAGCGGGACGCGGCCGGGCAGAATGTTGCCCAGCGCCGCGCCGCGCAGGTCGTCGAGCAGCCGCCCGAGCCCGCGATAGCGCACGGTGAGCGTCTCGACGTCGGCCACTGGTAGCGCGAAACCGGCGCGGACGAGCAGGTCGCCGGCCGACCGGACGTCGATCAAGGGGTGGAGCCGCGCGGCCAGTCGCGCCGCCTCCGCTTCGCGCAGCACCGCCCGCAAGGTCGGCAAGCTGCCGCCGCCGACGAAGGCGCCGAGGAACAACCCGTCGGGGACGAGGGCGCGGCGGGCGAGCGCCAAGGCGCCGGGGAGGTCGTTGACCCCGTCGAGCACTCCCGCGGAGACCACGAGATCGAACGCGGCGTCGGCGAAGGGCAGGCGGTCCTCGTCCGCCTGGACCCCGCCGCCGTCCCGGGCGAAGGCGAAGCCGGCATCGCAGCGAGCTATGCGCGTGCCGGTCGGGGCGGGGAACGCGCCGTCGAAACAGCCGAGGTCGAGCACGGCCGAGAAGGACCGCGTCACCGTCGCCAGCCGATCGGCGATGCCGTCGAGCATCGCCGCGCGGAGGAAATCGTGATCGGCGAAGCCTGCCGCCACACGGTCGCGGCGGCGGCGACGGGCGGATCGGTCAAAGATTTCGGGGCTGTCCACGGTGGCGGCGCTTGTGCCGGGGTGGCGGGTCCGCGACAAGGACAGATGTGAAAGCGGGGCTTCCCTGGCGCTTAATCGCCGACTTCGCGCTGCCGCCGCGCTGCCCGGGGTGCGGCGCGATCGTCGCCGACGACCACCGCTTTTGCGCCGGCTGCTGGTCGGGGTTGCGGTTCCTGACGCCGCCATGGTGCGCGGGGTGCGGCCGGC
>CAXTRJ010000020.1:0-20759 GCA_964246585.1 uncultured Sphingomonas sp. | reverse complement strand
GGGCGGGGCTGCCCTTCCCCGACCCGATCGGTCGGCTGGCCAGCGGCGACGATCTGGCCCGCGCCCGCACCTGGGGCCTGGCGATCCGGCTAGCCCAGCGCTTGTCGGGCGGCGTCGCCGGCCCGCTTCAGCGCATCACGGTCGCGGCGAGCGAGGGCAGGCTGGTGCTCGACGCCAGCGCCGACGATCGCGCGCTATGGGGCGAAACCGTCGAAAAACGCGCCCGCGCCCTCGCGACCGCGCTTGGGCTAAAGGCGGAACTGGCCACGGGCGCAACCGCCCGCCCGCGCCAACCAGCTACGGTCGGATAAGTAGGGCGGGGCGTACCGCGCTAAGCGTTACCTACCATTACCTTCAAATCTCACGCCGCCTCCTCGGTCCGCGTCATGGTCAGCTTGCCCCGCGTGACCGCGAACGCCAGCCGCCCCTCGACCAGGTCGAGCGCATCGCGCCCGAACTGGTCGTAGCGCCACCCCTGCAGCATCGGCAGGTCGCGCACCCCCGCCGCCAGCGCTTCCAGCTCGTCGCCCCGCGCCAGTAGCTTCGACGCCACGTCGATGTCGCGCGACCTGATCTTGAGCAGCAGCTTGAGCAGGTCGGCGATCAGCGCCCCGTCCTTGCCCATCCCCGGCTTACGGTCGTCGCGCGGCGGCAGCTCGTCGGCCCCCAGCGGCGTCGCCGCCTCAAGCGCCGCCATCATCCGCCCGCCGATGTCGTTCCCCGCCCAGCTCGCCGATAACCCCCGCACCTTGGCCAGGTCCGCCTGCTTCTTCGGCGGATTGCCGGCCAGGTCGCCCAGCGTCTCGTCCTTGACGATGCGTCCGCGCGGCAAGTCCTTGCCCTGCGCCTCCAGCTCGCGCCACCGGGCGAGCGCCTTCAGCCGCCCCAGCACCTCGGGCTTGCGTCCCGATATGCGGACCCGCCGCCATGCCTCGTCCGGATCGTTGGCGTAGTTCGCCGGATCGGCCAGCCGCTCCATCTCCTGGTCGAGCCACAGCCCGCGCCCCGTCTTGCGTAGCCGCTCGAGCATCTTGGGGAAGATCGTCGACAGGTGCGTCACATCGCCGATCGCATATTCTATCTGCCGCGCGTCGAGCGGTCGCCTGGCCCAATCGGTAAATCGCGCGCCCTTGTCGACCGCGATGCCGAGCCAGCTGTCGACCAGGTTCGAATAGCCGATCTGCTCGCCTTGCCCGAGCGCCATCGCCGCGACCTGCGTGTCGAACAGCGGGTGGGGCGTCTTGCCGGTCAGGTTATAGACGATCTCGATATCCTGCCCGCCGGCGTGGAAGACCTTCAGCACGTCCTCGTTGTCGGTCAGCAGGTCGAGCAACGGCTTCAGGTCGATCCCCGGCGCCAACGGGTCGATCGCCGCGGCCTCCTGCGTATCCGCGATCTGGATCAGGCAGAGCTCGGGGTAATAGGTGCTCTCGCGCATGAACTCGGTGTCGACGGTGATGAAGTCGGCCCGGGCCAGGCGAGTGCAGAGATTGGCCAGCGTCGCGCTGTCGGTGATGAGCGGGTGAATGTGCATCGCCGCTCCATAGCGAGGCCCGCCCGCCTTGACAAAGCGGGGTGGGGCAGGGAAGCGCGGCGTCAATTCCGAGCTGTACCCCGGCGAAGGCCGGGGCCCAGTCACGATGGCCGTGACAGGTCGAGTGTGACGCTCGCGACCGACGGCGTAACTGGACTCCGGCCTTCGCCGGGGTACAGCAGATGTGAGATCACCCATGCACGCCTACCGCACCCACAATTGCGCCGCCCTCTCCGCCGCCGACGTCGGCCAGGAGGTCCGCCTCTCCGGCTGGGTCCACCGCAAGCGCGACCATGGCGGCGTGCTCTTCATCGACCTGCGCGACCACTACGGCATTACCCAGATCGTCGCCGACGCCGACTCCCCGGCGCTGGCGATGTTGGAGACGATCCGCGCCGAGTCGGTCGTGACGATCGACGGCGTGGTCAAGCGCCGCAGCGACGCGACGACCAACGCCAACCTCGCCACCGGCGAGATCGAGGTGTTCGCCCGCGGGGTGACCGTCCAGTCCGCCGCGCACGAACTTCCCATGCCGGTCGCCGGCGAAGCGGAATATCCCGAGGACATCCGCCTCCGCTACCGCTTCCTCGACCTGCGCCGCGAGCGCATCCACGCCAACATCATGCTCCGTAGCGAGGTCATCGCCAGCATCCGCCAGCGCATGATCGCGCAAGGCTTCACCGAGTTCCAGACGCCGATCCTGACCGCCTCGTCGCCGGAGGGCGCGCGCGACTACCTAGTCCCCAGCCGCGTCCACCCCGGCAAGTTCTACGCGCTCCCTCAGGCGCCGCAGATGTTCAAGCAGCTGCTGATGGTCGCCGGCTTCGACCGCTACTTTCAGATCGCGCCCTGCTTCCGCGACGAGGACGCCCGCGCCGACCGCTCGCCCGGCGAGTTCTACCAGCTCGACTTCGAGATGAGCTTCGTCACGCAAGAGGACGTGTTCCAGGCGATCGAACCAGTCCTCCATGGCCTGTTCGAACAGTTCGCCGACTGGCAGGGCAGGGGTCGCGTCGTCTCGCCGCTGCCGTTTCCACGCATTCCCTTCCGCGAATCGATGCTGCGATACGGCAACGACAAGCCCGACCTGCGCAACCCGATCCTGATTTCCGACGTCTCCGACCACTTCACCGGCTCCGGCTTCGGCCGCTTCGCCTCGATCGTCGAGGTGGGCGACGTCGTCCGCGCGATTCCCGCGCCCGCGACCGCCGACAAGAGCCGCAAGTTCTTCGACGACATGAACGGCTGGGCGCAGGGCGAGGGCTTCGCCGGCCTCGGCTACGCGACCCGCAAGGGTGGCGAGTGGGGGGGGCCGATCGCCAAGAACCACGGCGAGGCGGGCATGGCGAAGCTCGCCGAGGCGCTGGGGCTCGGCCCCGACGACGGCGTGTTCTTCGCCGCCGGCAAGGAGGCGCAGGCGGCCAAACTCGCGGGCCTCGCCCGCACCCGCGTCGGCGAGCAACTCGGCCTGATCGACCAGAATCGCTTCGAATTCTGCTGGATCGTCGACTTCCCGATGTTCGAATATGACGAGGAAGCCAAGAAGGTCGACTTCAGCCATAACCCCTTCTCGATGCCGCAGGGCGAGATGGAGGCGCTCGAGACCAAGGATCCGCTCGATATCCTTGCCTTCCAGTACGACATCGTCTGCAATGGCGTCGAGCTGTCGTCGGGCGCGATCCGTAACCACCGGCCCGAGATCATGTACAAGGCGTTCGAGATCGCCGGCTATACACAGGCCGACGTCGACCGGAACTTCGCCGGCATGATCAACGCCTTCAAGTTCGGCGCACCGCCGCACGGCGGCTCCGCCCCGGGCATTGACCGCATGGTCATGCTGCTCGCCGGCGAGCCCAACATACGCGAAGTCGTCCTTTTCCCGATGAACCAGCGCGCCGAGGATTTGATGATGGGCGCCCCCAATGTCGCTAGCGCCAAGCAGTTGCGCGAACTCAACATCCGGGTAACCGGGGACGTTACGAAGGACGTAACCAAGGCGGTGTCGCCCAGCGCGGGTTGACCGCCGGACCGTTCGGGTCCGGAAACGATAGGGCAGGGATGACAATCGCACTATCCGATTACGAAACTGGCTCCGAGCATGCCGGCCGCTACAAACATGATCTCGCCAAGCTGCAGAAGCGGCTCGACCGGCTAATGGT
This sequence comes from uncultured Sphingomonas sp., assembly GCA_964246585.1. Classification (GTDB taxonomy): domain Bacteria; phylum Pseudomonadota; class Alphaproteobacteria; order Sphingomonadales; family Sphingomonadaceae; genus Sphingomonas. The sequence goes on along the minus strand of CAXTRJ010000020.1, from coordinate 17,066 downwards.
CGCGCACATCGTTCACCGCCGGAGCGCGATCATCGTGCTGGAAGGTTGGGACGCGGCGGGGAAGGGCGGGATCATCCAACGGCTTACCGCCGAGTGGGATCCGCGCAACTTCGAGGTCTGGCCGATCGCCGCGCCGACAGCGGAGGAGAAGGCGCGCCATTTCTTGTGGCGCTTCTGGCAACGCCTTCCCGCCGCGGGCAACATCGTCGTGTTCGACAGAAGTTGGTATGGCCGTGTTCTGGTCGAACGCGTCGAGGGCTTCGCGCCGGAGCGCGACTGGCGGCGCGCGTACGACCAGATCAACGCTTTCGAGGCCGACCAGGTCGCCAGCGGCACGACGCTGATAAAGCTCTTCGTCCACATTACGCAAGGTGAGCAGGACAGACGCTTTCAGGCGCGCCTCGAACACCCGTGGAAGCATTGGAAGACCGGCTTGGACGATTACCGCAATCGCGCGCGGCGCGCCGATTACCTCGAAGCGATGGCGGAGATGTTCGCCCGCACCGACACCGCCGCCGCGCCCTGGACGGTGGTCGACGGCGATAACAAAAAAGCTGCCCGCATCGCTGCGATTGTTGCGGTCGCCGACCAGCTTGAGGCGAATGTCTCGATGGACCCGCCGCCGCTCGACCCAGAGGTGAAGAGGGTCGCGCGAGCGGCGTTGAGCGACGTTTCAGGCTAATCGAGGCGGTTTCATATCGGTCGGTTCCAGCGGGCTGGCGTCAACCGGCTGCGGCTGGGCGAAGCGAAACTCGCCATCCTCGCCGAGGACGCGCAAATGCCCGTCCTCGAGCGAGAAATAAGCGCCGTGCAAGGTCAACGCTCCATCGTCGATACTCCTCTGCACGAAGGGGAAGCTCCGCAGATTGGCGAGCGATGTTCGCACCGCTTCATACTCCATCTCGCGCCCGGCGTCGTCCCCATCGCCAAACCTCGTCTTAACCCGTTCGCGCGCCTCGTCGAGGATGCTCACCCAGCTTGCGATGAAGCCGCCTTCCCCCGGTTCCGCGTCGCGAAAGGCGCCGGTCAGCGCGGCGTTGCAGCCTCCGCAGGCGCCGTGCCCCATGACCACGACCTCTTCGACCTTCAGCTTGGTCACGGCGAATTCCAACGCCGCGGAAACACCGTGGAAACCCGCGCGAGTCTCGAACGGCGGCACCAATGCCGCGACGTTGCGCACGACGAAGATTTCGCCTGGCAGCGTGTCAAAGATTTGCGCCGGCTCTACCCGGCTGTCGGAGCAGGCGATCACCATGACCTTGGGGTTCTGGCCCTGGCGAAGTTCGAGCCAACGGTCATGCTGGCGGCGCAGGTCGGCGGTGCGGAAACGGTGATAACCGTCCACAAGATCGTTGAAGTAAGTCATTAGTCCTCTCGGTAAGCATCTGAGCGCGGATCGTCTCCGATAGGCGAACCCCTCGGGGAACCGCTGGTTCCTGCCATTGTTTTGATTGCCGGCGGGGGCTATCTGCGCACCCATGAACGATGCGAACGCACTCGTCGCGCCAGCGCGCGCGCGCAAACCAGACTGGATTCGCGTCAAGGCGCCGACTTCCGTCGGGTTCGGCGAAACAAAGGCGATGATGCGTCGGCTGGGTCTCGTCACCGTGTGCGAGGAAGCGGCCTGCCCCAATATCGGCGAGTGCTGGAGCAAGAAGCACGCGACGGTGATGATCCTGGGCGACACCTGCACCCGAGCCTGCGCCTTTTGCAACGTCAAGACCGGGATGCCGCGCGCGGTCGACCCGCTTGAGCCGGAGCACGTCGCCGTCGCCGCGGCCGAAATGGGCTTACAGCATATCGTCATCACCTCTGTCGATCGCGACGACCTGCCCGACGGTGGCGCGTCGCAATTCGTCAACGTCATCGCGGCACTCCGTCGCAACACCCCCACCACAACAATCGAAATCCTCACCCCCGACTTCCGCAACAAAGCGCAGTTGGCGGTAGAGTCGATCGTCGAGGCGCGTCCCGACGTCTACAATCACAATCTGGAAACGGTGCCCCGGCTGTACCCGACGATCCGCCCCGGTGCGCGATACTACGCGTCGCTGCGGCTGCTCGAGTCGGTCAAGCGACACGATCCTTCGATCTTCACCAAGTCCGGCGTGATGATGGGGTTGGGCGAGGAGCGGCTCGAGGTTCATCAGGTGATGGATGACATGCGCTCGGCCGACATCGATTTCTTGACGATGGGCCAGTATCTCCAGCCAACGCCGCGCCACGCCAAAGTCGCCGATTTTGTCACGCCCAAGGCGTTCGACGCCTATGCCGCAATTGCCCGCGCCAAGGGCTTCCTGCTCGTTGCTTCCTCACCGCTGACCAGATCAAGCTATCACGCCGGTGACGATTTCGCCCGGCTGCGGGCGGCGCGTGAGGCGAAACTGGCGCGCGCCTGATGCCCAAGCATGCCGAAACGCGGGCGCTACCTTATAGCCCGGAGCAGATGTTCGATTTAGTAGCTGACGTCCGCCGTTACCCGGATTTCCTTCCTTGGGTTAGCGCCATGCGCGTCCGTTCCGACTCGGCAACGGCGACGACCGCCGACATGATTGTCGGCTTCAAGGGTTTGCGGGAAACCTTCACCAGCCGCGTCGAGAAAGTCCGGCCTGAACGACTGCACGTCGATTACGTTGACGGCCCGCTCAAATATTTGCGCAATGACTGGCGTTTCCGACCGGACGGGGAAGGTTGTCTGGTCGACTTTTCTGTCGACTTCGCTTTCAAGAACCGCCTGTTCGAGATGATGGCGGGGCAGGTGTTCGGCACCGCGCTGCGCCGCATGATCGGTGCGTTCGAGACGCGCGCCGCCGCGCTCTACGGTGCGAGCGAGGTTTCGGGGGGCATCAGCAGATCGAGCGCGCACAGCGCTGCCTGAAGGCGGATCGCGCTCCGGCCTTCGTCGGCGAACGATCGCCGGTCGGCTTTGATGTCCGACGGATCGGCGCCGCGCTCGGCCACCGCGAACACCACCGTCCCGACCGGCTTCTTTATCGTCCCGCCGCCCGGCCCGGCGATGCCGGTGATCGCCACCGCGACATCGGCCCGCGTCCGCTCCAGCGCGCCCTTGGCCATGCTCCACGCGACCGCGACCGACACCGCACCGAATGTGTCGAGGATGTCCGCGCTGACGCCGAGGAGCGCGGTCTTCGCCTCGTTGGAGTAGGTGACGAAGCCCGCCTCGACCACGTCCGAACAGCCGGGGATCTCGGTGAGCGCGGCGGCGACCAGCCCGCCGGTGCAGCTCTCGGCCACCACAACGCGCCGCCCCGCCGCGCGGTTCGCCTCGACGACGTGCGTGGCGGCCGCGATCAGCACGCCGGGCAGGTTCGGCGCGCTCACCGCCGCCCGGCCAGAGAGCAGAGCGGCAAGTCCGGCACTTCGACCGCGCGGCCCTTGTCCTTTTCCGCCTTAAGATAGCCAAGTGTCGTCACGACGATCGACGCGGTGTTGCGTGGTGGTAGCGGCTCCAGTTGCGTCACCAGCCGGTTGATCGTGCCGCAGTCCGCGACCGCGATACGCCCGACCAGTTGCGGGACGATGAGCGAGGTAAGCAGCGGGCGGGCGTACTCGGATTGCAGCAGCAACGCCGCCTCCGGCACGCTCAGCTTGGCGATCGCGCCGCTGGCCGCCGGCCAGGCGGCATCGGCCGCCGCGTCGTACTTCGCCAGGAACGGCCCCGACGGTCGTCGCACCAGGCTGGTCACGGGCAGGGCCGTCGCGCAGACGCGGCCCGTTTCGCGGATGATCTCCGGCAACGCGACCAGCGCCAGCGCCTCTGCCTCGGGCGCGGACAGGCAGGCGCGCTGCGCCGCCGCCGGCTGAGCCAGCAAAGCTGCCGCTGCTAAAGCGAGCGCGACCCTCACCACGACCTCGGCAATCGCACGGTCGCGACCGCCTGCGCGGCGATGCCCTCGCCGCGACCGGCGAAGCCGAGCCGCTCGGTAGTGGTCGCCTTGACGCTCACCCGGTCGGGCGACAACGCGAGTAACTCGGCGATCCGGGCGACCATCGCCGCCCGGTGTGGCCCGATCTTGGGCGCTTCGCAGATCAGCGTCAGATCGACGAAGTCGATCGCGCCGCGCCGCTCGGCGATCAGCCCGGCGGCGTGGCGAAGGAACTGGCCCGACTCCGCGCCGCGCCAGCGCGGCTCGCTCGGCGGGAAATGGGTACCGATGTCGCCCGCGGCGATGGTGCCGAGCAGCGCGTCGGTCAGCGCGTGGAGCGCGACATCGGCGTCGCTATGCCCCGACAGTCCGCGATCGTGCGGGATCAGCACGCCGCCCAGCCATAGCTCCTCGTCCGGCTCTAGCCGGTGGACGTCGAACCCGGTCGCGGTCCGGACTTCCCATGCCGCGCCGGCACGCGCCTCGGCGATGGCGAAATCAGCGGGCCAAGTGACCTTGTCGAGCATTGCGTCGCCCTGCACCAACGCGACCGCTTCGCCAAGCCGGCGCACCATCTGGGCGTCGTCGGTCGCTTCTTCGTCGGCGGGCCAAGCGGCGTGGGCGCGGCGAAGCGTCTCGACGTGAAAGGCTTGCGGCGTCTGCACCCGGTGCAGGGCATGGCGGGGGACGACGTCGCCCAACCGGTTGTCGCCTGCCGCCAGCGTATCCGCGACCGACAGCACCGGGACCGCGCCCGCATGGTCGTCGAGCGCCGCCAGCAGCCGGTCGGTGACCGCCGCCGGCACGAACGGTCGGGCGGCGTCATGCACCAGCACCCGGACGGCTCCCGCGACCGTCGCCAGTCCCGCCGCCACCGACTCGCGACGGGTCGCGCCACCGGTGACCCAGCGGACCGGACCGATAGCGGCCGTCAGCGAGGCTTCCTGTCCGGCACCGATGACGACGACCACGTCGTCGATACCGGGATGGTCGGCGAGCGCGCGATACGAATGCGCCACCATCGGTCGTCCGGCGAGATCGGCGAACTGTTTGGGGCCGACGCCGCCCGCCCGGTTTCCCTCGCCGGCGGCGACGATCAGCGAGACGGTGCAAGGCTCGGACATCATCGCCGTCGCCTAGCCGACCCCGGCCAGTGCCGCCAGCCTTGCCACGATCAACGCACTGCCCTACCTGCCCGTTTTTCAGGCAGATGCGCAAACTCGCCCCCATCCAGATTGGTCCCGTGCGGATCGAACAGCCGGTGATCCTGGCGCCGATGACCGGCGTCACCGATCGCCCGTTCCGCACCCTCGTACGCCGCTACGGCTCAGGGCTCAACGTCACCGAGATGATCGCCAGCCAGGCGATGATCCGCGAGACGCGTCAATCGCTGCAAAAGGCGGCGTGGGATCCGGTCGAGGAGCCGGTGTCGATGCAGCTCGCCGGCTGCGCCCCGCGCGAGATGGCCGAAGCGGCGAGGCTCAACCAGGATCGTGGTGCCGCGATCATAGACATCAACATGGGCTGCCCGGTTCGGAAGATCGTCAACGGCGACGCCGGCTCGGCGCTAATGCGCGACCTGAAGCTGGCGACGGCGATCATCGATGCGACGGTGAAGGCGGTCGATGTGCCCGTCACGCTCAAGATGCGGATGGGCTGGTGCCATGACAGCCTCAACGCCCCCGAGCTCGCCCGGATCGCCGAGGATCTGGGGGTCAGGATGATCACCGTCCATGGCCGAACCCGCAATCAGATGTATCGCGGCATCGCCGACTGGGCATTCGTGCGCCGGGTCAAGGACGCGGTGACGCTGCCGGTGATCGTGAACGGCGATATCTGTTCGATTCAGGACGCGGAGACCGCGCTCGATCAGTCGGGCGCGGATGGGGTGATGATCGGTCGCGGGGCCTATGGCCGTCCCTGGCTGCTCGGGCAGGTAATGGAGTGGTTCTCGACCGGTCGCCGGCTGCCCGATCCGACACTCGATCAGCAATATCGCGCCATCGCCGGCCATTATGACGCGATGCTCGACCATTACGGTGCCGAGACTGGGGTCAACATGGCTCGCAAGCATATCGGCTGGTACACGCGCGGGCTGCATGGCTCGGCCGAGTTCCGCAACCGCGTGAACCAGGAGCCCGACGCCGCCCGCGTCCAGGCGATGCTGGCCGAGTTCTACGCCCCATGGCGCGAACTTGTCGCCGCCTGAGGCCGCAGGCGCGGCACGGCCCAGTCCAACCGAACTGTTCGCTGCGCTGCCCGTCGCCGTCCTTGTCATCGCGCCGGATGACCGGATTGCTAGCGCCAACGCCGAGGCGGAATCGATGCTGAACCTGTCCGAGCGGGCGATGCGTGATCGACCACTCGCGTCGGTGCTACCGACGATCCCCGTCCAGCCAGGGCCCGAGGGTCACGACCTCGCGCTGTTCGACATCGCGGTCAAGACCGCGCAGGGTCATCACCTGCGCATCGATTTCCATGAAGCATTGGTGGCCGACCATCCCGGCTGGCGCGTGATCGCGCTCTACGACGCCGCCGTCTCGCGCCGGCTAGGCAACGCGTCCGATCGCGCCGGCGCGCGCGCCGCGATCGGAGCGGCGGCGATGCTGGCCCACGAGATCAAGAACCCGCTGTCCGGCATTCGTGGCGCGGCACAACTCCTCGCGGGCGCAGAAGGCGCGGCCGAGCTCACGACGCTGATCACGACGGAGGTCGATCGCATCGCCGCGCTGATCGACCGGATGCAGGATTTCACCGACACCCGCCCACTGTCACTCGCGCCCGCGAATATTTACCCGCTGCTCGGCCACGCTCGCGACGTGGCGCTCGCCGGCTTCGCCCGCGGGATCGTCGTCGAGGAGCGTTTCGACCCGTCGTTGCCGCCTGCGCTGATCAATCGTGATGCGATGTTGCAGGTGATGCTTAACTTGCTCAAGAACGCGGCGGAGGCATTGGTGGGAAGCGATCCCCGCCGGATCACCCTTACCACCGCCTATCGGCACGGCATGGCGGTGAGCGCCGCGGCGGGCCGGCCGCGCCAGCCACTGCCGATCGAGATCTGCGTGGTCGATACCGGCCCCGGGGCGCCCGACGACCTCGCGGCGCACCTGTTCGACCCATTCGTGTCCGGCCGTCCGGAGGGCAGAGGACTCGGCTTGGCGCTGGTCGACAAGCTGGTCCGCGACATGGGCGGGATCGTCCGGTACGCCCGCGAGGGTTCGCCCGTCGCGACCGTGTTCCGCATCCTCCTGCCGCGAGCGGATGTGTGACGGCGACGGTCCTGGTGGTCGACGACGACGCGGCGATCCGCACCGTCGTCGCCCAGGCGCTCCGCCGCGAGGGCCACCGCGTCGTCCTGGCCGCCAGCGCCGCCGAGCTTCAGGCGCAGCTCGCCACCGCAATACCGGACGTCCTCGTCACCGACGTCGTCCTGCCAGACGGCAACGGTCTCGACTTGGTCGCCGAGGTCACGCGGCGGATGCCGACGCTCCCCGTCATCATCCTGTCCGCCCGCAACACCCTGTCAACGGCGGTGCGGGCAACCGAAGTCGGGGCGTACGACTACCTGCCGAAACCGTTCGACCTCGACGTCCTCACGCGCGCGGTCGCGGCCGCGCTGTCCCGGGGTCGCGCGGGCGATGCCGAACCCCTCCAGGCGGAGGAGGAGGATCACGCGCTGCCGTTGATCGGTCGATCGCCGGCGATGCAGGACGTTTACCGGATCGTCGCCCGCGTCGTCGCCAACGACCTGACCGTGCTGATCTCGGGCGAGTCAGGCACCGGCAAGGAACTCGTCGCCCGCGCCATCCACGATCTCGGACCGCGCCGAAACGCACCCTTTCTCGCCATCAACATGGCCGCCATTCCCCGCGACCTGATCGAAGCCGAACTCTTCGGCCACGAGCGCGGCGCCTTCACCGGCGCGCAGGCGCGCTCGGCTGGCAAGTTCGAGCAGGCCGCCGGTGGTACGCTCTTCCTCGACGAGATCGGCGATATGCCGCTGGAGGCGCAAACACGGCTGCTCCGCGTACTTCAGTCGGGCGAGTTCACCACCGTGGGCGGCGCGCGCCCGACTCGCGCGGACGTCCGTGTCGTCGCCGCGACGAACCGCGACCTGGGCGACGCCGTCGCCACCGGCCGGTTCCGCGAGGACTTGTTCTACCGCTTGAACGTGGTGCCCGTGACGTTGCCGGCCCTGCGCGAACGTCGTGGCGATGTAGCGCTGCTCGCCCGCCACTTCCTCGATAGGGCGGCGGCCGACGGGCTATCGCAACGCGCCTTGTCGATCGGCGCGATGACCGCGCTGGAGGCGCATGACTGGCCCGGCAATGTCCGTGAGCTGGAGAACCTCATGCGACGGCTGGCCGTGTTGTCGCGCGACGACTTGATCTCGGCCGACGACGTGCGCTTGGCGCTCGGCGCACCGACGATAGTCACCACCGAAAGCGGTATCGCGGAAGCCGTACGTCAACTGCTTGAACGTATCGTCCGCGAGCGCCCAGACGCGCTAGATGACGGCAGCCTGTACGACCGTGTCATCGGCGAGGTCGAACGCCCCCTGATCGAAGCCATGCTAGCCCGCCACGGCTGGAATCAGCTTCGCGCCGCCCGGGCCATGGGGATCAATCGCAACACGTTGCGCAAGCGGCTCGACACGCTGGGCATCGAGCCGAGTCCCTCGGTCGACCGCGACGACGCGTGATTTTGTCGCAATCTGTGGTTTCCTAGCAACAACACTCGTTGTATCGTCCTGGTCATGACGCACAGCGTCCCGCTTGACCAAAACATCGATCCCGCGCCGCCGAAGCGCCGGCTGACCGTCACGCCCGCGGTGGAGCTGGGCGTCCTGGCCCTGGCCGTGGCGGTGGCGTTCACGACGTACCTGCTGCTTGTCCGGGAAGCGTCGCTGGAACGTCTGATCGCCCCTGGTCTGATCGCGCTGCTTCTCGTGGCGAACATCCTGCCCGGGGTGGCGTTGATGGTGCTGTTCGGTCGACGGGTCGCCCGCCGTCGCGCCGCTCGATCGCCAATCGGTGGTGAAGGACGGCTTCATGTCCGGCTGGTCGTGCTTTTCTCGGCCATGGCGACGGTTCCGATGCTGCTTGTCGCGATCTTCGCTTCGCTGCTGTTCCAGTACGGCGTCCAGTTCTGGTCGTCCGACCGCGCGCGCGGGATGCTGGAGAACTCCAGCACGCTCGCGCGGGAAATTTACCAGAACGAGGTCGACCGGGTCGCCAGCGAAACGCGGGCGATGAGCGGCGACCTGGCCGGCGATCTCCAAGTCTGGTCGAGCGACAGCCGCGAGTTCAGCCGGGCCCTTTTCCTGCAGACGTTTCGCCGCGAACTGTCGGAGGCGATGATCTTTCGCCGGGACGAAGTCGATCCGCTGGTAGTCCTCAATCCCTACGACCGACCGCTTCGCACCGTGATCACGCCACCGATGATCGCCGCCGTCGACCGTGGCGCCACCTTCGTCATCGTCAAGAGCGCCGATCGGACAGGGGCGCTGGTACCGCTGGCCTTTGGCACGAATACCTATCTCTACGCCGCGCGCGTGTTCGACGATCAGCTATCGAGCCAGCTCCAGCGCGGCAACGCGATCCTGGCCGACTACCGCGCCTTGCAAGCCCGCTCGCGCTCGCTCCAGCTGCGTTTCAACGCCGCGCTGTTGGCGATCTCGCTGCTGATCGTCGGCATCGCGGTGTGGATCGCTCTGCAGGTCGCCGACCGCCTTGTCGCGCCGGTCGGCGAACTCGTCGACGCCGCGCGCCGGGTGGAGGGCGGCGACCTGACCGCGCGTGTCGCCGCGCCCCGCACCCGCGACGAGGTCGGCACGCTCGCCAGCGCATTCAACCAGATGACCGGACGCCTGCAACAGCAGAACACCGCGCTGGTCACCGCTAACGATCAGCTGGAGAGCCGCCGCGCGTTGATCGAGGCGGTAATGTCGGGGGTGTCGGCGGGCGTCGTCTCGATCGACGGTGGCGGCGTAATCCGCATCGCCAACCGCTCGGCCAGGACGCTGCTCGGTGCCGGCGACGACGGCCTGGTCGGACGGTCGCTCGCCGCCGTCGCCCCCGAACTCGCCGACCTCGTCCGCGACGGCACCCGCGAGGAGATCGTTCAGCTGGCCGACCGCGGCGAACCCCGCACCCTGGCCGTTCGCATCGCCCGCGCCGACGCCGGCCCGATCCTGACCTTCGACGACATCACGCAGCAGCTCAACGACCAGCGCCGCGCCGCTTGGTCCGACGTCGCGCGGCGCATCGCCCACGAGATCAAGAACCCGCTCACCCCGATCCAGCTCGCCGCCGAGCGCCTCCAGCGGCGCTACGGCAAGACGGTGGAGGCCGGCGACACGACTTTCGCGCGCCTGACCGAGACAATCGTCCGCCAGGTTGGCGACCTGCGGCGGATGGTGGACGAGTTCTCCTCGTTCGCGCGCATGCCCAAACCGGTGTTCCGGCGGGAAGCCCTAGTAGACATCGTCAACCAGGCGGTGTTCCTGCACGAGGTGGCGCATCCGGCGATCCGTTTCGGGGTCGTCCACGACGATCCCGGTCCGGCGCTGGTGTGTGATCGGCGCCAGCTAGGCCAAGCGTTCACCAACATCGTCAAGAACGCCGCCGAGGCGATCGAGGCGACGGGGCGAGGGCAGGGCGCGGTCACCGTCACGATCGCCGGCACCGAGGACAACCAGGTCGTCGTGCTCATCGAAGACGACGGGATCGGTCTTCCCCCGGAGCGCGACCGTATCGTCGAGCCTTATGTCACGACCCGCGCGCGCGGAACGGGCCTGGGGCTCGCCATCGTCAAGAAGATCGTGGAGGAGCATTGCGGGACGATGGACTTCACCGATCGTCCTGGCGGCGGCACCGCGCTGACCATCGCCTTCGACGCGGCGACCCTGCGGACGATGAACACCGAAGACGACCCTAGCAGCACCGGCAGCGATCGACCGCTCGCCGACCTTCCTTACGATCGGACCTGACGCCATGGCGCTCGATATCCTCGTCGTCGACGACGAACTCGACATCCGCGAACTTGTCGCCGGAGTGCTGGAGGACGAAGGCTACGGGACGCGCGCCGCCGCCAACAGCGACGCCGCCCTCGACGCGATCGCCGAGCGCCGTCCGTCGCTGGTGCTGCTTGACGTCTGGCTGACCGGCTCGCGGCTGGACGGGCTCGACCTGCTCGACGAGATCAAGCGGCGCGACCCGTCGCTCCCGGTGCTGGTCATCTCGGGCCATGGCAACCTCGACACCGCCGTCGCCGCGATCAGGCGCGGCGCCGCCGACTTCATCGAGAAGCCGTTCGAGGCCGAACGCCTGCTCCTCATGGTCGCCCGCGCGACCGAGACCGAACGACTGCGGCGCGAGGTCGCGTCGCTGCGCGCGTCCGTGGGCCAGGACAACGACCTGACCGGCGGCTCGGTCACGATCAACAATGTCCGCGCGACGCTGAAGCGCGTCGCCGCGACCGGGAGCCGGGTACTCGTGATGGGGCCGGCCGGGGTCGGCAAGGAGGTCGCGGGCCGGCTTCTACATGGCTGGAGCAACCGCGCCGCGTCCCCCTTCGTCATCGTCAGCGCCGCGCGGATGACGCCCGAGCGCGTCGAGGAAGAGCTGTTCGGGGTCGAGGAGGGGGGTGGGCTGGTCCGCGCGGGCTTGCTCGAACAGGCGCATGGCGGGACCTTGTTCCTTGATGACATCGCCGACATGCCGATCGCGACACAAGCGCGCATCCTGCGCGTGCTGACCGACCAGAGCTTCACCCGCATCGGCGGCACACGCGTCGTCAAGGTCGACGTTCGGGTCGTGTCCGCCACCGCGCGCGACCTGGTGGGGGAGATCGCCGCCGGGCGGTTCCGCGAAGACCTGTATTACCGCCTCAACGTCGTGCCCGTCGTCATCCCGCCATTGACCGACCGGCGCGAGGACATTCCGCCGTTGATCGAGCATTTCATGGCGCACTACGCATCGCAGCGGCGGGTGCCCACGCCCGAGGTCGCGCCCGACGCGATGATCGCGTTGCAGTCCTACGATTGGCCTGGCAACGTCCGACAGCTTCGCAACGTCGTCGAGCGAACGGTGATCCTGGCGCCCGGCGATCGTATCGGCCGGATCGACCTCGACCTGCTGCCCGCCGAGGTGCTGGGCGACGCCGGCGAAAGGAGCGCTGGGGCGACCACCATCATGGGAGCGCCGCTGCGCGAGGCGCGCGAGAGTTTCGAGCGCGAGTATCTGCGTGTTCAGATCCGCCGCTTCTCCGGCAACATCTCGCGCACCGCCAGCTTCATCGGCATGGAGCGTTCAGCGCTGCATCGGAAACTGAAGCTGCTCGGCATTACCGAGACGCGCGACGAGTGATCAGGCGCCTCGCTCCGCCGCCGGAATGAGCCCCTGGTCGAGCAGCGTGTGCAGCGCCGGCAAGTGGCTTTCGGCCCGCGGATGCGGGGAAGGGTCGGACGTCATCACGATCGTCAGTCGCAGGTCGGGCACGACGAACAGCATCTGCCCGCCATAGCCCCACGCGAAGTGCACCGCGTGACCACCACTGTCCTTGTTGAACCATCCATAGCCGTAAACCTGGCCGCTCCAGGGCGATACGGCGCGTGGCCGCCAGCTCTCCTCGACCCAGCGCTTGGACACGACCTGCCGACCATCGACGGCGCCGCCCAGACGGTACATCTCGCCGAACCGGGCGAGCCCGCGCGGGCTCATCCGCATTTCGTTCCCGCCGAAATAGACGCCCTGCGGATCGCGCGACCAAGTCGGGATGGCGATGCCAAGCGGGCGCGCCAGCCATTCCTGCGCCAGAGCATGGGTGCTCCGCCCCGACGCCCGCGTCAGCATCGCCGACAGCAGATGCGTGTTGCCGGTCGAATACAGCATGGGCCCGCCCGGCTCGGCGACGAACGGACGCGACAGGGCGTAGCGCACCCAATTGGGGCTCGCGACCCAGCGGCCGTAATATTCGCCCGACGTCCGCTCCAACCCCGCCTGCATCGACAGGAGATTGCCGACAGTGACCTGCCTTAAACGTGGATCGGGCTGTGAAGGGAGATCGGACCCCAGTACCGAGGCGACTGTCTGGTCGGCGCCGCTGAGCGTTCCGCGCTCGATCGCGATCCCGACCAGCGCCGACATGATGGTCTTGGACGCCGATTTGATGTTGGCCGGCTGATCCAGCGCCGCCCCGCGAAACCGTCGCTCGACGATCGGCTTACCGTCGCGGAGGACCAGCAGGCTGTTCAGTCGCGGCAGTCGCTCGGCCGCAGCGACGGTTTGGGCCGTCAGGGTCGGATCGAGTCCGGACGTCCTCGCTGATCCCTCGACCGGACGTGTACTGGCCTGTTCGGGAGCCGCTGCGGAACAGCCGGTCGCGCAAACCGCCGTTATCGCCAGTAGTTTAGCAAGTTTCCTCATCAATCGAACATGGGAGTACGACGCCGCGCTCGCCACCTTTCCCGGGTAAGAGGTGGACGTTTGCCTGGTCGCTTCCTAAATTGCTGGAACGGTGCTCGCGCGCCGTGATCCGACGCCGGGAACCGGCGCGCAGCCGGTCAACGCGCCGGCCAAGAACCAAGGACCACCTTCATGGCCGACAAGCAGAGTTCGCTGCAGGACCTGTTCCTCAACGCGCTGCGCCGTACCAAGACACCCGTCACGATGTTCCTCGTCAAGGGCGTCAAGCTCCAGGGCATCGTCACGTGGTTCGACAATTTCTCGGTGCTGCTGCGCCGCGACGGTCAGTCGCAGCTGATCTACAAGCACGCGATCTCGACGATCATGCCGGCGGGACAGCTCGACGTGCCGGGCATCGTCGCGGCGGTCGGCGAGGTGCAGAAGAAGCAGCCGCTACTGCAGGAGATATTCCTCAACGCGGTTCGCCGGTCGGAGGACTCGGTGACGATGTTCCTGGTCAACGGCGTCATGCTGCAGGGTCATATCGCCGCGTTCGACCTGTTCTGCATGCTGCTGACCCGCGACGGCATGGCGCAGCTCGTCTACAAGCACGCGGTATCGACGGTGCAGCCGGCGCGTCCGCTTAACCTGGCCGACGAGCCGGGCGAGGCGGACGAATCTTGAGCGCCGGCTTCGACCGTGATCGCGACGATGTCGCCCGCGGGGCTCGCGCGCTGGTCGTCCTGCCCGATCGCGGCGGTTCGTCGCGCGACGTCGATGCGCGCTTGGCCGAAACCGCCGGGCTGGCTGAGGCGATCGGCATCGTCGTCGCCGAGAAGGTGCTTGTCCGCATTCGCGATCCGCGTCCGGCGACCCTGCTCGGCAAGGGGCAGGTCGAGGCGCTCGCGACCAGCGTACGCATGGAGGAAGCCGAGCTGGTCGTGTTCGACGCGGCGCTGACCCCGGTGCAGCAGCGCAACCTGGAAACCGCGTTTTCGGCCAAGGTGATCGACCGTACCGGGCTGATCCTCGAGATCTTCGGGGAACGCGCCGCGACGGCCGAGGGACGGTTGCAGGTCGAGCTCGCCCATCTCGATTACCAGGCCGGTCGGCTCGTTCGCAGCTGGACCCATCTGGAACGCCAGCGCGGCGGCTTCGGCTTCCTCGGTGGTCCGGGTGAGACCCAGATCGAGGCGGATCGCCGATTGATCCGCGACCGCATGGCCCGGCTCAAGCGCGAGCTCGATCAGGTCAGCCGGACGCGCGGTCTTCACCGGGATCGCCGTCAGCGGGCGCCTTGGCCGGTGATCGCGCTGGTCGGCTATACCAATGCCGGGAAGTCGACGCTGTTCAACCGCCTGACCGGGGCCGACGTGATGGCCGAGGATCTGCTCTTCGCCACGCTCGACCCGACCTTGCGCCAGATCGCGATGCCCGGGCTGGACAAGGCGATCCTGTCAGACACCGTTGGGTTCATCTCCGATCTCCCCACGCAACTCGTCGCCGCGTTCAAGGCGACGTTGGAGGAGGTGGTCTCCGCCGATCTCCTGGTCCATGTGCGGGACATCGCGCATCCGGATACCGAAGCGCAGCGAGCCGACGTGGAAGCGGTGCTGGCGGACATCGGCGTGTCCGAGTCGACACCGCGTATCGAGGCCTGGAACAAGCTCGACCTACTCGACCGGGACGGTCACGACGCGCTGACGGCGGAGGCCGCGCGGCGCGACGATGTCGTCGCGATTTCGGCGCTCGACGGGGAAGGGATGTCGACGCTGATCGCGGATGTGGCGGACCACCTGACGCGTGGGCACCGCGAGTATCATATCACGCTTGATACCAGCGACGGCGCGGGGGCCGCGTGGCTGTACGCGCATGGCGAAGTCGTCGGGCAGACCATCGACGGCGACCAGGCCACCTATGACGTGCGCCTTTCGCTGGTCGACCATGATCGGTTCAGTCGCCGGAGCGCTTGACCTCTCGCCAGAGCGCTTCCTTGGCGTCGAGATCGAGTGCGACAAAGGCGTCGTCGGCCAACGCTTCCATGGCGGCGAAGCGGCGCTCGAACTTGCGGTTCGCCGCCCGCAACGCCGCCTCCGCGTCGACGCCGAGATGACGCGCCCAGTTGACGACGGAGAACAGCAGGTCGCCGACCTCCTCGGCTAACTCGTCCGGCGCCGCTTGCTGGACCTCGACCAGTTCCTCGTCGATCTTGGCGCGTGGGCCCTCGGGTCCGGGCCAGTCAAAGCCGGTACGCGCCGCGCGCTTCTGCAGCTTCTCGGCGCGCATCAGGGCCGGCAGGCCCGCGGCGACGCCGCCGAGCGCGCCGCCGGGCGACTTGGCGGAGCGCTCGGCCGCCTTGATCGCCTCCCAACCGGGTGTCGCACCGGCATCGCCGAAGATGTGGGGATGGCGGCGCTCCATCTTGTCGCTGATCCCGGCGGCGACGTCGGCCAAGCCGAACAGCCCGGCTTCCTCGGCGATGCGGCTGTGGAATACGACCTGAAGCAGCAAGTCGCCGAGTTCGTCCTTGATGTCGGCGGGATCGTCGCGGGCGATCGCGTCGGCGACCTCATGGGCTTCCTCGATCGTGTACGGCGCGATCGAGGCAAAGGTTTGGGCGCGGTCCCATTCGCAACCGGTCGCCGGGTCGCGGAGCTTCGCCATGACCGCGATCAGCCGCTCGATCATGAGCGAACCAGAAGAAACTGACCTATGCGAGCACCCGCCATTCTAAGTTCGATAATAATCATTATGTTAAACTGGTGGTTTCGTCGGGTTGAGGATCAGCGTTCGACCCTCGACCCGCCATGATCCCAGGCGCGATAGGAAGTTCATCCCGATGATGTCCATTTCGCCGAACGCCGGCGAGACGACCACGTTCAGGTCGCGCGCGGTGATGCCGCCGAGTTCCAGTCGCCCGACCGTCGCGGTGCGCGCCGTGACGCGGCCATTGGCGGTGTTGAGGATCGCCGGGAATGGACTGCGCTCCAGGTCCAGCCCGGCCGCCGACGCGGTTCCGACCGACAGCGCGGTGATCGTCGCGCCGCTGTCGATCAACATCCGACGCTTTACCCCGTCAATCACGGCGTTGGCCCAGAAATGCCCATCGGCGGACATGCGGATGCGGACCTCGTCGCCGACGACGGTCTGGTTCTGTTCGGTCAACGCACCCGACGCGCGCGACCACAGGTCGGCGACCCGGTCGCGCTGGCTGACCAGGACCAAGCCGACGGCGAAGATCACCACCCAGGACAGGACCATGCGCAGCAACTGACCAAGCGGCAGGCGCCGGGAAAACAAAGCCGACAGCGGCAGCAGCAAGAGCGCGCCGTAGAACAGGACGTCGGCCATGCGGTCGCCGGTCATGCCGCGAACTCCATGCCGTCATATCCCGGCTCCATCCCGGGCGGCAGGCTACGCGCCAGCGTTTCGTAATCGAGTGTATGATCCATATGGATCAACGCGGTACGGCGCGGCGTTAACTCGGCGACCCAACCAAGCACGTCGGCTACGGTCGGGTGCGACGGATGCGGACGTTGTCGCAGCGCGTCGACGATCCAGACGTCGAGGTCTTGATAGTGATCACGCATGTCGTTGGTCATCACATTAAAATCGGTGGCGTAACCGATCGCCTCGCCCGCCGCCTCGAAGCGTAATCCGGCCGAGGTGATCCGGCCATGAGGCTGGTCGACCACCGACACCGTAACCCCGCCGATGGCCAGGCGATCGGGCAGTTCCTCGCTCGCCACGATCGGCGGGTAGTCGCCACGCC
>CAXTRJ010000019.1:0-21564 GCA_964246585.1 uncultured Sphingomonas sp. | reverse complement strand
GTGCCTCCTTCCACTCACTCGTGGATGATGCACCATCAAAGGCCGGGATCAAACAGTTAGCTGATGCTGGAAAGCGCCTAGTTGCGCCAGCGGCTCGCTCGGTACCAGCAACAGCGACGCGGTTGCGCCAACCAGTTGATTGAACACCACGCGGAACGGTGCCGCGACGACAACCCCGGCCGAAGCGCGCGATCCCGCGATCAGCCCGCCGGAGTCGCTGCAGTCGTAGCCGAACCAGCACAAGGTGACGTGGAGATGTTCGTCCCGGATCGCCGTCCCAGGCAGCCCGTTCGCATCGCGCAGCGCCCGCATCTCGCCAACCGCGCCGGATGCGGGGCGAAGCGCGAAGAAGTGACTGTCGCGCTTTGGGCCTTTTCGCCATGCTGTTACTGCCGCACGGTTCCGAGCGACTCCAAGACAACCGCCGGACTAGCCGGGAACGGCGTCCACAACGCCTACCCTAATCACGCGCGCCGGTGACGAGGGCGGTGCCGTCGTCGGCGAGCATCACCGCCCACTGCGCGCCGCCGTCGCAGGTGACGCGCCACACGGGCTGGCCGGCCTTGGTCGCCGGCCGCGACTCGACCTGGTCGATGCCCTGGCAGCCCTGCCCGCCCGGGCTGCCCTGGATCGCGCGGAACAACACGCCCTCGCGCTGGCCGGGCGAGAGCGCCTGGACGCGGGCGATGTAGCCGGTCTCGGCGGGGGTGGCGGTCGCGACGGGCGCGGGCGCGGGCTGGCCGCAGGCGGCGACGCAGGCGGCGAGGATGCAGGGGATCAGGGGATGCTTGGCCATGACATCGCTAGAACGGCCGCCCGGGATTAGCGTTCCGTGCCGGCCGGTGGCGGCGCGACGGGCGCGGAACTTGTCTAACCTCACGCCACGTCCCCGTCGGAGTCGAGGTCGGACTTGAATTTCAGCAGGTCCTTGAAGTCCGGCGCGCGATACATGGCCTCGTGCTCGGCGGCCAGGCGGCGTTGCTCCTGCTCCTCCGCCTGTTCGGCGGTGACCACGCGCCGGGTCGCGATCGGCACGCACGGCGGCGGGTCGATGCCGAGATCGGCGGCGACGCCGTCGCGCAGGACAACCTTCGTCGCGCGGTGCAGCGTCGCGGCGGCGGCGTCGGGCGCGCGCTCCATCGTCGCGCGGTCGAGCCACGCGCCGTAGCGCACCGGATCGCGGTAGCGCAGCACGAAGGTGGCGAGCTTGTTGTCGTAATGGACCCGCTCGCCGATCCGTTCGCCCTTGTAGAAGACCGGCGTGGCGACGCCGTGGATGGCGCGGGCGAAAACGGCGTCCGACAGGCGGTCGACGGCATAATCGAGCGCGATGCCCCACGCCTGGCGAAAGCTGCCCGCGTCGGCGCGGCGGCGCAGCGCATAGGCGGAGGTGGCCGTCATGCCGACGCGCCGGCACGCCTCGTCGACGCAGGCGCATTCGGCCAGGGCCTCGATGAACTCGACCTGCCGGTCGGCGGTCCAACCGTCGGCGCGCGGCCGGACGGGGACGGGGGTGAAGGACGGCGCCGGGCGCGAGCGCAGCGATCGGGCGGAGGTGCGTTTGGTCGTCATGGGCGCGGGTTTGGCGAGGCGCGCGCGTGTAGGAGAATGGTTTTTACAGGTGTTGGACGGGTTAGCGCGGGGGTGTGGCCTGGGGGCATCCATCAGGCGGGCATGAGGATAACGGCGCGGCGCGATAGCAGCTCAATGCAGTTTGCGGTCTTTCGGCACCCCAGCTTCGGGATCGTGCGCGTCCTTGTAGGCCGACAGCAGCTGTTCGGCCAACTGGCCGCCAAGCAGGGCCTCCAACGCGGCGAGGTCCGGCGAGCCTGCCTCCACCGCGAGATCGGCTGCTTCCAACGCCTCGTAATAGGGTCGCTTGTCGGCGGCGATCTGCTCGGGGACGGTGCGCTGGCCGGGTAGGAGATAGCCGACCTTGGCGCATAGCACGTAGTAGGCGAGCGCTCGCGATGTTCGGCCGTTGCCGTCGGTGAAGGGATGGATCCAGTTCAGTCGCCACATGACATAGGCGCATAGCCGCAACGCCGAGTCCTCGGCGAAGCGGTCCATGACATGGTCGCACATCTCCTCGATCAGCCCGGGCACGAGATGCGCGGCGGGCGGGGTGTGCTTGCTCTGGCCGATTGAGACGCCGCCGGGCCGGAAGTTGCCGGCATAGGCCGATAGGCCGACAAGCGCGATGCGGTGCAGGTCGAGAATCATCGACGTGCGGAGGCGGAACGAACGCTGACCGCGCACGACATCGTCCACTAAGTCGAGCACGCGGTCGAACTGGGCGACCGCATTCTCCGACTCGCGACGAGCCTCCTCGACGGGATCGGCGATCAGCGTCGCCGGTTCGGCCTCGCTATGCCGGTCGTCGCTCAATCGCGCGGCTCGCGGACGTGCTTGTCTGCGGCCTCGTCAACCATCGCGCGGGTGACCCGGTCATTCTCGATATGGGCGTTGCCATAGGCGAAGCTACGGCGCTGCTCCTCCTGCTCATTGGCGGACATCGGCCGGTCGCGCGCGGCGTCGATCAATTGCTGTAGCTTGTCGGTCATGGGGCACCTTGGGACTGCGCGGGCAGTTGAACAAATCGGGGACGCGTCGTCAACGTGCTTGCGGTGGAGTGGTGCCGTGGCGGCTGTCGGTGGCCAGCGCGACTATCGGGCGCGCTTTCGGATGGCCCAGCGGTCGGCGCCGACCTTGCAGATCATCGACCTGACATTCGAGCAGTCGGTGCGGTCGGTCGCGAACATCGCCCAGGCGATGGGGGATGACGTACGCCGGGGCGGCGAGGAACGTCGCGACGCTGGTCGAGCAGGGCGTGGCGGAGGAGCAGAGGATGCATCCGAAGCTGATCCGGTCTCCGGGCGTGCTGGAGGCGTTGCGGTTGGGGTGAGTTTTCGCCAACCTACGATGCGAAGTCTTTTGCCAGACTCACGTTCTTGTCTTCTGCCACAAGTCTAACGTAACCTCTGAGGATTGCTTCTCTGAACGCAAACCAACCGGAACCATAACCAACTACGACGCTACCATGCGTCGGCTTCTTCAGAGCTAGTAACCGCTGATTCAGTTTGTTTCGGTCCATATGGTCTATCTCTGACCGAGTATGGATTCTACAATAAGATCGATCGTAGATTTCAGCTAACTGCCGGCGTGACTCTGTCTTGTCTGCTAAGGCCCAGAGAGCGAGTTCATACTCCTTCGTATTTTTCATCTTTTCAGTTGCCTTACGGTAAGCCGACTTATGCTCCACATCTGTTCTCTCGAGTGCTCCCTTTACAGCAATTCTAAAATGATCGTCCGTTGCAGTTTGTATTAGATGCTCGTCATCATACATTGCCCAAAACAAGCTCTCCGCCATCAAGTGAACGTAATGCGGAAAACCATCGCTGAGTATGCTTGCTCTCATTAGATGGCGCTGCTCAACCTTGACTCCGAGCTCCTCGGCCACTGTAGAGACGATAGACCAGAGTTCATTGTGAGGAATGGGTTCGAGTGCAATTGTCTCAAGCTTCCTAGTAGCCGATTTTATGTGCCCCAAGTAACTCCTCAACTGTACGTCCTACTCCACTTAGTATGAACTTTGTGTTTTCCTGAACCGACGATATACTGTTAATGAACTCTGCTAGTTTTATCTTTTCTTCTTCACTAGAAAGACGCTCCATCTCGTCAATTACTACAACAGTTTGCCCAGTCCTCCTGCTATTTACATAGCGAATGATGTCCGCCGCAGCATTAAGATCAGTTGGAGGAGCAAAGGTCGCTCTAGCAGCTTCGGCAGCCTTGTACTGACCGCCAAAGCCAGCCAAGCTTGCACCAAAGCTCGCTGAACCGCCCGATGATTCCATCCTTTCCTTTAATGGAAGCGCGTTACTTCCAATAGCAAAAAGGATATTTGCAAATGTTGAGGTCTCGCTACAGAGTACATAAATCGGCTCATCGCCAGCTGACTGGTGGACGTGTGCGGCAGTCATCGCCAGAGAGGTTTTACCGACGTCCCTGTCACCATAGATGAACACGTGACGTCCGGTCGACGCGAA
The DNA here is from genome assembly GCA_964246585.1 of uncultured Sphingomonas sp. Lineage (GTDB taxonomy): Bacteria > Pseudomonadota > Alphaproteobacteria > Sphingomonadales > Sphingomonadaceae > Sphingomonas. Next base: position 17,515 of record CAXTRJ010000019.1, on the reverse strand, counting down.
TGCGCGCTCAATCTGGACCAGTTTCTTTCCTCTGCCATACAGGCGTTCGGGCGTAGAGATGTGAACCGAAGGTGTCAGATGGCGGCCTAACACTCCCGACAGGCGAGCTTTATCGATACTGTTGATTGTCATGCAACCAGCTAGCAGTTTAAGCCGCCGAGAATCAACTCACTCCGCCGCCGGCAGGTAAACCTCCCCGCCCTTCTCCCGAAACCGTTCGCTCATTTCGGCCATGCCGGCTTCGGCGAGTGCGGCGTCTCGTGACGCGCCCCCTCCACCATTCGGCTGCGCCGAATGGCTCCCCTCCCCGTCCCGGGGAGGATTGGCGGCGATGAAGGCGTCCGCCGGCTGATTCTGCTTCGCTGCGAAGTCGCGGACCTCCTGGGTGATCTTCATCGAGCAGAACTTGGGGCCGCACATCGAGCAGAAGTGGGCGGTTTTCGCGCCTTCCGCCGGGAGCGTCTGATCGTGATATTGTTCGGCCGTGTCGGGGTCGAGCGACAGGTTGAACTGGTCGCGCCAGCGGAACTCGAAGCGCGCGCGTGACAGCGCGTCGTCCCTCAACTTCGCGGCGGGGTGGCCCTTGGCCAAGTCGGCGGCGTGGGCGGCTAGTTTGTAGGTCACCACGCCGACCTTGACGTCGTCGCGGTCGGGGAGGCCAAGATGCTCCTTGGGCGTGACGTAGCAGAGCATCGCGGTGCCGTACCAGCCGATCATCGCCGCGCCGATGCCGCTGGTGATGTGGTCGTAGCCGGGCGCGATGTCGGTGGTCAGCGGCCCGAGCGTGTAGAAGGGGGCCTCGCCGCAGACTTCCAGCTGCTTGTCCATGTTCTCCTTGATCTTGTGCATCGGCACGTGGCCGGGGCCCTCGATCATCACCTGGACGTCGCTCGCCCAGGCGCGGTGGGTCAGCTCGCCGAGCGTGTACAATTCGGCGAACTGCGCCTCGTCGTTGGCGTCGGCGATGCTGCCGGGGCGCAGGCCGTCGCCCAGGCTGTAGGCGATGTCGTACGCGCGCATGATCTCGGTGATTTCGTCGAAGCGTTCGTAGAGGAAGCTCTCCTTGTGGTGGGAGAGGCACCATTTCGCCATGATCGAGCCGCCGCGGCTGACGATGCCGGTGACGCGCTTCGCCGTCATCGGGATGTAGGGCAGGCGGACACCGGCGTGGATGGTGAAATAGTCGACGCCCTGCTCGGCCTGCTCGATCAGCGTGTCGCGGAAAATCTCCCAGGTGAGGTCCTCGGCGATGCCGCCGACCTTTTCGAGCGCCTGATAGATCGGCACGGTGCCGATCGGCACGGGGCTGTTGCGGATGATCCACTCGCGGGTGTCGTGGATGTTGCGGCCGGTCGACAGGTCCATGACGGTGTCGGCGCCCCAGCGGATCGACCAGACGAGCTTGTCGACCTCGGCCGCGACGTTCGAGGCGACCGCGCTATTGCCGATGTTGGCGTTGATCTTGACCAGGAAGTTGCGGCCGATCGCCATCGGCTCGGATTCGGGGTGGTTGATGTTGTTGGGGATGATCGCGCGGCCGCGCGCGACTTCGTCGCGGACGAATTCGGGGGTGACGTGGTCGGGGATGCTCGCGCCGAAGCTTTCGCCGTCGCGGACATGGTCGCGGAGCATCGCGCGGCCGATGTTCTCGCGGGTGGCGACATACTCCATCTCGGGGGTGATGATGCCCCGGCGGGCGTAGTGCATCTGGCTGACGTTCGCGCCTGGCTTGGCGCGCAAGGGGCGGCGGACGACATTGGGAAAGGGTTGGACGCCGCCGCTGCGGTCGGGGCCTAGCTGGCCGTTGTCCTCGGGGCGGAGGTGGCGCGCGTCGTAGGATTCGACGTCGCCGCGCGCGACGATCCAGTCGCGGCGGAGTTGCGGCAAGCCCGCGCCGATGTCGATGCGGACGTCCGGGTCGGTGTAGGGGCCGCTGGTGTCGTAGACGTTGAGCGGCGGTTCGATGCACGACGGGTCGAGGTCGATCGCGCGCATCGCGACCCGCAAGGGGCCGACGTGGATTTTCCGCGAGCCGCGGATCGGGCCCGTGGTGACGCCTATCTCCCTCTCGACAACGCTCGAGACAGGGGTGCGGGCGGGAAGATCGGCCCCTTCGACTTCGCTCAGGACAGGCATGCGTGTTCGCTCCAGGGTTACGGAGCGAGACACGGTCCCTTGGGCGACCGCTCCCTCCCTCCGCCGGTGATCCCAGTGATGGGGCCGGATCAGGTTCGGCGGGTCGAAGGCTCCTGCCTTCCTCTCAGCCGCGGTGTCAGCGGCCCCCCGGGGATAGGTCGTTGTAGCACGCATGGGCGACGGTGACAGCCATGCTATTCGAAAACAGTCGCGAGCGACTCGGTGTCGTCGCGGGGATAGGTGTCGGAGACGCGATCGGATTGAATAAGATAGACGGTCCAGACCGTGCAGAAAGCGAAGGGGCGCAGCTGGCCGAAGCCGCTTGCCGTCAGGATCGCCGCCATATCAGAGCCGAGCGACAGCGAGATGATCGCCGCGCGAAGCACCAGTCCTAGCACGGCGATGATCCATACGCCGGCGATCACCATCCGCACCGTCGTCCAGCGTCGAACAAAAACAAGCCTATAGGCGAAGAACCAAGTACCGAAAATCGAGGTCGTCGTAACTATCCAGGACGCGGCCTCGACGGAGAGTCCGGGCGCAATCGGTGGAAAGTCGATGAAGTAAGGTTGCCACCGAAGCTCGTTAGCGATCGACAATCCTGGTGAAATCAACGTCAGCACGACGATAAAGAAGGCGAGCCAACCTCCTATCCCGCTCGGGCCGCCCATCTGATCCGACATAGACCCGTCCTCAATACCGCTCGGATACTGACAAGGACATGGCGCAAGGAAAAGACCACGCGTGTCGCCACGCGCGGCCCGTTCCCGTCGGAGGTGGCGGTGGCGTCAGTTGGCGCCGCTGAAGCGCAGCTCCGGATTGGGATTGTTGGTGCCGGCGGGGAAAAAGCCGCCACGGTCGACGCGAGTGCGGGTCAGGTAGGCGATGTTGTGCACCTGAGCCGCCGTGCGGCCGAAGATGATGCCGTTGGCATCCGACGGCACGATGTTGGACGCGTCCGGGCCGTTGAAGCCCGAACCCGGCGCGATCCCCTGGTCGAGATCGGACGAGCCGTCGAGCGAGTCGCGGGCGTCGGAGATCTGCGTCACCTGAGTGAAGATCGAGGCCATGTCGATGCCGCGACGATACAGCAGCGTCCGCAGCAGGCCGGAGTGATAGGCCTCCACCGCCAGGATGCCGGCGGCCGCTTCCAGGAACACCTTGGAATCGATCAGCTGCGCGGCGCCCTTGTACGCCGTCACGCCGACGTCGGTCAGCAGCATCGCGCCGAGCAGGAAATTGTCCTGGCTGGCATAGGGATCGAAGGTGCCGCTGGCGCCGACCACCCCGGCCGCGCGCGCCGCGGCGGTAAACGCCCCGGTCGCGCCGCCGTCGATGTTGATCGCCGGCTGGGCGACTGCCACCGAGCCGAGTTGCGCGCGCAGGAAATTGATATGCGCGTTCTCGTCCGCCGCGATCTCACGAATATAAGCCGCCACCGTCGGATCGGTAAAGGTGACCGCCCGGCCACCCGTCACCGAACCTTGAGTTTGGGTGCCGGTCGTCAGCGTCGCGTTGATGCCGGTGCCGAAAGCTCCGAACGTGTAATAATTGCCTTCCAGATACTCGAGGTTGAGCGCGAGGTTGAGAATGCCGACGTCATTGGCCGTTGCCGACGGTGCCGGCGTGAGGGGCGTCGTCGGCGTCGGCGGGTCGGTGGCGCCGGGGCCGTTATCGGCGCCGTCGCCACAGGCCGACAGCGCGGCCAAGCCGCCCACGGCCGCGATCGCGCCCGCCGAGGTCTTGATGAACTGACGACGCGCGACGCGCTTGCGCTCGTTGATGGCGAGGCACTCGTCGATGGTTTCCTGGTCGATCATGGTTGGTAATCCCTGAAAAATGTCGCTGCCGCGCAGGCGGCGAAAGTATCGCTGCCGCTCAGGCGGCGGGAGCGTTGTTGGCGCTGGTCCGGATGGCGCCGTTGACGCCTTGCGGGAAGAAGCCGCCCGCCGTGACCGCGGCCCGGTTCAGGTAGACGATGTTGAGCACCTGACCCGTCGAGCGGCTAAACGCGATGCCATTACCGTCCGCGGGGACGATATTGGCGGTCAGCCCCACGCCGGTCGTCGTCTGGTTCAACCCCTGGTCGAGGTCGGACGCGCCGTCCAGACTGTCGCGCGCGGTGGAGACCAGCTCGGTGTCGCCACGGATCGTCGACGCCGCGAGGCCCGGCATCGCGCCCATCCGGTCGATGGTCGTGCGGACGATCGCGGCATGGTACGCCTCGGCGGCCAGGATGCCGGCGGCGGCGTCGAGGAACACCTTGTTGGTGATCAGCGGCGCGGCCCCCTTGTAGGCGGTGACGCCGACGTCCTCGAAAATGTAGGCGCCGTACAGGAAGGCCAGGTCGCTGGCGTACGGATCGAAGAAGTCGGTCGGCGCGCCGGTCGCCGGCGCGGGCCGAAGGAAGCCCGCCGCGCGCGCGGCCGAGCTGAACGCGCCGGTCGGCGTGATCCCGACGTCAAGCTGCGGCTGGACGACCGCGGCCGAGCCGAGCGCGGTCCGCAGGAAGTCGACATGGGCCAGCTCGTCCCGGGCGATCTCGCGGGCATAGGCGCGCACCACGGGATCGGTGAACGCGACCGCGCGGGCGCCCGCGTTGAGCGGTAGCGAGTTGGCCGGAACACCGCCCGAACCGATCGAAGCGGCCGGGATCGGCGTCCCGAACGCCGCGTAATAATAGAAGTTCGCCTCGAGATATTCGAGGTTGAGCGCGAAGTTCAGGACATCCGCGTCCGTCACCGCCTGCGCCTCGGCGGCGGTGGCGAAGGCAAAGGCGCCGCCGACCGCGGCCGCGCCCAGCACCGCCCGGAACAGATCGCGCCGCTCATGACGCCGCGTGGCCCGGTTATCGAACGCTTCAATCAACTCTACGCTATCGGCCATCTGAACGGCTCCCCTGATTGTTCGGTATTGTTGCCCGGGACAGTCGTCCAACAACGCCGTCCCCGTCAATGCGAAAAAAATCGTCGTCGGCCATAAAGGCGCTCAAAAGGTGTAGGTTAGCCCGATCGCGCCGGCCCATTGGTCGGCGCTGCCGACGTCCTGGACGAGCGGGCTGTCCTTGTAGCGGCCGAGCAGTCGGCCATAAAGGACGCCAGCGCCGACGCCGAGGCCGCGGCGGAGATCGCCGGTCAAGCTCTGGATCGCGAAGAACGACAGGTTGACTCGGTTGAACCCGCTCTCGGCGGCATCGTAGACGCGCAGCCCGCTGGCGGCGCTGCCAAGGGGCGACACGGAGAAGTAGGCGCGACCATAGCCCTTGCCGACATAGTCCGCCGACGCGCCGATCGACACCAGGGTCGAGTAGGACAAGGGCGTGGAGTAGTTGACCTGGGGCGTGATGACGTAGCTGTCGTACACGCCCGACACGTCGTGAACGAAGCCGACCCGGGCGCTGAGCGTGTCAAAGTCGCTGGTGATCACGCCCGTCCGGGAGATGCCGACAAAGGCGCCGACCTCGTAGGCGGTGTCGAACTCGCCGAGCGCGGCGACCCGGGCGTCGTCGAGGTCGCCCGTCCGTTCGAGCCGGAACGCGGCGATCGGTCCGAATTCGAGCTTCGTGCCGGGGCCGGGCGCGTCGCGCAGCACGTCGACGTACAGCTGGGTCCCGCGGGTAAAGAAGTCGAAGCCGCCGATCGTGCCGACGGCGACCGCGCCCGGCGTCACCGAACTCTCGTCCGCGCCTTCGTAGTCGGGCAGGATCGCCACGCCCAGACCGATCGTCACCCGGTCGCCACCGTCGATGTCGGGCGCTTCAGGTGGGGCAGTCGGGATCGCGTCCTGGGCCAAGGCGGGCGCGGCGATGGTCGCGACGAGCGCGGCGGCGGCGAGGATAACGAGGCGCAAGAGGGGAGCTCCAACAAACATGGTCAACCCGCAACGTCGCGGGCGCGATTTCGCTCCGGTCGACGCCATCAGAAGATGTATCGCATCCTGATCTGTTGCTTTTCGGCATCACCCAGCGCGAAGCGGGCGGCGTTGAAGCGCGGTGGGCCAAAGGCCACCGGCGGATTGCGCGAGAAGCCATAGCCCTCGCGTGGGATGCCGGCGACCTTGTCGAGCCGGTGATTGCCGTTCTCGTCATGGATCACCGCGATCGCGTAGTCGCGCCGGGGCAGGCCGTCGAACGAGGCGCTCCGGGTATCGGCGGGGATGTTGCGTTTCAGCGCCTGCGCGTCGTCGACGCAGCCGGGGAAATTGTCGGGATCGGCGGTAAGGCAGATGCGGATCAGACCCTTGGCCGAGCGGACGTGGTCGACCGCGACGTCAAGCCGCCCGACCGGCGTCGCGCCGACCAGCGCGGTCGCCGTCAGCGCCAGCCCGACTGTTTTGGGGGCGATCGCCCTCCATCCGCCTCGCCGCCCGGGCGTGGTCGCGGGCGAAATCGCCGAGCCCCCGGTCGGTGCCGCACCAACGATCCCAGAACCGGAAATAAAGCCCATAATTGCACCCATATTGTTCGTGGTGCCGCTGATGATGGCTGGCGGTGATTAGCCAGCCCCCCAGCGGCCCCGCCCACACGGCGCGGGGAAACATCTCCCACCCCATGTGGTTCGTTACACCCATAACCGTCATCACCGTCAGGACCAGCCCGAGGGCGCCGACGTGTATCGGAATTGCGAACACCAGTAGCGGAATTACCACAGCGCCGGTCAGCGCCTCGATCGGATGAAACGCCATCGCCGCCCAGGCGGTCGGCGGGCGGCTGAGATGATGGACGGCGTGGGCGAGCTTGAACGGGCTCGGCTGGTGCATCCAGCGATGGGTCCAGTAGAACCAGGCGTCGTGCGCGACTAGGTATAGCAGGACGGAGACGGGCAGGTACCACAAAGGGTAGGCGTCGACGTCGGTGTAGATGCGGGTCCAGCCGCGATGCTCCCAGCCCCACGCGACGACGCCGGCGGGGACGCCGTAGATCGTGGCGGAGGCGAGGCTCCACCACAGCTCGCGCCGGATCTGCGGATCAAGCCCGCGGTACAGGCCCGGGTAGCGCGCGCGGGTGAGCGCGGCGAACCCGCCGGAGACAACGAGATAGCGCACGCCGACGATCACGGTCATCGCGAGCGCGGAGAGCAGGATGGCGAGCGTCACGGGCATTGGTGGGCGGTGTACGGGATCATGGGTGATTGGGCCAGTAGGCGTCGGCTGCCCGGCAACGGATCGTCGCCGCAACGGTTATGAAGCGACCGCGGTAGCTATACTGAAAGCGTTAATAGGAGTTGCCGATGCAGCCGAACCGGCAAGACGCCGTCAGTCCACCGATGCACGGTGGAATCCCGTATGCCATCGGGCAGTCGAGCGCGATCCGCATCCCGATCCCCAATCAGCCAGGACTGTGCATCGAGTTGCGACCGAGAGGCTTCGTGCCGCAAGGAGGCTCGACATCGACCCTCTTCTTCCAGGACTCGAGCGGCAAACGGCATCTCAGGTTGGATTACGGCTATAACGTCAAGACCAAGACGATCGATTACCACTGGAATCAAAAAGGCGTCGCGGCGAACTTCGGTATCGTCGACCATAGCCCCGCCGGCCGGATGGCCGCCGCCGCGCATCGCGCCGCGAAATATTCCGCTACGGCGGGCGCGTCCTGATCGTCGCGGGGATCGCGATCGACGTGGTTCGATCGCGCAAGCGAGCAAGCCATTGCGTCGGGCGACCGAGGTGGTGGCGGGATGGGCGGGCGCCTGGGCCGGTTGCAAGGTGGTTGGGGCCGGCGGCGCCCTGCTCGGCACGGCGGCATCGCCGCTCGGCACCGCCGTCGGCGGCATCGGCGGATGCATCATCGGCGGGATCGGCGGCTATCACCTCGCCTCCGTGGCGGCGGCCGACGTCTATGACTGGGCCGAAGGGACGATTTTCACGCCATTGCCGTCGTCGCCCGCGTCGTGACACGGCCGACCCTGATCCTCTGCCGTGACCCGATCGCGGCGCATTGGGAGCTTGGCCGGCTTCCGGTCGGCTTCGGGCGGTTGACGCTGATCGGGTGGCGCGTCGGCGATCGCGACGAGGGCGGGATGCCGGCGTCCGTCGGCGACATCTTGGCGCGCGCGATGACCGAGGTCGCGCGGGTCACCTTTCCCAGCGGGGCCGATCCGGTCGCCGACGGGGAGTGGACGACGAGCGGAGAAGATTTGGTCAGGAAGGCGCACGTAAGTGGAACGATCGCGCGGTTTCGCGGCAGGCTCGATCGGACGCCGACCGCGGTCGTCCAGCTTTCGACGAGGCGAGCGTCCGCCGCCAAGCGATTGTTCGACGATCCCGCCTATCCCTGGTGGCTCGGCGGCCAGGCGGCGCTGCTCTCGGACGCCGACGCGTCGCCGCCGACGCTGGATGCGCGGTCCTGGCTGGCGCTGTTGGGGCGTGAGTGGAGCGCGGACGCGGCGGCGCTGGGCGATGTCGGCGTACGCGGGATCGTTCGCGCCGGGGCCGATGGCGACGTGTTCGGTTTCCTGGGCCTCGACGCCGCGTTCGCCGCGACCTTTCTTGCCGCGATCGAGACCGCGGCGCGGGTCGGGGGCTTCGATGTGGCGGACGTCGACGAGGGCGACTTCGGATAATAGCGGCAAGCTATGTGACCCGGCGCGGTCGTCGCGACGGCTTTGGCGAGCGATAATTGTTCACGGCCGCGCTCGCGTTGGTTAGGGCACCCGCGATGGCATCGACGATCACTTGCGACGTCGCGATCGTCGGCGGCGGGCTGGCGGGCGGACTGGTCGCGCTGGCGCTGGCGGCGCGGCATCCGGCGCTGGACGTGCGGCTGGTCGAGGGCGAGCGGGTGCTGGGCGGCAACCATGTCTGGTCGTTCTTCGGATCGGACGTCGCCGCCGCCGACTGGCCGCTGGTCGAACCGCTGATCGGCTATCGCTGGGGCGCGTACGACATCGCCTTTCCCGCCCACGCGCGGACCATCGACCAGCCGTATCATTCGATCGAGTCGGAACAGCTCGACGCGGTGGTGCGGCGAACGCTGCCGCCCCATGCGCTGATGACCGAACGACGTGTGCTGGGGGTTAGCGCGACGGCGGCGGTGCTGGAGGGTGGCGACCGGATCGAGGCGCGCGGGGTGATCGACACTCGCGGCGTCGGCGACCTGTCGACGCTGGAGCTCGGCTGGCAGAAGTTCGTCGGGCGCGAGCTCAAGCTCGACGCCCCGCACGGGCGCGACCGGCCGGTGGTGATGGACGCGACGGTCGAGCAGATCGACGGCTACCGCTTCGTCTATTGCCTGCCGACCGGGCCCGACCGGATGTTCGTCGAGGACACATACTACAGCGACACGCCCGAGTTCGACCGCGCGGTGCTGGCCGATCGGGTGCACGATTATGCCGCCGCGCAGGGGTGGCGGGTCGGGCAGGCGACGCGCGAGGAGGCGGGGGTATTGCCGGTGGCGATCGGGGGGGACTTCGACGCGTACTGGCGCTCAACGGGCCCGCGGACGCCCAAGGCGGGGATGCGCGCCGGGCTGTTCCACCCGACCACCGGCTATTCGCTGCCCGACGCGGTGCGGACCGCGTCGGCCATTGCCGCCTCGCGCGACTTTTCGGGCGCGGCGCTGCACGACCTGACCCATGGCCTCGCCAAGCGGGCGTGGGGGCAGCGCGGTTTCTACCGGATGCTCGACGCGATGCTGTTCCGCGCCGCCGAGCCGGATGAGCGATACCGCGTGCTGGAGCGGTTCTACCGGCTCCATCCCGACCTGATCGGCCGCTTCTACGCCGGCCGGTCGACGCTCGCCGACAAGGCGCGCATCCTGACGGGGAGGCCCCCCGTCCCCATATCGCGTGCGGTGCGCGCGATACTCGCGACCCGATGAGGACTGAAGACATGAAGACCGCGATCGTGATCGGCGCCGGGTTCGGCGGGTTGGCGCTGGCCATCCGGCTGCAATCGGCCGGCGTCCAGACGACGCTGGTCGAGGGCCGCGACAAGCCGGGCGGGCGGGCTTATTACTGGGAGCGCGACGGCTTCACCTTCGACGCCGGGCCGACGGTGATCACCGATCCCGCCTGCCTGACCGAGCTATGGGCGCTGTCGGGGCGCGACATGGCCGACGACGTCGAGCTGCGGTCGGTGCTGCCCTTCTACCGGCTCAACTGGCCCGACGGGACCAATTTCGACTACACCAACGACGACGCGCAGCTGAATGCGCAGATCGCGCGGCTGGAGCCCGACGACGTCGCGGGGTACGCCCGGTTCCTCGATTACTCCGCCGGCGTGTTCCGCGAGGGGTACGAGAAGCTGGGCCATGTCGCGTTCCTCGACTTCGCGTCGATGATCAAGGCGGCGCCGGCGCTGGCCAAGTATCAGGCGTGGCGGTCGGTCTATTCGATCGTGTCGAGCTACGTGAAGAACGAGAAGCTGCGCGAGGCCTTGTCGTTCCACACGCTGCTGGTCGGCGGCAACCCGATGACGACCAGCGCGATCTACGCGCTGATCCACAAGCTGGAGCGCGATGGCGGCGTGTGGTTCGCGATGGGCGGGACCAACAAGCTGGTCGGCGCCATGGTGACGCAATTCGAGCGGCTGGGCGGCGTGGTTCGCATGGGTGACCCGGTGACCGCGATCGAGACGCTGGGCGACCGCGCGACGGGGGTGACGACGCAGAGCGGCTGGACCCAGCAGGCCGATTCGGTCGCGGCCAACGCCGACATCATGCACACCTACCGCGACCTGCTCAGCGGCTCGCGCAGCGCGCAGCGGACGCGGGCGCGGCTGGAGCGCAAGAAATACTCGCCGTCGCTGTTCGTCGTCCATTTCGGCATCAAGGGGACGTGGCCGGGCATCCCGCACCATTCGATCCTGTTCGGGCCGCGCTACAAAGGGCTGCTCGACGACATCTACAATCACGGCGTGCTGAGCGAGGATTTCTCGCTGTACCTGCACCACCCGACCGTGACCGATCCGTCGATGGCGCCCGAGGGTCACTCGACATTCTACGCGCTGGCGCCGGTGCCGCACACGGGCAAGTTCCCGGTGAACTGGGACGAGGTGACGCCGGTGCTGGAGAAGCGCATCCTCGACGAGATCGGCCGGCGGCTGATCCCCGACATCCACGAGCGGATCGTGACCAAATTCTCCTACGCGCCGAACGACTTTTCGCGCGACCTCAACGCGCATCTGGGATCGGCGTTCTCGCTGGAGCCGACGTTGCAGCAGAGCGCCTATTTCCGGGTGCACAACCGGGACGACCATATCCCGAACCTGTATTTCGTCGGCGCGGGGACGCATCCGGGGGCGGGGATACCGGGGGTGGTGGGGAGCGCCAAGGCGACGGCTAAGCTGATGCTGGAGGCGCGGTAGACGAGTGGCGCGTGGAGCGTATGCTTTCGATCTAAGTCGGCCATTCAGTATCGTTGAATGCTGTTGGAACCAGACGTTGCGATTTGGCAGATACCATGCTTAAATCGATTGCGATGTGGCCGTTCGTGAAGTCTGTGCTGTTTGGCGCGCTAGCTGGTGCAGCGCCCGTGCTGATGTTTACAACGCTGCTTGCGGCCAGCTCGCTTTCAGAGGGTCTAAATGCTGGTAGCCGCCTATTTCCTTTTCTCTGGCTTGCAATACTGCCGCTCGTCGTCGCAACCCCGATAGTTCTCGGGGCGAGCGTCTTTATCGGCCTTCCCCTTACCGCAATCTTGAGGCGAAAAGAATGGGAAAGCGGAGCCGTTTACATCGGCGTGGGTGCCGCTGTCGGTTTCGTGCTGCCGATCGTAGGACTGCTTATCATGGCGGCACCAGCAGGCTATTGGATGGCGCTACTCGGTGCTTTGAGCGGGGCTGTCACTGGTTGGACTTGGTGGAGGTCTGCTCGTGAGCCAAAGCTCAGCGTTGAGGCATGAGGAACACAAACCAGACTGACTCAAATAAGCGACAGTCGGCTCGGACCGCTTTGGTTGCTTGTCCGGCAACCGCGCATCGCCTAGCGCCACCCGCATGAAGCGTTTGGCCGTTTATTGCGGGTCCGCGACGCCCGCCGATCCCGTCTACCTCGAGAGCGCCCGTGCGGTCGGGCGGGGGCTCGCGGAGCGCGGCATTGGGGTCGTCTATGGCGGCGGCAGGCTCGGGTTGATGGGGGCGGTCGCCGATGCCGCGCTGGCCGCCGGGGGCGAGGTGATCGGGGTTATTCCGGAGGCGCTGGTCGCCGCCGAAGTGGCGCATCGCGGGTTGAGCGAGCTGCATACTGTTAGCGGGATGCATGAGCGCAAAGCGATGTTCACCGACCTGGCGGACGGGTTCGTCACCATCCCCGGGGGGACGGGGACGATGGACGAGTTGTGGGAGGCGTTGTCCTGGGCGCAGTTGGGCTATCATGCCAAACCGGTGGGGTTGCTCAATGTCGCGGGCTATTATGACGGGTTGATCGCGTTTTGGGAGAAGATGGGCGAGGTCGGGTTCTTGCGGGCGCAGCACCGGGATTTGTTGATCGTGGGGGATACGCTCGGGAGATTGCTGGACGCGATGGCGGCCCATGTGCCGACGCGGCCGATCGTTCGGATGAGGGCTTCGGATTTGTGAGGGAGTCAGCACCTGGCCTACCAACCACCCCGGCGAAGGCCGGGGTCCAGTCACGCAACAGAAAATGATGAGCGTGGTACGGTCCTACATCGGCCATCGTGACTGGGCCCCGGCCTTCGCCGGGGTGGCGCGTGTTACGGCGGGTGCGGCTTGAGCCGAGACGATTTGAGCGTGGGCTCGGGGAGCGATCGCGCCGCGATCGTCGCGGCCGCTCGGGAGTCGATCGCGGTCGGATCCAAAAGCTTCGCCGCCGCGTCGCGCCTGTTCGATCCGGTTACGCGGGAGCGGGCGTGGCTGCTTTATGCCTGGTGTCGGCGATGCGACGATATCGCCGATGGGCAGGACCATGGGCATGGCATGACGCGGGTGGCCGATCCGCGGGCGCGCTTGGCGGAGATCGTCGCCAAGACGGAACGCGCGCTGGCGGGCGAAGTGGTGGGCGATCCGGCGTTCGACGCGCTGCGCATCGTCGCCGCCGAGTGCGCCCTGCCCCATGCCTTCGCGCGCGATCTCGTCGCTGGTTTCGCGCTCGACGCGGGCGACTGGCGGCCGCGTTCCGAGGACGATCTGTACAAATATTGCTACCACGTCGCCGGCGTCGTCGGGTGCATGATGGCGGTGGTGATGGGGGTGCCGGCGGAGGACGAAGCGACGCTCGACCGGGCGTGCGACCTGGGGATGGCGTTCCAGCTGGCCAATATCGCGCGCGACGTGGCCGAGGATGACCGGGGGGAGCGGTGCTACCTGCCCGAGGACTGGCTGGTCGAGATGGACATTCCGCCGGGCGAGCATCTGAAGCCGCCCTTTCGAAAGCGGTTGGCGGTGGTGGCGCGGCGCTTGGCGACCCGGGCGGCCGCGTTCGAGGATAGCGCGCGTGGTGGGACGCCGGCGCTCTCCTATCGTTCGGCCTGGGCGGTGCTGGCGGCGGCGGGGATTTACGGCGACATCGCGCGGGAAGTGGCGCGAAAGGGCGAGCACGCCTGGGATCACCGCGTCTTCACGTCGCGGGCGGACAAGTTCCGCTGGATCGGCAAGGCGGCGGTGCAGGCGGGGCGGCGCAAGCGACTGTATGCGGGGATGGCGCGGGACGCAGGGTTGTGGACGCGGCCTAGGCGCTGAGGGTCATGCCGCTAAACTAAACGCGCGATTGCCTGGTCGGACGCGGTACCCGTACGACGATGGACCCCGGATCAAGCCCGGGGTGACGGTGGGGGACTCTTGACCGTCCGCGTTCAGCCGCCGCGGCGGGGCGTCGGGGTCTTGGCGCGGGCGATCTGGAGCCCGTTGGCGCGGCAGGCGGCGGTGATCACCGGGTAGGACAGGTCGGTGTTGCGCGCCAGCGCCTGAGGCAGCGCGGCCTGACACTGGGCCTGGGTCGTGTAGCGGGCCGGGTCGACGCGGGCCTCGGCGCAGGTCGCCTGACCGTCGCCGCAGCCCATGATCGCCATGACGTAGAACAACGGTTCCATCACACACTCTCCAATGCGAGGTTAAACTCTCGCTGCGACGAGCGGTTCCCGGCATGGGCCTGCGAGCGCTTGACAATCCGCTGACAGTCCGCCTGGCCGCGCTCGGCGCGCGGATCAGGCTTGGCGCGGCCCCCGCCCCGCCCCACATGGATGCGGTGCCGCCCGACATCGCCCCGACCAGATCCGACCAGCCGCTCTGGCCGACGCTTCGCCGCTTCCTGCCCTATCTCTGGCCGGCCGACGCGCCGGGGCTTAAGGTCCGCATCGTCGCGTCGATGCTGCTCGTCGTCGCGTCCAAGCTCGTTCAGGTGTTGGGGGCGGCGTACACGCTGAAGTTCGCGGTCGACCGGATGGCCGGGGGCGACCGGTCGGGGGTATGGATCGTCATCGGCCTCGTCATCGCCTATGCGGTGTCGCGCTTCGCCACGACCTTGTTCGACAATCTGCGCAACACGGTGTTCGAGCGGGTCGGGCAGGACGCGACGCGGCGGCTGGCGGCGAGCGTGTTCCGGCATCTTCATGCGCTGTCGCTCGATTTCCACTTGTCGCGAAGGACCGGCGCGGTGACCAAGGTGGTCGAGCGCGGGACCAAGAGCATCGACACGATGCTGTATTTCCTGCTGTTCAACATCGCGCCGACGGTGCTCGAATTGACGCTGGTGCTGGTCATATTCGGGACGAGCTTCGGCTGGCCGCTGGTGGCCGCGACGCTGGTGATGGTGGCGGCGTATATCGGCTATACCCGCAAGGTGACCGACTGGCGGCAGAAGCTGCGCGCCGAGATGAACGACCTCGACACCGGCGCGGTGGCGCACGCGGTCGATTCGCTGCTCAATTTCGAGACGGTGAAGTATTTCGGCGCGGAGGAGCGCGAGGCCAGGCGCTACGACCGGGCGATCGCGGCGTACACGACGGCGGCGATCCGCAACGAGAACTCGCTGGCGTGGCTCAACGTCGGGCAGGCGCTGCTGACCGGCGCGATGCTGGCGGGGGGCATGGGCTATGTCGCGTGGCGCTGGGCTCAGGGGCTGGCGTCGGCGGGGGACGTGGTGTTCGTGTCGACGCTGCTCGCCCAGCTGTTCCGGCCGCTCGACCTGCTCGGCATGGTCTATCGCACGATCCGTCAGGGCGCGATCGACATGGCGGCGATGTTCGACCTGATCGATACCGACGCGAGCGTGAAGGACGTGTCCGGCGCGCCGGCTTTGAAGGTCGGGGCGGGGCATGTGCGGTTCGAGGATGTCCGCTTCGGCTACGACCCCGGGCGCGAGATACTGAAGGGCATCGACCTCGACGTCGCGCCGGGCACCACCTGCGCCGTCGTCGGATCGTCGGGGGCGGGCAAGTCGACGCTCGCGCGGCTGCTGTACCGGTTCTACGATCTGGATTCGGGGCGGATCACGATCGACGGGCAGGATATCGCGGCGGTGACGCAGGCGTCGTTGCGCGCGGCGATCGGGATCGTGCCGCAGGACACGGTGCTGTTCAACGACACGATCGGCTACAACATCGCCTATGGCCGCGAGGGCGCGGAAACGGCCGAGATCGTGTCGGCGGCGCGCGGCGCGGCGGTCGCCGGGTTCATCGAGCGCCAGCCGCATGGCTACGAGACGCGGGTCGGCGAGCGGGGGCTGAAGCTGTCGGGCGGCGAGAAGCAGCGCGTCGCCATCGCGCGCACGCTGCTGAAGAACCCGCCGGTGCTGATCCTCGACGAGGCGACGTCGGCGCTAGACAGCCGGACCGAGGCCGACATCCTGGAAACGCTGGAACGGATCGAGCGGGGGCGGACGACGATCGTCATCGCCCACCGGCTGTCGACGGTGGTCGCGGCGGACAATATCGTCGTGCTCGACGATGGCCGGATCGCCGAACAGGGGACGCATGGCGAGCTGCTGCGTAAGGGCGGGCTGTATGCGGAGATGTGGGCGCGGCAGGCGCGCGAACGAGATGTGGACGCCGACCAGGCGATGGCGGCGGAGTAGGCGGGGACTGCCCTGATCGCAGCTCCCCTGACCCAACCTTAGGCGCAGGTCAGCCGGATCTGCTTGGCCGGCTTATCGAACACGATCGACGAGCAGCGCGCGAGCTGATCGGCGCCGATCGACAGGCGGTCGCGGTCGGGGTCGCGCTTGCCCCGCGCGGTGACGACGATCTCGTCGGGATCGGGCGCGGGCGCGTTCGCGTCGGCAATGCCGGCGGCGCTGCCGAAATCGGCCGTGCGCACGCCAAGCGAGGCGATCGGCAGCCCGGCGACGACGATTGGTTGGGCAAGCGTCATCGACCGGATCGGGCGTTCGATGCCGAACACGATCTCGGCCTTTTCGACCTCGCCCGTTAGCCGTCCGCCATGTACCTCGGCGATCCGAGCGCCGGCGCCGGCGGTGGCGAGCGTTCGCGCGTGATGCGGATCGAAGCGGACGCGCATCGGCTGGCCACCGATGTTGATCCGGGCGAACTGCGATCCCCAGCCGCCGCCAAGCCCGCCCTGCTCCACCATCGGCAGCGCCACCACGCGTTCGCCGGCGACCGGGCCGCGCAGGACGAAGCGAACGATCGGATCGGGCAGCCCGCCGGGACCGACCGCCCCGTCGGCCGCCGCGGTGTAGGGACGCTCGGTCCAGCCGATCCGACGCTTGACCGGGCCGGCGCCGAAGTCGATCCGGCCGACGTCGGTGGCGCCGCGCACACGCTCGGGACCGACGGCGTAGCCGACCGCGAACATGCCTTTCTTCAGCCCGGCCCGTTCCGCGAACCCGGTCGTGACCAGCGGCATGGCCAAAGCGGCCGGGTCGATCCGCACCCGGCCGGACGCGCCGTTGATCGTCATCGCGACGATGCCGTCGCCGGTGACGATCCGTTCGGCTGGCGGTGTGGCGACGCTGGCGAGCAGGAGCAAACCAAGCGTCGCCGTGATTTTCGTACCCGCCATCATCGTTTTCCCCCAAGTCCTTGTTCGACCGATGGCCTGATGAACAGCGATTGAATAGCCGCGCTCTCGGGTAAGCGCGGCGATGTTGGGGCTGGCGCGTTCCTGTTGTAGCGCTTGGCTGCCCGCCCTGGAGATCCGATGCTTCGTTTCGTCTTGTTCGCGCTCATGGCGATCGTGCTGCTCGGCGTCGCGCGGCTGGCGATGGGCGGCGTCGTCGCGGTGCTGCGCGCGCTGGCGCGGCTGATCGGGCGATCGGTCAAGTCGATCGCGCTGGGCGTGGTCGCGGCGATCGTCGCCGGGCTGATCGCGACGCTCGATCCGCGCTACGACCCGGTCGCGACGGGCTTCGCCGTCGGCGTCGCCGCGACGCTGCTGCTGGCCCTGCTCGGGTTCGGACGTCCCGCGCGGGTCGCGACGGGCGCGACGCCCCGGGCTCGCCCAACCGTCGGCGTGCCCAATACTCCCG
>CAXTRJ010000018.1:12107-21700 GCA_964246585.1 uncultured Sphingomonas sp. | reverse complement strand
GGTCGCGTCCTCGCCCGCGACCCCGGCGCCTTCGCGCAAGGCATCGCTGCGCTCCTAGCCGCCCCGCCCGAGCAGGCAGGAGTCCGCGCCCACGCCGCGCCGTTTACCTGGGAAGCGAACACCGCCGCGCTGTACGATCATCTCGACGGCCTCGTCGCCGCGCGTCAATCGAGCGGGTAGAGCGCCGCCGCCACCTGCCGTCCTTCGCCGCGCAGCACGCTCCACGCGCGCGCCGCCGCGCGGCTGTCCATCGCCTCGACGCCGATATCGCGCACCTCCAGCAGGCGGACGAGTGGGGCGGGAGGACGTTTCAGCGTCGCGCCGGTGCCGAGCAGCACGAACTCGGGGGCGGGCGTCAGGATCGCGGCCAAGTCCGCCTCGCCCAGCAGGTCGAACGCCGCCGGCGTCCAGAGCGTCACCGCCTCGATCGTCAGCAGCACCGCCGGATAGGCGATGCCGTCGACCCGGAAGCCGGTGCCGGCGAACCCGGTGACGAGCGGGCCGGCGACCCGCGCGTCCCGGTCCATCCGCATCAGGGCTTCGTCCGGGGCGCGACCCGCTCGGCGCCCTCCGGTCCGACCGCCGCGCGGCTGACGAAGCTGTCGCCGGTGACCCCTGTCCAGATCAGGATCGGGTTGGCGATGTAGATCGACGAGTAGGTGCCGATGACGATGCCGAGCAGCATCGCCAGCGAGAAACCGAAGATCACCGCTGGCCCGAGCACCACCAGCGCCGCCAGCGCCATGATCAGCGACAAGGACGTGACGATCGTGCGCGAAAGCGTCTCGTTGGTCGACAGGTTGAGCAGAGGCACCATCTCCATCCGACGAAACTTGCGCAGATTTTCGCGCACTCGGTCGTAGACGACGATCGTATCGTTGAGCGAATAGCCGATGATCGTCAGGATCGCGGCGACAATGTTGAGGTCGAACTCCAGCCAGGTCAGCGAAAAGAAGCCCAGCGTCAGCGCCACATCGTGAAGCAGCGAGAACAGGGCGCCGACGCCGAACTGCCATTCGAAGCGCAGCCAGATGTAGAGCGACACGCCCAGCATCGCCAGCGCCAGCGCCCAGCCACCCTTGGAGAACAGCTCGCCGGACACCTTGCCCGACACGGTGTCGACCGACGCGATCCGCGCGCCGGGGAAGGCGGTGGTCAACGCCCGGCGTACCCGGTCGGCGGCCGCGTTGGCGGCGGCGTCGCCCCCCGCCGCCGGCAACGGCAGCCGGATCGACACGTCGCGAGAGCTACCGAATTGTTGCACGGCGGCGTCGCCCAGGCCCAGCGCGTCGACCCGCGTACGCACCGTTTCGAGCGGGACGGCTTGCGGCAGGGTGACCCGCACCACTTGCCCGCCGACGAAGTCGACGCCCAGGTTGAGCCCGCGGAACCCGACCAGCGCGATCGAGGCGACGATCATCAGCACCGACACCAGCATGGCGAGGTTGCGCCAGCGCAGGAAGTCGATGTTGGTGTTGTCGGGGATGAGTTTTAGCGGACGCATGAGAACCTCAGATCACCAGCTCGCGCGGGCGTTGCTTGAGCCACCCGGCCACCATCAGCCGGGTAAAGGTGACGGCGGTGAATACCGACGTGACGATGCCGATCGTCAGCACCACCGCGAAACCCCGTATCGGCCCGGAGCCGAAAATGAACATGATCGCGGCGGCGATGACGTTGGTGACGTTGGCGTCGAAGATCGCCCGACTCGCCTCCTTGTAGCCCAGCGTCACCGACTGGATGATCGAGCGGCCACGCCGCTGCTCCTCGCGGATACGTTCGTTGATCAGCACGTTGGCGTCGACCGCGGCGCCGATGGTCAGCACGAAACCGGCGATGCCTGGCAGCGTCAGGGTCGCGTTGAACAGCGCCATCGCTCCCAGGATCATCAGGATGTTCACGATCAGCGCCGCCGTCGCGTAGACGCCGAACCGCAGATAGGTGAGCAGCATATAAGCTATCACCAGCGCGGTGGCGATGATCCCGGCGATCATGCCCTTGTTGATCGAATCCTGTCCCAGGTCGGGGCCGACGGTGCGCTCCTCGACCACGGTGAGATCAACCGGCAGCTTGCCCGACCGCAGCGCGATCGCCAGCTGGTTGGCGCTGTCGACGGTGAAGTTGCCCTGGATATACCCCGCGCCACCCAGGATCGGCGTATTGATCACTGGGGCCGATATCACTTCGTCGTCGAGGATAATGGCGAAGCGCTTGCCGACATTGTCCTGCGTGGTGCGGGCGAACCGCCGCCCGCCCTGGCCGTCGAAGGTGAAGTTGACGATCGGGGCGTTGGTCTCCGGGTCGAACCCCTGGCGCGCGTCGGTCAGCTGGTCGCCCGAGATGATCGTCGAGCGCCGCACCCCGATGAACGTGCCGTCGGCGGCGTCGGCGTAGCGCAGCGCCTGGCTGCCGATCGGCGCGCGGCCTTGCGCCAGTTCGGCCGGGTCGGCGGTCTCGTCGACCAGCTTGAACGACAACTGGGCGGTGCGGCCGAGCAGCGCCTTCAACGCCTGCGGATCCTGCAGACCCGGCACCTGGACGACGATGCGGTTCGTTCCCTGGCGCACGATCGTCGGCTCGCGCGTGCCGAGCTCGTCGATGCGGGTGCGCACCACCTCGGTCGCGTCGCCCATCGCGGTGTCGACCGCCGCGACCAGCCCGGCGCTGGTCGGCGTCAGGACGAAGCGGCTGGTGTCGACCACCTCGATGTTCCAGTCGCGCTGCCCGGTGACGCCGACGCCGGTGGTCAGCGGCAGCAGCCGCTCGCGCGCTGCGTCGACCTGCTGTGTGTCGCGGACCAGGAAGGTGAGGCGGTTGCCCCGCGTCGAGATGTCGCCGATCGCGACGCGCGGCGTGCCCCGGCGCATCTCGGTCGCAACCCGCTCGCGCATCTGCTCCAGCCGGCTCGCCGCGACGTCGTTGGTGTCGGCCTCGAGCAACAGGTAGCTGCCCCCGGCGAGGTCGAGCCCGAGATTGATCCGGGGCGGCCGCACCGGCCACCCGTTCGTTACCCGCTCGGGCAGGAAACTCGGAATGGCAAGCAACACGAACGCGACGATGATCGCGATGGTGCCGACGACCTTCCAGCGCGGGAAGTCGAGCATGTCAGTCGTTGGCCGGCTTGGCGCCGGCGGTCGTCACTTCGCTTAGCGTCGCCTTGACCACGCGGACGCGGGTGTTGGCGGCGATCTCGACCTCGACGAACGCGTCCTCGACGCGCGTCACCTTGCCGACGATGCCGCCCGCGGTCACGACCGTGTCGTTCTTCTTCACCGACGCGACCGCGTTCTGCAGCGCCTTCAGCCGCCGTTGCTGCGGCCGGATCATCAGGAAGTAGAACACGACGAAGACGAGGAAGAGCGGCGCCAGGCTCAGGAACGAGGCGATCCCGCTCGAGGCGGCGGCGCCGCCGCCGGCGGTCTGGGCATAGGCTGAGGGGATCAACATGGGAATTCCGTGCACGGTTGGGGGGCGGCGGCACGCGCCACCGCGAAAGATGGGGCGGCCGGTACCATCGGCATGGCCCGCGCGCAACCAAGCCGGTTTCGGTACGACGGTGGATGCCGACCCTGGGTCCGCGTAAGGAAGGCCGTATGGCCACTCCCCAAAGTATCGTCATCCTGACCGGCGCCGGCGTCTCCGCCGAAAGCGGCCTCGCCACCTTTCGCGGTCCCGGCGGGCTGTGGGAGGGCCACCGGGTCGAGGACGTCTGCACCCCCGAGGCGCTCGCCCGCGATCCCGATCTGGTGCGGCGCTTCTACGACGAACGACGCGCGGCGCTGGCAAGCGTTTGGCCCAACGCGGCGCACGGTGCGCTGGCCCGGCTTGACGCCGCGTGGCCGGGCGAGCTGCTCCTCGTCACCCAAAACGTCGACGATCTGCACGAGCGGGCGGGCTCGCGCCGGTTGGTACACATGCACGGCGAACTGCGCTCGGCGCTGTGCGCGGCGTGCGGGATCCGGCACGCTTGGGAAGGCGACTTGCGCGACCGGCTCGGTTGCGCGGCCTGCAGCGAGCCGGCGCTCCGGCCCGACATCGTCTTCTTCGGCGAGATGCCCTACGGCATGGACCGCATCGAGCGGGCGCTGGCGACGTGCGACCTGTTCGTCTCGATCGGCACGTCGGGCGCGGTCTACCCCGCGGCGGGCTTCGTCCGGACGGCGCGTTACGTCGGCGCCGAAACGCTGGAGCTCAACCTGGAGCGTTCCGCCGGCAGCGCGTTGTTCGATGACACCCGGCTCGGCGCGGCGACGGCGCTGGTGCCGGCCTGGGTCGACGAGCTGCTGGGCTAGTCGACCCAGTCGAGCCCCAGGTAGCGGTACACCTCGCAATCCTCGTCCCAACCCGGCTTGACCTTGACGTGGAGATACAGGTGCACCGTCCGCCCGGTGATCCGCGTCAGCTCGGCTCGCGCCCGCGCGCCCAGCTCCTTGATCCGCGCGCCGCCCTTGCCCAAGATGATCGCGCGCTGCGTCGGGCGCTCGACCAGGATCTGCTGGCGGATCTCGACCGACCCGTCCTCGCGGTCGTCATAAGCTTCGGTCTCGACGGTGCTGGCGTACGGCAGCTCGGCATGGAGCTGAAGATACAGCTGCTCGCGCGTCACCTCGGCGGCGAGCGCGCGCTCGGTCGCGTCGGATACTTGGTCCTCGGGGTAATGCCACGGTCCCGCCGGCATCGCCCCGGCCAGCGCGCGCTTCAGCTCGGGCAGGCCGTCGCCCGTCTGCGCGCTGACGAACCACGTCTCGGCGAACGGCACCATGGCGTTCAATCGTTCGGCATGGCCCAGCAGCCGCGCCTTGTCGGCGACGTCGACCTTGTTGAGGATCAGGTGCTTGGGCTCGGGCCGGTCGGTGAGCGCCGCGACGATTGCCTGCACCTTGGGGCCGGTGCCGCCCTTGCCGTCGACCACCAGCGCGAGCACGTCGGCGCCCTCGGCCCCGCCCCACGCGGCGGCGACCATGGCGCGATCAAGCCGGCGGCGCGGCTCGAAGATGCCCGGCGTATCGACCAGCAGCAGCTGCGTCGTCCCCTCGATCGCGACGCCGAGCAGCCGTGTCCGCGTCGTCTGCGCCTTGGGACTGACGATCGCGACCTTCTGCCCGACCAGCGCGTTGACCAATGTGGATTTGCCGGCATTGGGGGCGCCGACGACGGCGACGAGGCCGCAATGGGTTTGAGGTTCAGTCATCGGCGAAGCGATGAACGAAGGGCGGTGCGGGGGCAAGCTCGCCGGGAAGAGTGGTGATTGGAGTGTCAGTCTACCCCGTTCGCCCTGAGCTTGTCGAAGAGCCGTTCTTGCCTAAACGCTGATCCGCGCCAGCAGCGCCGCCGCCGCCGCCGTCTCCGCCTCCTGCTTCGACCGCCCTTCCGCGGTCGCCTCGGCCAGCTTGCCGACCGCCACGCGGACGGTGAAGCGCTGGGCGTGGCCCGGTCCGGCGCGGTCGACCACCTCGTACGCCGGCGCGCGGCGGTTGTTGGCCGCGGCCCATTCCTGCAACGCCGATTTGGGATGCTGCGGCGCCCTGACCTCGCGGACGACCCGGTCGCCCCAGCTGGCGCGGATGAACGCGCGCGCCGCCTCCAGCCCGGCCTCGCGATAGAACGCGCCGATCAACGCCTCCAGCACGTCGCCGAGCACGTTATCGCTGTCGGCGGCGCCGTCGTCGCGGGCCTGCTTGCCCAGTCGCAGATGCGCCGGCACGCCCAGTTCGCGCGCCACGGCGGCGCAGACCGCGCCCGTCACCAGCGTGTTGAGCCGCTTCGACAAGGCGCCCTCGGCCTCGCTCGGAAAACGGTCGAACAGCCATTCGGCCATGACCAGCCCGAGCACGCGGTCGCCGAGGAACTCCAGTCGCTCGTAGCTTTCGACGGCTTGGCTGCCATGGGTCAGCGCGCGCTCGAACGCGGCGAGGTCGACGGGCGCGCGGCCGAGCGCCCGCTCCAGCCAGCGCGCCAGTTCGCTCAAAAACCTTGCCCGATGCGCTCCGGCCGCGCGGCGGAAAACCAGGTCCACGGCTTGATCCATTCCGCCGTGCCGTCGGTCGAGAAGAACACGACCACCGCCTTGCCCTGAATCCGGTCCAGCGGGACATAGCCCATGCCGACGGGCGCGGGAAAACGGCTGTCGGCGCTGTCGTCGCGGTTGTCGCCCATCAGGAACGCGTGGCCGGCGGGGACGGTGAACAATTCGGTGTCGTCGCGGTCGGGCATGTCGCCCTGGTCGAGGACGTCGTAGGTCGCGCCGCCCGGCAGCGTCTCGCGAAACCGGCGGAACCGGCAAATCGCGGCGCCGCCCGCATCGGTGTCCTGGAACTGGGCATCGCACTGACGCGCGCCGAAATTGGGCGTGAACGGGATGGTGAAGTCGGCGACGCGCTGCTTGGGGACGCGGCGGCCGTTGAGGATCAACACGCCGCCTCGGACCTCGATCGTGTCGCCGGGCAGGCCGATCACGCGCTTGATCACGTCATGGTCGTTGGGCGGGGGCCCGCGGAACACGACCACGTCGCCGCGCGTCGGATCGCTGGCGAACACCCGGCCGGGGATCAGCGGCAAGCCGCCCGGCAGCGACCAGCGCGAGTAGCCATAGTTCCACTTCGAGATGAACAGATAGTCGCCGATATACAGCCGGGGCAGCATCGATTCGGACGGGATCGAGAAGGGCGAGAAGACGAACGAGCGAAAGATCAGCACGACGAGCGCGAGCTTCAGCAGGAAGCGGATCGTCTCGACGGTCTCCGAGCGCTTGGGCTTGGGCTGTGCGGAATTGGGGGCGGCGGGTGTGGGTTCGGCCATGGCGGCGGGTGTGGTAGCGCCATTGCGACCCGTCAACCCAACCTTGCTCCGTTCGGGCTGAGCTTGTCGAAGCCGTGCTCTTGGTTCTACCGCGATAAGAACGGCCCTTCGACAAGCTCGGGGCGAACGGAGACAGGTGATGGCAGCAGACTGGTCAACGATCAAAGAGCTCCCGCGGGAGAAGCTCGACGCTCTCTTCGCCGCCGACCCCGACCGGCTCGCGCGCCTGAGCCTCGACATCGCCGGCATCCACTTCGACTGGTCAAAGACGCACCTGACCGGCGATGCGCTCGCCGCTTTCGCCGACCTCGCCAAATCGCGCGATCTCGCCGGTCGCCGCGAGGCGCTGTTCGCCGGCGAGGTGGTCAACGTCACCGAGGGTCGCGCGGTGGAACATACCGCCGAGCGGGGCGAGGGCAAGGCGGAGAGCGTCGCGCGGGCGCGGGCGCTCCATGCCCGGATGCGGGCGATGATCGACGCGATCGAGGGCGAGGCGCTGGGGCCCGTCCGTCACATCCTGCACGTCGGCATCGGCGGCTCGGCGCTGGGTCCCGACCTCCTCGTCGACGCGCTAGGCCGCGACAGCGACCGCTACGACGTGGCGATCGTCTCCAACGTCGACGGCGCCGCGCTAGAGGAAGCGTTCGCCCGCTTCGACCCGACCGCGACGTTGCTGGTCATCGCGTCCAAGACGTTCACCACCACCGAGACGATGCTCAACGCCCAATCCGTGCTGCAATGGATGGCGGAGGGCGGCGTCGACGACGTCTATGGCCGCGTCGTCGCGCTGACCGCCGCGCCTGACAAGGCGGTCGAATGGGGTGTCGACGAGACGCGCGTGCTGCCCTTCGCGGAGTCGGTCGGCGGGCGCTACTCGCTATGGTCGTCGATCGGCTTCCCCGCCGCGCTGGCGCTCGGCTGGGATTGCTTTGCCGAGCTGCTGGAGGGCGCGGGCGAAATGGACCGTCATTTCCGCTTGGCCGCGCTGCACGAGAACGCCCCCGCGCTCGCCGCTTTCGCCGACCTCTACTACACGCAGAACCGCCATGCCGAGACGCGCGCGACCTTTGCCTATGACGAGCGGCTCAGGCTGTTGCCGAGCTATCTCCAGCAGCTGGAGATGGAGTCGAACGGTAAGGGCGTGACCGTCGATGGCGAACCCGTCGGCTGTCCGACCGCGCCGATCACCTGGGGCGGCGTCGGTACCGACGCGCAGCACGCGATGTTCCAGCTGCTCCATCAAGGCACCCACCTCGTCCCCGTCGAGTTCGTCGCGGTGATCGAGCCGGGCGACACGCTGGCCGAGGAGCACCACCGCCAGCTCCTCCTCAACGCCTTCGCCCAAGGCGCGGCGCTGATGAAGGGCAAGCAGGTGGACGACCTGGCGCGCAGCTATCCCGGCGACCGGCCGTCGTCGACGATCCTGCTCGACCAGCTCGACGCGCGCACATTGGGGGCGCTGATCGCGTTCTACGAACAGCGCGTGTTCCTCGCCGGCGTGCTGCTCGGGATCAACTCGTTCGACCAGTTCGGCGTCGAACTGGGTAAGGAGATGGCCAAGGCGGCCGGGCAGGGCGGCGGCGACTTCGACCCGTCGACCACCGACCTGATCCGGCGGGCCGGGCTGGACTGAGCGGCGCACCTATCCTATGTGTACGAGCTTGCGGAGTTGTACACATGCGAACCAATATCGAGATAGATGACGCGCTCATGGCGGAGGCGATGGCCGTTACCGGCACCCGGACCAAGCGCGAAACGGTCGAGCGGGCGCTGCGTGACCTGGTACAGATCTCGCGACAGCGGGCCATCCTTAAACTGCGTGGCAAGATCGAGTGGGTCGGCGACCTGGACGAGATGCGGCGCGATTGATTCTTGCAGACACCAGCGTCTGGATCGATTTCTTCCGCGATGTGCCCACGCGTCAGGTCGAGGTGCTCGTTGCCAGTATCTATGCAGGGCAGGTCGGCATTCCCGATCTCGTTCTAACGGAGATACTGCAGGGATGCGACAGCGATCGGGATTTCAAGGCGGTCCTGCTAACGATCACCGCCCATCCGATCATCGCGACGGTCGACGACGCGACAGCGATCGAAGCCGCGCGGAACTACCGTTCCTTGCGCGCGCGCGGCATCACCGTGCGCAAGACGATCGATACGCTGATCGCCACCCGCTGCATTCTCGACGATTTCCCGCTTTTGTACAACGACCGCGACTTCGACCCTTTCGTCCAGCATCTCGGCCTTCGGTCGGCGCTCGACCTCGCCTCTGGAGTGAACTGAATGCCCGACCATGACTATGACCTGTTCGTCATCGGCGCCGGTTCCGGCGGCACCCGCGCGTCGCGCATCGCCGCAGCGCACGGCGCGCGCGTGGCGGTGGCGGAGGAGTACCGCGTCGGCGGGACCTGCGTCATCCGCGGCTGCGTACCGAAAAAGCTGCTGATCTACGGCGCCCACTTCGCCGAGGATTTGGCCGACGCCAAGCGCTTCGGCTGGGACGTCCCCGACCAATGCGATTTTAGCTGGGCGCGGCTGCGCGACAACGTCATGGCGGAGGTTGACCGGATCAACGCCGCCTACACCCAGACGCTGACCGGCCACGGCGTCGACATCATCGCCCAGCGCGCGGTGGTGAGCGGCCCCAACGAGCTGACGCTTGCCGACGGCACGACCAGGACCGCCGGCGTCATCCTGGTCGCGGTCGGGGCGCATCCGGCGATCCCTGACTGCCCGGGCCACGAACACGGCATCACGTCGAACGAGGCCTTCGAACTGCCGATGCTGCCCGGTCGCGTC
>CAXTRJ010000018.1:0-12097 GCA_964246585.1 uncultured Sphingomonas sp. | reverse complement strand
CACCTGGGCGACGTGCCCCGGCGTATTCTGATCGCCGGCGCCGGCTACATCGCCAACGAGTTCGCCGGCATCTTCCACCAGTTTGGCGCCCACGTCACGCTGGTCAACCGCAGCGACGTGATCCTGCGCGGCTATGACGAGCAGATCCGCGACCGCCTGCTCCAGATCTCGCTGATGAAGGGCATCGAGTTCCGCTTCAACGCCGCGTTTCAGGGCATCGAGAAGGAGGACGACGGCTGCCTGACGGTGAGCATGAAGGGGCACGAGCCGGTAACGGTCGACTGCGTCCTGTTCGCCACCGGCCGCGTTCCCAACACGCGCGGGCTGGGGCTGGAGGCGGCCGGGGTCGCGGTCGACGCGGTGGGCGCGATCGAGGTCGACGCCGACAATCGCTCGAGCTGTCCCTCGATCTACGCGGTGGGCGACGTGACCAACCGCGTCCAGCTCACTCCCGTCGCGATCCGCGAGGGGCAGGCCTTTGCCGACAGCCTGTTCGGCGGCAAGCCGACGCGGGTCGACTACGCCAACATCCCCTCGGCCGTGTTCAGCCATCCGCCGATCGCCGCCGTCGGCATGACCGAAGGCGAGGCCAAGCAGAAGCTCGGTTCGGTCAAGGTCCACACCAGCGATTTCCGCCCGATGAAGAACGTCCTCGCCGGCCGCAACGAGCGCGCGCTCTACAAGATGGTCTGCGACGAGGTGACGGGCCGCGTCGTCGGTCTGCACATGATCGGCCCCGACGCGCCCGAGATCATGCAAGCCGCGGCGATTGCGGTAAAGGCCGGCCTGACCAAGGACCAGTTCGATCAGACGGTCGCGCTCCATCCGACCATGGCGGAGGAACTGGTGCTGATGCGGTAACGAACCGGAAAACTCCGCCCTTTCGACGCTGAGTTACCCCACCCGGTTCGCCACCAAATCGTCGACCACCGCCGGATCGGCCAACGTGCTCGTATCGCCCAGGCTCGATACGTCGCCCTCGGCGATCTTGCGCAGGATGCGCCGCATGATCTTGCCCGACCGCGTCTTGGGCAGGCCGGGGGCGAACTGGAGCGCGTCGGGGGTGGCGATCGGGCCGATCTCGCGGCGCACCCAGCCGCGCAGTTCGTCGCGCAGGGCTGGCGAGCCCTCCTCGCCGGCGTTGAGCGTGACATAGGCGTAGATGCCCTGGCCCTTCACGTCGTGCGGCATCCCGACCACCGCCGCTTCGGCGACCTTGGGATGAAGCACCAGCGCGCTCTCCACCTCGGCCGTCCCCATCCGGTGACCACTGACGTTGATCACGTCGTCGGTGCGCCCCGTGATCCAGTAATAGCCGTCGGCGTCGCGGCGACAGCCGTCGCCGGTGGTGAACTTGCCGGGGTAGGTGGTGAAATAGGTCTGGAAAAAGCGGTCGTCGTCGCCCCACACGCCGCGCATCTGCCCGGGCCAGCTTTCCAGCAGGACGAGGTTGCCCGCCGCCTCGCCGATCAGCGCGCCGCCCTTCTCGTCGAGCAGTTGCGGCTTGACCCCCGGCAGCGGCTTCGTCGCGGAGCCCGGCTTAAGCGGTGTCGCGCCGGGGACGGGAGCGATCATCGCGCCGCCGGTTTCGGTCTGCCACCAGGTGTCGACCACGGGCGCGCGGCCCTCGCCGACGACGTCGTGGTACCAGCGCCACGCCTCCGGGTTGATCGGCTCGCCGACGCTGCCGAGCAGCTTGAGCGAGGCGCGCGACGTCGCCTTCACCGGCGCGTCGCCCTCCTTCATCAACGCACGTAGCGCCGTGGGCGCGGTGTAGAGCGTGTGGACCTTGTGCCGATCGACCACCTGCCAGATGCGACTGGCGTCGGGCCAATTGGGCAGCCCTTCGTACATCAGCGTCGTCGCCCCGTTCGCCAGCGGACCGTAGAGGATGTAGCTGTGCCCCGTCACCCAGCCGATGTCGGCGGCGCACCACCAAACGGTGCCGGGCGTGTAGCTGAAGCACAGCGAATGCGTGTAGCTGGCCCAGAGCAGGTAGCCGGCGGTGGTGTGGAGCACGCCCTTGGGCTTGCCGGTCGAACCGCTGGTGTACAGGATGAACAACGGGTCTTCCGCCTTCATCGGCTCGGGCGCGAAGTAGTCGGCGGCGGTCGCGGCGAGGTCGTGGTACCAGCGGTCGCGCTCGCCCATCGGGACGTCGGCCCCGGTCGCCTTGATCACCAGGACGCGTCCGAGCGTCGGTGCGCGTTCGGCGGCGGCGTCGACATTGGCTTTCAGCGGAATGCGTTTGCCACCGCGGCGGCCCTCGTCGGCGGTGACGAGGAGCTTCGACCCGCAATCCTCGATGCGTCCCACCAGCGCCTCGGGCGAGAAGCCGCCGAACACGACCGAGTGGATCGCGCCGATCCGGGCGCAGGCGAGGACGGCGAACGCCGCCTCGGGTATCATCGGCAGGTAGATGGTGACGCGGTCGCCCTTACCGACGCCCTCGGCCTTCAGGACGTTGGCGAAGCGGCAAACCTCGTGATGCAGGTCACGGTAGGTGATCCGGCGGGGCTGTTCAGAGGGCTCGTCGGGTTCCCAGATGATCGCGACGTCGTCGCCCATCGTCGCGAGGTGCCGGTCGATGCAGTTGTGGCTGACGTTGAGTACGCCGTCGTCAAACCATTTGATGTGGAAATCGTCCTTGGCGAACGACCAGTCGCCGGCGATCGTCGGGAACGCGGTCCAGCTGAGCCGCTTCGCCTGGTCGAGCCAGAACGCGCCCGGATCGCGCGCGGCCCGGTCGGTCAGCGCGGCGAGGCGGTCCGCGTCGACATGGCCGTGGCGTGCCCAATAATCGGGAACGGGATAGGTGTCGGGCATGAGCGCTCCTTGTCACAACCACCCCCGTTCGTGCTGAGTAGGGGCTGAGCGAAGCCGAAGACCCGTATCGAAGTACCTGACCCGGTCCTTCGCTATGCCACTTCGACTTCGCTCAGTGGCTACTCAGGACGAGCGGGGTAAAGCAAGGATTGTTGCAATCCCTCTCGCCTCCTGAAAGGACGTTGGGCGGAAACGGAGGGGCCATGTCGTCGACGATCGCAGAGCTGGAACGCCGCCGCGAGGCCGCGCGCATGGGCGGGGGCGAGAAGCGGATCGCGGCGCAGCACGCCAAGGGCAAGCTGACCGCGCGCGAGCGATTGGACGTGTTGCTCGACGAGGACAGCTTCGAGGAGTTCGACATGTTCGTCGAGCACAACGCGGTCGATTTCGGCATGGCGGACCAGGTGATTCCGGGCGACGGGGTCGTCACCGGTTCCGGCACGATCAGCGGCCGGCTGGTGTTCGTGTTCAGCCAGGACTTCACCGTGTTCGGCGGGTCGCTATCCGAACGTCACGCGCAGAAGATCTGCAAGATCATGGACATGGCGATGAAGGTCGGCGCGCCGGTGATCGGGCTCAACGACTCGGGCGGCGCGCGTATCCAGGAGGGGGTGGCGTCGCTCGGCGGCTATGCCGAGGTGTTCCAGCGCAACGTCTTGGCGTCGGGCGTGGTGCCGCAGCTGAGCCTCATCATGGGCCCGTGCGCGGGCGGCGCGGTCTATTCGCCGGCGATGACCGACTTCATCTTCATGGTGCAGGACTCGAGCTACATGTTCGTCACCGGCCCCGACGTGGTCAAGACGGTGACCAACGAGGTGGTCAGCCAAGAAGGACTGGGCGGCGCGTCGACGCACACGGTCAAGTCCGGGGTCGCGGACAACGCGTTCGCCGACGATATCGAGGCGCTGCTGGCGGCGCGCGACCTTATCGACTTCCTGCCCTTGTCGAATCGGCCCAAAAACTCTGGCGGCGTGCCCGAACGACCGACCGCGGACGCGTGGGACCGCATCGAGGAGAGCCTAGACACGCTGGTCCCGGCCAACGCCAACCAACCCTACGACATGCACGAACTGATCCGGAAGGTCGTCGACGAGGGCGACTTCTTCGAGATCCAGCCGCGTCACGCGGGCAACATCCTGACCGGGTTCGGGCGGATCGAGGGGCGCACGGTTGGGTTCGTCGCCAACCAGCCGACGGTGCTGGCGGGGGTGCTCGACATCAATTCTTCGAAGAAGGCAGCGCGGTTCGTGCGGTTCTGCGACTGCTTCGACATCCCGATCGTGACCTTCGTCGATGTTCCGGGGTTCCTGCCGGGCGTGGCGCAGGAGCATAACGGCATCATCAAGCACGGCGCGAAACTGCTGTTCGCCTATGCCGAGGCGACCGTGCCCAAGATCACCGTGATCACGCGAAAGGCGTACGGCGGCGCATACGACGTGATGGCGTCGAAGCATCTGCGCGGCGACTTGAACTATGCTTGGCCGACCGCCGAGATCGCGGTGATGGGGGCGAAGGGGGCGGTGGAGATCATCTTCCGGGGGCGGACGCCCGAGGAGATCGCCGAGCGTACGGCGGAGTACGAAGCGCGCTTCGCCAACCCGTTCGTGGCCGCGAGCAAGGGCTTCATCGATGAGGTGATCCAGCCGCACTCGACCCGGCGGCGGATCGCTCTGGGCTTGCGGAAGCTCCGGGGCAAGCAGCTGGAGAACCCGTGGAAGAAGCATGATAATATTCCGCTATAAGGGGGGGAGCATGTTCGGATTTTTTACGTACCCGGCGAAGGTCAGTTCGGCACTAATGCGCCGAGGTTGGTCGCCGCAAACACTGCCCAATTCACTGGATCCAGCTTTCGGCGGGATGATCCGAACGATGAGATCGAATGGAGTAGCGGTCGAGGACGCGGCTAATTGGCTCGATGGCGCATTACAGGGCGACGAGAGCTGTATACGGAAGATTGACAGAAAGTCCGGCCTTTACGGCCTTATGTTCTTTGGAACTCACGAGTTGCGTGAGGCCAGCAAGGTTAGGCTTTTTCGCAAGTGATAGCCCTCGATCGCCTCCACAATCTCGGTGTCGCTCCACCCTCGATCGTGTAGTCGGTTGCCGTCGCTCCGGCGTCACATTATAAGGTGATGTGAAGGAGCTTGCGATGCAGACCGAACGTGTCACCTTTCTGACCACGCCCGACCACAAAGCCGCGCTCGACGCCCTCGCGGCAGGCGCGAGCATGTCCGTCGGGCATGTCGTGCGCGAGGCGACGACCCGCTACTTGGCCCAGCCGAGTGAGGCGAAGGGTGAGGCGGAGGAAGCGCTCGAGCTGATTCTGCCCGAGATCGAGGCGATGCTGCCTAAATGGAATGCGCGTATCGACTCGATGGAGATGTCCATCGCCGCTGCTCGAAAAGCGATCAGCGATGCGATTGCCAGCGTCGACGCATCGAAGTGAGTACGTTCGATCGGGCCTATGGCGCGCTCAAGGCCGTGATGCTGACCAACGAGCGGTTCGACCGCATCGCCTCCGAGCTGAAAGCCCTGAGCAACGATCTGGGCAAGCTGGCGTCGAGCCACGCCGATCTTGGGCAACGAGTAGCGGATATCGAAGGGTATTTGAGAGCGGCGACGGGAGCGCCGTTCGGCAAGCCGAGATTGGGAGAGCGATGAGCGGCGACTTGCCTGATTGGTACCCGCTCGCCGACGCAACGGACAAGCAGATCGAACCCTGGCTGGCAGTGGACACGTCGCCATACCAAGAGATGCACGACGCTCTTCCGTGGCTCGATCACGATTACGAGCTCAATGCCTGGATCGCGAGCGTACGCGATCTTCGTAAGCGGACGAATGACGGAGAGTGGGTCAAGACCTTTCCGGGCATTGCTTCGATGCCTTTGCCGCCGCGTCGGCTCGCAGGACGTCATGTTCAATGAACCTCGGCCGCCTCAATCACGTCGGCGTCGCGACGTCGTCGATCGGGCGGTCGGTCGAGACTTGGCGCACCCTGCTCGGCGCGGACAGCATCGGCGAACCGTTCGATTTGCCCGAACAGGGCGTGCGGGTGTGTTTCGTCGATGCGCCCAACACGCAGATCGAGCTGATCGAGCCGTTGTCGGACGCGTCGCCGATCGCGGCGTTCCTCGCCAAGAATCCCAGGGGCGGGCAACACCATCTGTGCTTCGAGGTGCCCGACATCGCGGTCGCGATCGCCGAGCTGGAGGAGAGGGGCGCGACGGTGCTGGCGCCGCCGCGCATCGGCGCGCATGGGACGCCGATCGTCTTCATTCACCCGCGCGACATGGGCGGGCTTTTGGTTGAGCTGATGGAAACGCCTGAAGACGCTCACTGACCCGGAGACACGCGAATGGCTCGATACGAGCATATCCTGAGCGAACGACGCGGTGACGTGCTCGTCGTAACGCTGAACCGACCCGACCGGCTCAACGCGGCGCCGCCGGCGATGTTCGACGAGCTTCGCGGGGCGACAGGTGCGCTCGAGGGCGCCCGCGCGGTCCTGATCGCGGGTGCCGGGCGAGCATTCTGTTCGGGCGCGGATGTCGGTGGCGCAGCATTGGGCGGCGACGATCCGGGAGCGGAGACCTACGCGGCGCTGACCGAGCACTACAACCCGACCATGACGGCGATCGCCGACTTGACCGTGCCCGTCGTGAGCGCGGTGCGCGGGCCGGCGGCGGGGATCGGGTGCAGCTTGGCGCTCGCGGCCGACTTCTGCGTCGCGAGCGAGACGGCGTATTTCCTTCAGGCCTTTGTCAACATCGGCCTAGTGCCCGATGGCGGCGCCAGCTGGATGCTGCCCCGGCTGATCGGGCGAGCACGAGCGGCGGAGATGATGCTGCTGGGTGAGCGGGTGCCTGCCGTCAAGGCTTTGGACTGGGGCATGATCCACCGGCTCGTCGCCGACGAGATGCTAGACCGGGAGGCGTTCGCGTTGGCCGAGCGGCTGGCGGCGGGGCCGACGGTGGCGCTGGGGCTGATGCGGCGAGGGATCGGCTACGCATTCGAGCATGGCTATGAGGCGGCGATGCTGCGCGAGGCGGAGAACCAGTGCGCGGCGCGCGGCAGCGTGGACTCGGCGGAGGGTGGGATGGCGTTCCTGGAGAAGCGCAAGCCGGCGTTTCGGGGGGTTTGAACCTCGCTCCAACGGAGTAGGGAGGAAGGATGACCGACACCCGCACCGACGGCCCGCTCGCCGCGCCCGGCGAAGATCCCGGCGTTCCACCTCGCCCCCGCGACCTGCCCGAACCGACGACGAACCCGACCTTCGCCGACTGGCGGGCACTGGCTGCGAAGGAGGTGAAAGGCCGCGATCTCGTCTGGCCGACGCCGGAGGGGATCGACGTCAAGCCACTTTACACCGCCGCCGATGTGCGCGACGATCCGGGGTTGCCCGGGTTCGCGCCGTTCACGCGCGGCGTGCGCGCGTCGATGTATGCCGGGCGGCCGTGGACGATCCGCCAATATGCCGGCTTCTCGACCGCCGAAGAATCGAACGCCTTTTATCGCCGCAATTTAGCGGCGGGGCAGAAGGGGCTGTCGGTCGCGTTCGATCTCGCCACTCATCGTGGCTACGACAGCGATCATCAACGCGTGACCGGCGACGTCGGCAAGGCGGGGGTCGCGATCGACAGCGTCGAGGACATGAAAATCCTGTTCGACGGCATTCCGCTCGATCAGATGTCGGTCAGCATGACGATGAACGGCGCGGTGATCCCGATCCTGGCGTTCTTCATCGTCGCCGGCGAGGAGCAGGGGGTGCCGCGAGCCAAGCTCGACGGGACGATCCAGAATGACATCCTGAAAGAGTTCATGGTTCGCAACACGTACATCTACCCGCCCGAACCCTCGATGCGGATCATCGCGGACATTATCGCCTACACATCTGCCGAGATGCCCAAGTTCAATTCGATCTCGATCTCAGGCTATCACATGCAGGAGGCGGGGGCGACGCAGATGCAGGAACTGGCCTTCACCATCGCCGACGGGCGCGAATATGTGAAGGCGGCGATGGCGTCGGGGCTCGACATCGATCAGTTCGCCGGGCGGCTGTCGTTCTTCTTCGCGATCGGCATGAACTTCTTCATGGAGGTGGCCAAGCTGCGCGCGGCGCGGACCTTGTGGCACCGGGTAATGACCGAGCTGGGCGCCAAGGACGAGCGGTCGAAAATGCTGCGAACGCATTGCCAGACGTCGGGCGTGTCGTTGCAGGAGCAGGATCCGTACAACAACGTCATCCGCACGACGGTCGAGGCGCTGGCGGCGGTGATGGGGGGGACGCAGAGTCTGCACACCAACGCGCTGGACGAGGCGATCGCGTTGCCGACCGACTTTTCAGCCCGGATCGCGCGCAACACGCAGCTGGTGCTTCAGGAAGAGACGGGGATCACTAAGGTCGTCGATCCGT
The DNA here is from genome assembly GCA_964246585.1 of uncultured Sphingomonas sp. Classification (GTDB taxonomy): domain Bacteria; phylum Pseudomonadota; class Alphaproteobacteria; order Sphingomonadales; family Sphingomonadaceae; genus Sphingomonas. Next base: position 3,858 of record CAXTRJ010000018.1, on the reverse strand, counting down.
TGGGCGGCTCCTATTATGTCGAGGCGCTGACCGCCGAGCTGGTCGACAAGGCCTGGGCGATCGTCGAACGCGTCGAGGGCGAGGGCGGGATGGCCAAGGCGGTCGCCGCCGGCTGGCCCAAGGCGATGATCGAGGAGGCCAGCGCCGCGCGTCAGGCCAAGGTCGACCGGGCGGAAGAGGTGATCGTCGGGGTCAACAAATACCGGCTGGCCGAACAGGACCCGATCGAGACGCTCGACATCGACAATCACGCGGTGCGCGACGGGCAGATGGCGCGGATCGCACGGACCAAGGCGGCGCGGAACGAGGGCGCGTGCCGGGCGGCGTTGGACGCGTTGCGCGATGGGGCGGCGGGTAACGCCAACCTGCTCGCGCTGGCGGTCGAGTGCGCCCGCGCTCGCGCGACGCTGGGCGAGATTTCGTCGGCGATGGAGGATGTGTTCGGGCGGTACGGAACACAGCCGACGCCGGTCAGCGGCGTGTATGGCGGGGCCTATGCCGACGACGCGCGGTGGGCGCGGCTGGAGGATGGGGTCGCTTCGACCGAGCGACGGATGGGGCGTCGGCCGCGGATGCTGGTCGCCAAGATGGGGCAGGACGGGCATGATCGGGGGGCTAACCTGGTGAGTTCGATGTTCGGCGATCTGGGATTCGAAATTGTGCCTGGGCCGCTTTTCCAGACGCCGGACGAGGCGGCGGCGCTGGCGGTTGCGAAGAATGTCGACGTCGTCGGCGCGTCAAGCTTGGCAGCAGGGCACAGAACGCTGATTCCCGAATTGATCGGGCATCTGCGCGATGCCGGGCGGGCAGACATCAAGGTGATCGCGGGCGGGGTGATCCCGTCGGGCGACTATCAGGCGTTGCGCGACGCCGGGGTTCAGGCGATCTTCGGGCCGGGAACGAACCTGATGGAGGCGGCGGAGGAGGTGCTCCGGTTGCTGGGGCATAATATGGGGCCGGTGGAGGAAGCGGCGGAATGAACGCAATTACTCGTCACCCTGAACTCGTTTCAGGGTCCATCGCGCAACCGGTACAACCTGCGTCCGTCGAGACATGCATGCTGAAACAAGTTCAGCATGACGGCGTGGGGGTGGTGAGGACGGATTGGACCCGCGCCGAGATCGCGGCGCTGTTCGACCTGCCCTTCACCGACCTGATCCTGCACGCCGCCGAGGTTCACCGCGCGCATCACGCGCCCGGTGAGGTACAGCTGTGCACCCTGCTGTCGATTAAGACCGGAGGCTGCCCGGAGGATTGTGGATACTGCTCGCAGTCCGCCTCAGCCGAGTCCGGGCTGAAGGCCGAGAAGCTGATGGACGTCGATGCTGTCCTCGCCTCCGCCGCAGAGGCGAAGGCGGCGGGGTCGCAGCGGTTCTGCATGGGCGCGGCGTGGCGCAACCCGAAGGACCGCGACATGGACGCGGTGGTCGCGATGGTCGAGGGTGTCCGGGCAATGGGATTGGAGACCTGCATGACGCTGGGAATGCTGACCGCGCCCCAGGCGGAGCGGCTTTCGCAAGCGGGGCTCGATTACTACAATCACAATATCGATACCTCGCCGGAAAAGTACGGCGAGATCATCACCACGCGGACCTTTGGCGACCGGCTGGAGACGCTGGCGCATGTCCGCGACGCTGGGATCGCGGTGTGTTGCGGCGGGATCGTCGGGATGGGGGAGACGCGCGCCGACCGGGTCGGCTTCGTCCATGCACTGGCGACCCTGCCGCAGCATCCGGAAAGCGTGCCGGTCAATGCGCTGGTGCCGGTGCGCGGGACGGTGCTGGGCGACATGCTCGCCGACACGCCGATGGCGCGGATCGACGACATCGAATTCGTCCGCACGATCGCGGTGGCGCGGATCACGATGCCGCGCAGCATGGTGCGGCTGTCGGCGGGGCGCGAGTCGATGTCGGACGCGACCCAGGCACTGTGCTTCATGGCGGGGGCGAACTCGATCTTCACCGGCGACAAGTTGCTGACGACGGGCAACGCCGGCGGCGGGGCCGACGCGGCGCTGTTCGCCAAGCTGGGGCTCGTGCCGATGGCGAGCGCGGAGCCGATGCGGGTAGCGGCGGAGTGAAACGCCGTATAACCGCGTCCCTCGCACTTTTAGTTACGTGGGCCTGCTATGCGTTGGCCTTGCTGACCTTGGCCGATCAGGAAGCTACCCGATGTCACGACTTCGGCGACTTAGCGGCAGAGTGTTCCGCGCCTTTCATACTCTTCTTCGCCGTGCTTTCCCTCCTGTTCCTGTGCGCAACTTTCGCGCTGGCTTTCCTCGCCCTGCGTGGCCCTTCGGAATCGGATAGGAACTGATGTTCAAGAAAATCCTGGTCGCTAATCGGGGCGAGATCGCGTGTCGGGTGATGCGGACTGCCAAGGCGATGGGGATCGCGACGGTCGCGGTGTATTCCGATGCCGACGCGCGCAGCCCCCATGTGTTGATGGCGGACGAGAGCGTCAGGCTGGGGCCGGCGCCGGCGGTGGAGAGTTACCTGAAGGCCGAGCTGATCCTGCTCGCCGCCAAGGAGACCGGGGCCGACTGCGTCCATCCCGGCTATGGCTTCCTGTCGGAGCGCGAGAGCTTCGCGCGGGCGTGTGCCGAGGCGGGGATCGCGTTCATCGGGCCGCCGCCCGATGCGATCGCGGCGATGGGGGACAAGATCGAGTCGAAGAAGCTGGCGAAGGCGGCGGGCGTGTCGGTCGTGCCGGGGTTCGTCGGGGAGATCGACGATACCGAGCACGCGGTCAGGATCGCGTCGGAGATCGGCTATCCGGTGATGATGAAGGCGTCGGCCGGCGGCGGCGGCAAGGGGATGCGACTGGCTTATTCCGAGCAGGACGTCCGCGAGGGCTTCGAGGCGACCAAGCGCGAAGGACTGGCGTCGTTCGGCGACGACCGGGTTTTCCTGGAGAAGTTCATCATCTCGCCACGGCATATCGAGATCCAGGTGATGGGGGACCAGCACGGCAACGTGTTGTACCTCGGCGAGCGGGAATGCTCGATCCAGCGGCGGCACCAGAAGGTGGTTGAGGAGGCGCCGTCGCCGTTCGTCACGCCCGAAATGCGCCGCGCGATGGGCGAGCAAGCGGTCGCGCTGGCCTCCGCCGTTGGCTACTATAGCGCGGGAACGGTCGAGCTGATCGTCGGGGCGGATCGGTCGTTCTACTTCCTCGAGATGAACACCCGGCTGCAGGTCGAGCATCCGGTGACCGAGTGCGTCACGGGGCTCGACCTGGTCGAGTTCATGATCCGGGTGGCGGCAGGGGAGCCTTTACCGTTCGGGCAGGACGACGTGCGGCTCGACGGATGGGCGATCGAGAACCGGGTCTATGCGGAAGATCCTTATCGCGGGTTCCTACCCAGCATCGGGCGGTTGGTCAGATACAACCCGCCCGAGAGCACTCCCACGCCCTACCTCTCGTTCGCTTCGAGCGAAGTCGAGAAGGGTTTGTCGAGCGCAGGTTTCTCGACTTCGCTCGAAACTAACGGAGGGGGGGGCACGCCTGCCTCGGGCTATGTCCGCGTCGATGACGGCGTGCGCGAGGGGGGCGAGGTGTCGATGTTCTACGACCCGATGATCGCCAAGCTGATCACCCACGCAGCCACGCGGGAGGAGGCGATCGATCTGCAGGTCGCGGCGCTCGATCGGTTCGAGATCGAGGGACCGGGGAACAACGTCGATTTCCTGTCGGCGCTGATGCAGCATCCGCGCTTTCGCGCCGGGGATCTGACGACGGGGTTCATCGCCGAGGAGTATCCCGACGGCTTTCACGGCGCACCGGCGTCGGCCGAGCTGGTGCGGACGCTGGCGGCGGTGGCGGCGTTCGCGGCGACCGCCGAGGCCGACCGCGCGC
>CAXTRJ010000017.1:0-22198 GCA_964246585.1 uncultured Sphingomonas sp. | reverse complement strand
ACGACGACGACGGCGCGGTCGGCGACCACAGGCGGCTTGCCACCGCCGCGACGCGCCAGCTCGGGCAAGGCTTCGACCGCGCTCGCCGCGTCGCCGAAGCGGGCGAGCAACTGGCGATAGGTGACCGGGCCGATCGTCGGCGTACGCAGCAGGCGCAGCCGGGCGAGCGCCTGCTCCTCCCGGCTGGCGCCGTCAGCCACGCTCGCCGCCCAGCCGGGGCTCGTCGCCGGCGAGAAGGCGTTCGATGTTGGCCCCGTGCTTCCACACTACCAGCAGCGCCAGCGCGAGGAGGAGCAGGACCAGGTCGAAGCGGCCGAACCAGGCGGCGGCGACGGGCGCGGCGACCGCCGCCGCCATTCCGGCGAGCGACGACACGCGGGTCAGCCCGAGCAGCCCGAGCCAGACGACCGCGTAGACCAGCCCGACCGGCCAATGTAGCGCGGTGACGATGCCCATCAGCGTCGCCACGCCCTTGCCGCCGCGAAAACGCAACCACACGGGGTAGAGGTGGCCGAGGAACGCCGCCGCCCCGGCGATCGGCCCTTCGCCGGGGAATAGCCGCTCGGCGACCAGCACGGCGACGGCGCCTTTCAGCACGTCGAGCAGCAGCGTCGCCGCCGCCAGCCCCTTGCGCCCCGTCCTGAGCACGTTGGTCGCGCCGATATTGCCCGATCCGACACCCCGCAGGTCGCCCGCGCCGCCCGCGCGCGTCAGCAGCACGCCGAACGGGATCGAGCCGAGCAGATACCCCAGCATCATCGCTGTGGCGGGCGCGACCCAGAGGATCTCGGTCTGCAACGTCGTCCTTCCCCCGTGACGAGACGGGTTTACGCATATCATATCGCTAGCACAATGATGTGGATTAGCTTGCCCTGCCGGCGAAGCGGGACGACAAGCGCCGGGTGAGCGACGCGCGGCCGATCCTGTTCTTCGATTCAGGGGTGGGCGGGCTGTCGATCGTCGCGCCGGCGCGCGCGCTGCTGCCCAGCGCGCCGTTCGTCTATGCGGCGGACTCGGCGGGGTTCCCGTACGGCACGCGCGGCGAGGCGGAAATCGCCGCGCGGGTGCCGGCGCTGCTCGGGCGGCTGGCCGAGCGGTATCGCCCCAGGCTGCTCGTCATCGCCTGCAACACCGCGTCGACGATCGCGCTGCCGGCCGTGCGCGCCGCGCTCGACCTGCCCGTCGTCGGCACGGTGCCGGCGATCAGGCCGGCGGCGCTGTTGAGCCGGACCCGCGTCATCGGCGTGCTCGGCACCGAGGCGACGGTGCGTCAACGCTATGTCGACGACCTCGCCCGGGCGTTCGCCGACGACTGCACCGTCATCCGCCACGGGTCGGCCGAGCTGGTCGAACTGGCCGAGGCCAAGCTGCGCGGCGAAGCGGCGGACCCGGCGCGGTACCGCGCGGTGCTGGCCGGGTTGTTCGGCCAGCCGGGGGGGGATCGGATCGACGTGGTGGTCAACGCCTGCACGCATTTCCCGCTGGTGGCGGAGGAGCTCGCCGCCGCCGCGCCCCATCCGGTGCGCTTCGTCGACGGTGGCGAGGGGATCGCCCGGCGAATCGCGGTGTTGATGAAGGGGCAGGACTGGCCGGACGAAGCGGGCGAAGGCGTGGCCGTGTTCACCCGCCGCGACGCCGCGACCGACGCGCTGGCGTCCGCGTTAACCCGCGTTGGCTTCTCCCGCGTCGAGGCGCTGTAGCCGGGCAAATCCGCTGGAACTGGGCTGGAAAGCGCATTAGATGCCGCCGCATGATCAGCGACGGCAGCCCAACGCCCTCAGATACGGGGCCCGGAGTCGACTACTCCCGCGTGTTCACCCAGGCGATCGATCGGCTCCACGCCGAGGGGCGCTACCGCGTGTTCATCGACATCCTGCGTAACAAGGGGTCGTACCCCAACGCGCGCTGCTTCGCCGGGCACAACGGCCCCAAGCCGATCACCGTGTGGTGCTCCAACGACTATCTCGCGATGGGCCAGCATCCCAAGGTGATCGCGGCGATGGAGGAAGCGCTACATGACGTCGGCGCCGGGTCGGGGGGCACGCGCAATATCGGCGGCAACACGCATTATCATGTCGATCTGGAGGGCGAGCTCGCCGACCTTCACGGCAAGGAAGCCGCGCTGTTGTTCACCAGCGGCTATGTGTCGAACGAGGCCACGCTGGCGACGTTGGGCAAGTTGTTGCCGGGTTGCATCGTGTTTTCGGACGAGCTCAACCACGCGTCGATGATCGCCGGCATCCGCAACGCGGGGTGCGAGAAGCGGCTGTTCCGCCACAACGACCTGGCGCATCTTGAGGAATTGCTGGCCGAGGCCGATCCGGCCGCGCCCAAGCTGATCGCGTTCGAGAGCGTGTATTCGATGGAGGGCGACGTCGCGCCGGTCGCGGCGATCTGCGACCTGGCGGACCGGTACAACGCGCTGACCTACCTCGACGAGGTGCACGCGGTCGGGATGTACGGCCCGCGCGGCGGCGGCATCTCCGAACGCGACGCCGTGGCTGACCGGATCACGATCATCGAAGGGACGCTGGGCAAGGCGTTCGGGGTGATGGGCGGGTACATCGCCGCCGACCGGATGATCGTCGACGTGATCCGCTCCTACGCGCCCGGCTTCATCTTCACGACCTCCTTGTCGCCGGTGCTGGTCGCGGGGGTGCTGGCGAGCGTTCGACACCTGAAGGCGTCGAGCGTCGAGCGCGACGGGCAGCAGGCGGCGGCCGCCGCGCTCAAGGCGATGATGGCCGACGCCGGGCTGCCGGTGATGCCGGGCGACACGCACATCGTGCCGCTGATGGTCGGCGACCCGGTCAAGGCCAAACGGATCAGCGACATCCTGCTCGCCGAGTACGGCGTCTACGTCCAGCCGATCAACTACCCGACGGTGCCGCGCGGCACCGAGCGGCTGCGCTTCACCCCGGGCCCGGCGCACACGGTTGAGATGATGCGCGAGCTGACGGGGGCGCTGGTCGAGATCTGGAGCCGGCTGGAGCTGCGCCAGGCGGCGTAGGGACGCCGGCCGATGCCCGACATCGTCACGGTCCGCGATCACATCGCCTGGTCATACGCGAACCTGGCGCGGGCGCATTCGGCGATCAGCGATGGCCGGGGACAGCTACGGCACCGTTCACCACATGGTCCGCGCGAAGCTGTTCAAGGGGCTTCGTTCCGGCACGATGCGGGACCGTTTAGTTTACCGTCGGGCACAATCTTGTTTTTGTTGTAAGGGCACTGGCTGACCGTCTCGCTCTTCTCGAACCGTGCGGCTTGCACGTTGTCCGGTGACAGATAAACGCGCGGCGGCAGCGCCGTCTCGAACAGCATCGCCGGCCGCTCGGCCTCGGCCACCTCCGTGCCGCCGCAGCGGACCACCAGGCGGCGCGTCGTCCGGTACACGTCGACGCGGTGATACGGATCGCGTGGATGGGCGTAGCCTTTCTCGTCCTCCTCGTACCACGCGCCGACTTGGCTAAGGTCGAAGCTGATAAAGCCGCCGATCGGCGGTGCCCCCTCAACGGGTCGCTCGCAAGACCAGGCGACGTCCTCGGGTGGAAAATAGACGCGCGGCAGCTGCCCCTGTTCGTACAGCAGCCGTGCGTGACGGCTGTCGGCCATCATCGCGCCGCCGACTTCCACGCGAAAGCGTTTCGGGAACGCCTCCCAGTAGATCACCCGGTCGGGTCCTTGCCGCGTGAAGTCGAACTCGCCCGGCTGCTTGCCGAACGGCCCCGGTTCCCATCGTCAGGCTTATCGCGCTTCTCCTGTCAGTGTTAACAGAACGACCGCGGCGACCCGAGGCTCCCTCGCGATCGGCCCCGAGATACTGGCCGGACACGGTCGTGTGATCGCGCGACCAATACGGCAGTCCGTGCGTTTGAACGCCGCGGATTAGAGGAGGACGACATGAAGCTCTTGATAGTCGGCGCGGCGGGCGGAGTCGGCAAGGCGCTGGTGGAGCAATCGCTCGCGCAGGGCCACGAGGTTACGGCGTTCGTCCACCACGCGTCCGACGATATTCCGTCCGGCGTCCATGTGGTCGAGGGCGACGTGCTGGACGCGGCAAAGGTCGCGGAGGCGGTTGCCGGGCAGGAGGCGGTGCTCGACGCCATCGGCGGTACGACGCCGTGGAAGCGGACGGGTCTGGAGCCGGACGCCGCCCGCGCCATCGTCGACGCCATGCGCGCGAGCGGCGTGCGCCGGCTGATCGTCACCTCGGCGATGGGCGTCGGTGACAGCGCCGAGGTCGCCGGCTTCTTCTACGAGCACATCCTGATCCCGACGTTCCTGCGCGGCACCGTGAAGGACAAGGCGGAGATGGAGCGGGACCTCGCGGCGACCGACCTCGACTGGGTGGTGGTGCGCCCGGCGGCGTTGACCGACGATGCGGCGACCGGCCAGGTAAAGGTCTTCGCGTCCGGCGACGAGGAGAAGGCGCACAAGATCCCGCGCGCTGACGTCGCCGCCTTCATGCTCGAGCAGCTCACCAGCGACGCCTACCTGCGCCAACAGGTGACGATCGCCACCGAATAATGGTGCGGCCGTACCCGAAGTGATCAGCGTCGATGCTAACCCCAGGCCGACCGGGCCATTGACGCACGATGATCTCTCGTGCCTCCGAGATCGACGGAACGCGCACCTTCTGCCACGAGGGCTATAGCTAAAAGCGTATCACAAAACGGGGGCAACCGGGCCGGCGAGGCCGGTAAGGCAAACGTCCGTTACGCTGCCTGCGTCGGACTGAAGCGAGGCCATCGGCGTCGGACTATGTCCTCGAGTTCGCAGTTGAGTACACGCGTTCGGGTTGGAGCTGAAGATGAGCGCTCGCCCGCAAGATGGGCCGCTCGCCATGACCCCCCGCACAGTTCGCGGCGGCGACCGGACCACGCGCGGCGCTGGTGCTCGGCGGCCCCGGCGAGATCGCGGCCAAGCTGGCGCATATCGAGGATGTGCTCGGCGGCGTGTCGCGGGTCTACCTGCAGATGACCGTCGAACCTCTTGAGCGGACCAGACGGCTGCGCGCCATAGAGCTTCTGGGCGATGAGGTTCGCGAACGACTTCGATCCCGAACCGATCCGATCTCGGCCCCCGGTCGAAGTTGATGGAGCTATCCGGCCTGCAGGAGCAGCGGCAGGGTGCGCGCGAACGTCGCCGGCGCGTCGCCGGACCGCTCGACCTTGGCGCGGAGCAGTACACCGTGCCAGGCGGCCAGGACAACCACGGCCAGATCCTCGGCCGTGATGTCGCGCCGCGCTCGACCGATCTCCTGAGCCGCTTGGATCGCTGCCGCGAACGGCCTGGTGAGCTCGCCGAGCGCACCGGCGAGGCGCGCACGCACCAGCTCGCTATGGTGCGGCAGCTCGAGACCCATGTTGGCGACCATGCACCCGAAGCGCCACTCGAGCGGTTCGGCAATACCCTCGACAGCACCGAAATAGCTGGAAATCCTCTCCAGCGGCTCGCGAGCCGTATCGCACAGCGTCTGCGCGACGACGTCCAGCAACCTTCCCATGTAGCGGTCGAGGACCAGCGCGGCGAACTCCTCCTTCGATCGGAAGTGGTTCGTGAACGAGCCGAGGGGAGCACCGGCGGCCTGCGTGATCTCGCGGACGCCGGACGCCGAGTAGCCCTTCTCGTGGAGCACGGCTACGCCGGCGTCGATCAATTTTTCGCGGAGCGATGGACGGCCCATAGACATTAAATACGTACGATCGTATTAAGTCGCAAGTTTTCCTGGAGACGTGACATGAACCTCGAGCACAAGCAGGTTGATGCGAACGGGATTTCCCTTCACGTCGCGACCGCCGGCACCGGTCCGGCGGTCCTGTTCGTTCATGGTTTTCCCGACACGTGGCGCGGGTGGCGGCGGCAGATCGAGGCGGTCGTCGCTGCGGGATACCAGGCCGTCTCGCTGGACATGCGCGGTTACGGCGAGAGCGCGAAACCCGAAGATCCGTCGGCTTACACGGTTTTCCAGACCGTCGGCGATCTGGTGGGAGTGCTCGATGCACTGAGCATCGAGCAGGCAATCCTGGTCGGTCACGATTTCGGCGCGACGACCAGCTGGAACGCGGCCATGATGAGGCCCGACCGCTTCTCCGCGGTGTTCTGCCTCAGCGTGCCGCCGCAACCGATCGCGCGCCCAAACATGCTCGACCAGCTGCGCGCGGCGGGCAAGGACGGCTTTTACATGTTCAATCAGATACGTCCCGAAGCCGATGCGCAGTGGGTCGACGCCGCCGTCACGATCCCGGGCATGTACTACTGGATGTCCGGCCAGGCCCCGGCGGACGAGAGTTGGGAACCGCTCGATCCGAAGCGCGGGCTGAACCGGCCGTCCCCGATCGGCCTGCCCGACTTCGTAAGCCCGGAAGACGCATCGGCGGCGATCGCTGAGTTCGAGCGCGACGGCTTTCACGCGCCGCTGAACTATTACCGAGCGATGCAACCCTACTTCGACGAGGCAGGCGCGTTCGCGGGAGCGACGATCCGCCAGCCCTCCTTTTTCGCCTTCGGAACCGAGGACGGATTGATGAAGATGCGCGCGCCTTCGGAGAACGACATCAAGAAGATGGCGACCGACCTTCGCGGTTTCCTCCAGCTGAACGGGGTCGGCCACTGGCCGCAGCTAGAGGCGACCGATCGCGTCAACGAGGCGCTGCTCGGCTTCCTGCGGGAGGTGGGCTGACCCGCCTCGCGCTAGATCGGCAGTCGATCCGACATCAGCTTGTCGCGGGCATGATCAGCGCGATAGACTTGGTCACCGTGGCGGTACGTGTGCCGGCGCATCGCGACCTCGTGCTGGCGGCCATCGCGGCCGGCAAGGCGGTCTACTGCGAGTCCCCTCTCGGCCGCGACGTCGCCGAGGCGGAAGAGATGGAAGCCGCGGCGCGGGCGGCGAAGTTGCCGAATGCGATCGGCCTGCAGGCGCGCTACAATCCGTCGCTCAGGCGCGCGGCGGAGCTGATCGCCGCCGGCGCGATCGGCCGCCCGCTAACCGCGCGCGTGGTCTCGACCAGCATGGGCTTCGGCCCCGCTTTCCCCGCCGCCTATGATTACTTTAACAAAGCGGAGTCGGGTGCCGACCTCTCCACCATCACCGTCGCGCATACGCTCGACGCGCTGGAGGCCGTGCTGGGTAAGATCAGCGAGGTCGATGCCCGGAGCGCGATCCTGTTTCCGGACGTCCAACTTGTCGACACGGGGGAGACCTCGCGCCGCGAGACGGCGGATCAGGTGAACGTGCTCGGCCTCGCAGGCGACGGGTGCACGTTCGTCGCCGACGTCACCGGCGGCATCCCGCAAGACGAGGCGACGTTCCTGATGGAGGTGCGCGGGACCGACGGCTGGCTCAAGCTCGCGGGCGGCTTCCCGTTTGGTTTCCAGGCGGCGGACCTGGTGCTCACGTCAAGCGCGTCCTTCGATCAGCCTGAACCTGCGGCGGTGGGCGCGGGTGCGCCGCCGCCCGCGATCAACGTCGGCGAGGCCTATGCCGCACTCGCCCGCGACATGCGGGACGGGACCAACACGGCGGCAGATTTCGCGCACGCCGTGCGCAACTCGCGGCTGATCGCCGCGGTGACCGAAGCCGCGCGCACCGGAACGCGTCAGCAGGCGCCGACGGCGTGACCGATCGCGTCGCGATCATCACCGGCGCGAGCCGCGGGCTGGGCCGGAGCATGGCGCTCAAGCTCGCGCGGCGCGGCATCCGCGTCAACTCGCTCGTGCCCGGCGCGATCGAGACCGACCTCGGCGGCGGCGCGGTCAAGACGGATCAGGGTGTACGCGATTACCTGGCGAGCACCATCGCGCTCGGCCGGGTCGGCCGGCCCGACTATATCGGCCGCGCCGTCGCGGCGCTGCTGTCCGACGATCTCGCCTGGGCTAACGGCGCCCGTATCGAGGTCTCGGGCGGCCAGCTTCTGTGAAGAGGATCCGCCGTGGATCCCGCTTTCTTTCGCATCGCGCCGTCATCGACGGACTCGGCATCCACATTTCTCACCTGCGCTCGCCCGAACCGGATGCTTTGCCGGTGACCGTGGCGCCCGGCTGTCGCGCGACCTTCAGGAGAACGCGATGACGAGAACCGCCGCCTGTTGCTCGCTTTGGCAGCGCACCCGCTCGCGGCGTAGACTGCTCCGGTCGCCGGAGCCCCGCCGCGATTCGAGGGCCGCGCGCTCGTATCGGTGTCGGACGCGGACATGCTCTCGTCGGCTTATGACGATGGCGATCTCGGCCCGGCCGTCGGGCCGGACGCGCCTTCCGTGATCCGCCTCGATCGGCCGGGCGTCGACTATCGCGCGGTCGAGGTCGCCGCCAGCAATTCGGTCACGGGCCCGCCCTCGTCGGTGGCGGTCACGCCCGACGGCCGCTTCGCGGTCGTGATCGAGACGCGCGGTCCGCGCGTCGGCGCGTGCGACGCGAAACTGCGGGACCTGAAGCCGGGACGCATGATAACCGTCGTCGACCTGTCGCGGCCCGACCGCCCGCGGGTGATACAGAAGCTCGACGGATTTCCGGGTCCCCAGGCGGTCGCGATCGACCCGACCGGCTCGCTGGTCGCCATAGCTCATCGCGCGCAGGCGGGCGTGCCGCCGCTCAGCCTGCACCGACTGGCGAACGGCCGCCTATCGCCCGTGGCCGCGCCCGCCATTCCGGGTTGGCCCGCGGGCGGCTCGCTGATCGGCCTCGCCTTTTACCCGAGCCGGCCGGTGCTCGCCTTGCTCGACGTGGCCGGGCCAGCGCTGTCCTTCGTCCGATACGCGCCGACGACGGCGGGCGGGCTCGCCCTGACCAGATGGGGAAACGACGTTCCCGTCGAGCGGAACCCTTAGCGTCGACCACGCCCTGGCGATGCGGTCCACGGTCCAGCTCGGCGAGGCGGGCTTGCCCGAGAAGCCGTAGCCCGGCAGGCAGGGCAGGACGAGGTGAAACGCGTCGCGCGCGTCGCCGCCGTGCGCGACCGGGTCGGTCAAAGGTCCGACCACGCGGTTGAACTCGACCACGGAGCCCGGCCAGCCGTGGGTCATGATCATCGGCAGCGCGTCGGGCTCAGGCGAGCGGATGTGGAAGAACGTCACGGACAGCCCGTCCAGCGTCGTCGCCTGAGGGTTCCAGCCGTTCAGCATCGCCTCGCAGCGGCGCCAGTCGTACCGGTGCAGCCAGTAGTCGCAGAGCGCCTGCACGCGACTCAGCGGAGCCCCCTCGCTCCAATCGCCCACCGTTTCGCGCTCGGGCCAGCGCGTCTCGGACAGCCGGCGGCGCAGATCGATCAGTTCACCGTCCGGGACGTGGATCAGCGCGGCGATGATCCGTTCTCCGCCGTCGTGCGTCACCGCCCGGCACCTCCCGGCCAGCTGGCGACATCGCTGCCGCCAAAGATGCTGCGCTTAACGCCGTCGTTGAAGCCCAGATAGGGGAAAGCGGGCTCGAGCGCGCTCGCGGCATCGAGGGCGGCGCGATGCCCGGCGGGTAGTTCAAGCGAGAGCGCGGCGATGTTCTCTCGGACCTGTTCGGGCCGGCTGACGCCGAGCAGAAGCGCGTCGACGCGGGGCTGCGTCACCGTCCACGCCAGCGCCACCCGCGTCGGCGGGCAATCGAGTTCCGTTGCGACGGTTTTGAGCGCGTCGAGGATGCCCCAGTTGCGCTCGGTGAACTTGCTCGATCCCAGCGGGTTGCCGCCGTTCAGGCGATCGCTGCCCTCGCGCTTGTCGTCGCGCCCGTATTTGCCGGTCAGGAAGCCGCCGGCGAGCGGACTCCAGGGCACCAGACCCATGCCGCACTCGGTCGCCAGCGGCACGTGCTCGCGCTCGGCGGTGCGCTCGACCAGCGAATATTCCGCCTGGATGGCGATCGGGCCGGGCAGTCCGCGCTCGGCGGCGAGCACCGCCATCTTGGTTGCGTACCAGGCGGGGACGTCGGACAGCGCGTAGTAGCGGATCTTGCCCGAGCGGACGAGGTCGGCGAACGTCTGAAGCAACTCCTCGACCGGCGTGTTCATGTCCCAGAAGTGGGACCAGTAGAGGTCGATGTAATCGGTCCCGAGCCGCCGGAGCGAGGCGTCGACCGCGCGCAGGACGTTCTTGCGGCCGTTGCCGCCCGCATTGGGGTTGCCGGGATCGAGATTCCAAGTGAACTTGGTCGCGATCACCAGCCGGTCGCGCGAACCCCGCTCGGCGGCCCACCGGCCCAGCATCTCTTCGCTGGAACCCCCACCATAGATGTCGGCGGTATCGACGAAGTTGCCACCGGCTTCGGCATAGGCGTCGAGGATCGCCCGGGCGCCCTCCTCCTCCGTACCCCAGCGCCCGGCGCCAAACGTCATGGTGCCAAGCGCAAAGGGGCTAACGACCAGCCCGGAGCGGCCGAGCGTGCGGAACGACGCCAAATCCATGGTATTTCTTTCGTGTTTGGCCAGCCGCAACTGAAGGCCGTCAGGGCTGCGGCGTTCGCACGTGAGGAATCGTGGCTCTGCTCCCCTCAGGGTTTCAGCCGTGCGTCTCGCCACTCAATCCCACGAGCACCTTGTCGAGCGTGATCGGAAGATCGCGGATGCGTTTGCCGGTCGCATTGAACACGGCATTCGCCACTGCCGCGCCGACGCCGGTGATGCCGATCTCGCCGATTCCGTGCGCGCCCATGGGGGCGTGCGGATCGGGGATATCGGTCCAGATCACGTCGATCTCGGGCACGTCCATGTGGACGGGTACGTGATACTCGGACAGGCTCGGGTTCATGATGCGTCCGCTGCGCTCGTCGAACAGCGTTTCCTCCATCAGCGCCATGCCCAGCCCCATGATGATGCCGCCGCGGAACTGGCTCGTCGCCGTCTTGGCGTTGAGGATGCGACCGCAATCGTAGGAGCCCAGGACGCGGGCGACGCGCACCTCGCCCGTCACCGCGTTGACGCGCACCTCGCAGAACACCGCGCCGTGCGAGTGCATCGACCAGTGCATCATCTCCAGCGGCTGCGACGCCTTGGCCTCCACCGTCACCTCGTCGCGCCGTGCCCGGTCGAGGATAGACGCGTAGCTCTCGCGCCGGCTCGGCTCGTCGAGCTTGCACAAGCCTCCGTCGTCGCCACTGACCTCGTCGGGCGATAGCCCCGCCAGTGGAGAGTCGTTGCCGGCGAGCTTGAGGAGTTCGGTCACCAGCGCCCGCTGCGCCGCGATCACCGCCGCCCCGATCGACGCCGTCTGCGACGACCCGCCCGCCAGGAACGATCCCGGGTACTCGGAGTCGCCGTAATCGACCGTGACCTTGTCCAGCGGCAGGCCCAGCCGGTCGGCCGCGACCATCGCGGTGGTGGTGGCGGTGCCCATCCCCATCTCCTGCGCCGGGATCTCGATCCGCGCGCTTCCGTCCCGCGTGAGCGTCAGCCGCGCGGCCCCGCCCGGCATCCGGTAATAGGGGTAGGTCGCGGTGGCGCAGCCCATGCCGACCAGCCACTCGCCCTCGCGTCGCGCGCCGGAAGCGGTCTGGCGCTCGCTCCACCCGAACCGCTCCGCTCCCGCGCGCCATGCCTCGACGATGTGGCGCGCCGAGAAAGGCAGGCCGGAGGTCGGGTCCTTCTCCGGCTCGTTGCGGATGCGAAGCTCGACTGGGTCCATGCCCACCTTCTCCGCCAGTTCGTCGACCGCGGACTCGAGCGCGAAGGTGCCGACCGCCTCGCCCGGCGCGCGCATGAAGGTGTTGGCGACCATGTTAAGGTCGGCCGTGTGCTGATCGAGCAGGAAGGTGTCGGCCGCGTAGGCCGAGCGCGTGCCGACGATAAAGGGTTCGGGCATTATGTTGTGCGTCGCCTTGGGCGTCACGCCAGTGTGAATGATCGCGGTGAACCGGCCGTCCGCCTCCGCCCCGATCGCCACGCGCTGCTCGGTGGAGGTACGGCCGCCCACCGTCCGGTACACGCCTTCGCGCGACAGCGTCATCCTGACCGGGCGATCGGCCAGCTTGGAGGCCGCCGCCGCCAGGATGTGGTGCTGCCAAAATACCTTGCTGCCGAACCCGCCGCCGACATAGGGCGAGGTGATGCGGACCTGTTCCGGCTTGATCCCGAACACCTGCGCGTAGGTCCAGGCCGTCTGGACGACCGCCTGCGCTGCGTCGTGGACCCGGAGCTCGTCGCCGTTCCAGGCGAGGGTGACCGCGTGGACTCGATCGGATTGTGGTTGTGCCGCGGCGTCCGGTACACGGCGTCGATCTTGTGGGGCGCGGCCGCGAGCGCCGTTTCCGCGTCGCCGACCTCCAGCTTGAGCGGCTCGCCGTTGAACCGGGCGGGCTCCAGGCCGCGCGCGACGCCTTCTTCCATCGACGTGACCGGCGGCTCGGCGTGGTAGGTGGCGCGCACCAGTGACGCGGCGTGGTCCGCCTGTTCCTGCGTCTCCGCCAGCACCAACGCGATCGGCTGCCCGTTCCAGTGGAGGCGGTCGTCCTGCATGACGGCGAGATCGTCCGGCCCGACCGCATTGGCGGAGGTGCCGAACACCGGCGCGCGCTCCATCTTTGGCGCGTTCAAATGAGTCATCACCAGCACCACGCCGGGCGACGCCTCGGTCTCGGCCAGGTCGAACGCCGCGATGCGTCCCTTTGCAATGGTGCCGAAGGCGAGTGCCGCGTAGCACATCCCGTCCATCGCGAACTCGGCGGCGAAGCGCGCTTGCCCCTCGACCTTGGCCGGCCCGTCAATGCGCGACACCGATGTGCCCACCAGCCCGTGCTTGTGCCGGATCAGCGGGTCCGGCTTGCCGCCGGGGATCCAGCTGTCGGGGGCGAGCGGGACCAGCTTGCCCATCACGGCCTGCGTCGCCATCTGCGCCGCCTCCCGAACCTTGTCGCCGACGCTCATGCCCGTTCTCCTAGCAGCTCGGTGAGCGTGGCGACGATCGCCCGCTTCGCCAGTTCGACCTTGAACCCGTTGTCGCGCAGGGGCGCGGCGTCCTCGAGTTCCGCCTCGGCCGCCGCGCGGAAGCTCGCCTCCGTCGCCGGAGCGCCCTTGAGCGCCGCTTCCGCCTTGTACGCCCGCCAGGGCTTGTGCGCGACGCCGCCAAGCGCCAGCCGGACGTCGCGGACGGTCCCACCCTCCGCATCGACCGCGGCCGCGACCGATACGAGCGCAAAGGCGTAGGACGCCCGGTCGCGTACCTTGCGGTAGGTCGATCGCGCCGCGAAGGACGTGGCCGGCAGCTCCACCGCGATGATCAGCTCGCCGGGACGCAGATCCGTCTCGATCTGCGGCGCGTCCTCGGGAAGCCGGTGGAACTCGGCGATCGGCACGCTGCGGGTGCCCGCTGGCCCTTCCAGGTGGACGACCGCGTCGAGCGCCGCGAGCGCCACGCACATGTCCGACGGATGCGTGGCGACGCACGACGGGGACGCGCCCAGGATCGCGTGGATGCGGTTGAAGCCGTCGAGCGTCGCAGCCGGCGTTCGCTGAGCGCTTGTTGCACCGGGCGGCATCGTCGTAGAAATAATAGCACCGCGTCCGCTGCAGGAGGTTGCCGCCGACCGTCGCCACATTGCGGATCTGCCCCGACGCCCCAGCAAGGATCGCCTTGGCTAGCACGGGAAAGCGCTCCCGGATCGCGGGGTGAGCGGCGACGGCGGTGTTGCTCGCGCCCGCGCCGATGACGAGGCCGCCGTCCGCCCGTTCCTCGATATCGCGGTTGAGCGCCGTCACGTCGACGAGCGCCTCGGGTCGCTCGACCGTTTCCCGCATGAGGTCGACGAGGTTGGTGCCGCCGCCCAAATATTTGGCTCCCGGCCGATCCGCCGTGAGCCGCAGGGCTGACGGAACGTCGGTGGCCCGCTCGTAGCTGAACGACTTCATCGGGCCGGCCTCGCGTCGAAGGTTTCGGTGATCGCGGCGACGATCCCGTTATAAGCGCCGCAGCGGCACAGGTTGCCGCTCATCCGCTCGCGGACCTCGTCATGGTCGAGCGTGAAGGCGTCAACCGCGATGTCGACCGATACCGCGCTGGGCACGCCTCGTTCAGCTTCGGCGGCCATGCCGATCGCGGAGCATATCTGACCCGGCGTGCAGTAGCCGCACTGGAAACCGTCATGATCGATGAAGGCCTGCTGCAACGGGTGGAGCGCCTCGGGTCCGCCGATGCCCTCGATGGTGGTGACCGCGCGCTCGCCGTACTGCACGGCCAACGCCAGGCACGAGTTGATCCGCTCGCCGTCGACCAGCACGGTGCAGGCACCGCAGGCGCCTTGGTTGCAGCCCTTCTTGGTGCCGGTAAGATGGAGGTGATCGCGAAGGAGGTCGAGAAGCGAGGTTCGCACATCGACATCGACGTCGTGAGTTCGGCCGTTCACTGATATCAGCATCCGCAGACCTTCGAAATGTAGGCCGCCCTTGGCCAGTGACGAGCGCGCGGTCGACGATGCCAGCCCCGATCGCGCCTTATCCCCACGAAGGTAGGCCGGTGGTGGACGGGATGCTCTTGTGAAAGCCATGCACCAATGAGGCGTGACCAGTTCGCCGACCTTTTGGCCTTCGCCATGGTAGCCGAGGAGCGAAGCTTCACCCGAGCGTCGGTCAAGCTCGACATGTCACCTTCGGCGCTCAGCCATTGCGTGAAGGCGCTGGAAACGCGGCTCGGCGTGCGGCTGCTCACCCGCACGACCCGCAGCGTGGCACCGACGGAGGCCGGAGAAAAACTTCTGGAGACGATCGTCCCGGCGTTCGCGAACATCAACGCCGCCGTCGGCCGGTTGAGCGCGAACAGAAGCGTGCCGGCGGGAACCGTGCGCGTGACCGCGGTGAAGCACGCGGCGCGCCTCGTGCTCGGACCCGCGCTGCCGGCCTTCCTCCATCGCTTTCCGGACATAGCGGTGGAGGTCTGCGCGGAGGACCAGCTCAGGGACATCGTGGCCGACGGTTTCGATGCCGGCATCCGGCTCGGCGAGCGGGTCGCCAAGGACATGGTGAGCGTGCGCATCAGCGGTGAGATCCCAACCGCCCTGGTCGGAGCTCCAAGCTACTTCGCGCGACATGCAGTGCCCGCCCGGCCTCAGGATCTAGTCGCTCACGACTGCATCGGACACCGGATGGGTACCGGCGCCCTGCACTCTTGGCCCTTTCAGGATGAGGAGCGTAGTTTCTCGATAAAGGTGAAAGGGCGGGTTACCTTCAACGACAGCGATCTCATCCTCGACGCCGCACTGGCGGGAGACGGCTTGGCCTATGTCTTCGCCGACCAGGTGGAGGCTCACTGCCGCGCGGGCCGGCTGATCAGCGTGCTTGATCGCTGGACCACGACGCACGCCGGCTATTTTCTTCACTACGTCAGCCGACTCCAGCAGCCGCCGGCACTGGCCGCGATGGTCGATTGGTTGAGAACCAGCACCCTGCCGGTCCGATGCTGACCCGCTTCGGGAAGAAAGGGCCTGGTCGACCCCGCTCAGCCTTCGCGCTTCTCCTTTCCCCCCGCGCTGACGATCAGGGCGACGCCGACCAGTGCGACCGCCGCCGCGGCGCCCCTGCCGATCGTCAGGGGCTCGCCTAGCAGCAGCGCTCCCAGGATCAGCGTCAGAACGGGGGCGACGTAGGTGAAGGTGTTCGCCAGTGTGCCCGACGTGCGGGCGTTCAGCCAGGAGAAACTGCTGAACAGGAGAAGGCCTGTCGCGATCACGAACGCCATCGCGCCCCATGCCTTCGGCGGAACCGCGACGAGGTGGACCCGCTCCCACTCGCCCGAGAGCGGAACGAGCGCGGCGATCACGACCGCGGCCACGATCGTCTGGACCGTGATCGACACCACCGCGTCGCGCGGCAGGCGCCGGCGCTCGCCCCAGAACGAGCCGACCGCCCAAGCGGCGGCGCTGAACAGGATGGCGGCCGTCCCCGGCAGGCTAAGGCTGCCCTCCGACACCGCGCTCCACCCCATCAGAACAAGGCCGGCGAAGCCCAGGGCCAAACCGACGAGCCGGCGTCCTCCGAGCGGCTCGCCCGCCCACCACCATGCGAGAATGGCGAGCATCAGCGGGGACGCCGAGCCGAACACCGCCGCGGTGCCGGCGGGCGTCGTCGACACACCGATCACCAACATCATCTGGCCGAGCACGAGAAGCAGGACGCCCGAGACGATCGCGTTGCCGATCTCGCCGACGTTGGGCCGATTGGCGGGATCGCGCAGCCGCCACAGGACCGGCACCGCAAGAATCAGGCAGGCGCCCAGCATCCGCATCGCGGTGACGGTCACAGGCGGCAGCGACTGCGTGACCACGCGCATGCCGAGAAAGCTGCCCCCGCTCGCGATCCAGCTCGTGCCCAACGCCACGACCAGCGCCGCGCGACGGTTAACAGCCATGCGCCGGAACCACGATCAAGATGAAGAAACCTTGCCAAGATGCGACCCCGCACCCGACGGCCGGATCGTGTTGGACACGGAGCTGGTGAGACAAGGCCCGAGACCGGACGCTTCTGCCGCCTGCCATTCGAAGCGCCGGCCGCATCTACTCGATCGCCGGCTTGGCGACCAGCGGTTACGCCGGCCTGGCGGGAGTGCCGCGGGCTCCGGATCGACGACGGTCGACCTTGATCTCATCCGCCGACCCGTCAACGCAGTACCCGTGCGGCTACTTCGACGGAAAACGTCTGGTCAACCAGGAGATGGCCAATCGGTTCAGTTCCTCCGGCTTCTCCTCGGGCGTCCAATGCCAGCAGTCGGCGACGACATGCTTTTCCAGGTCGGGCACGTGGGCATCCATGCCGTTCGCCATGCTCGGCCGGAGGACCACGTCGTTAGCCGCCGACACCATCATGGACGGAACGCGGACGGTCTGATCGAGGTCGAGGCCCGCCCTCCAGTTCCGGGACAGGTTGCGGTACCAGTTGATCGGCGGCGTGAAGCCGGAGCGCCGGAAGCCCGCGACATAGGCGTCCAGCTCCCGCGCAATCAGAACGTCGCGCCCCGGCAGCTCGGGCGGCAGGGGCTGTCCGTAATATTCCACGTTCGCGGCCTCAGGCGGCAGCTTGTCCCAGTCGGCGGACGTGAACAGGTCCTTGCGATACCCGCTCCGCAAGGTGCCGCGCGGATCCCCGTGCATCGCGTCGTCGGCCACTCGACCGTCCTGGAACAGCAGGACGTACATTTCGGGGCTGTAGACCTCGCGCATCTGGGCGATGGGGTCGATACGCGGGTCGGCGACGAAGGTCCGGCCCTCCGGCAGGGCGGCCGCGACGAGGTCGGGGTGCAGCCACAGCATCCAGTGCGGGATGAACGGCGTGTTGACCCCGATCACGCCCGCTACCCGCGCCGGGTGGAGCAGCGGCATCTGCCAGGCGAGCAAGCCGCCCCAGTCGTGTCCCATGAACACCGCTTGGCTGACGCCGAGCGCGTCCAGCAGGCCCACCAGGTCGCCCGTCAGATGGGCGATGTCGTAATCCTCCACCGCGCCCGGCGCGTCGCTCAGGCCATAGCCGCGCAGGTCGGGAACGATCACGCGGTAGCCCGCGCCGGCGAGCGCCGGGATCTGGTGGCGCCAGGTGAAGGCCAGCCCGGGAAAGCCGTGCAGCAGGACGACGGCCGGGCCGGAGCCCGCCTCATGGACGGCCAAGTCGATGCCGTTGGTGTTGACCTTTCGGACGGGCGGCATGACCGCCGTCCGCCCAAACGCGGATAAGGCGGAGGTCATCGCGGCCGCACCAGAGCCGGCGAGCAGCGTTCTGCGAGACAGCCTGAACATAGTGTCGCCTCGAAGATTCCGGAATGGTGAGCGTGAACGCGGTTCGCTCGGGACATGCTCACGCTTGCTCGGCGTCGGCGAGGAAGCGGGCGAGATCGTCGTAGCCGTAGTGGACGGCCAGTTCCCGAGGCGTGAGCCCCGCGTGTGTTCTCAGGTCAAGCCGGGCACCGGCCTCGACCAAGGCCTTGGCCACCTCACCATGCCCGTGCCAGACCGCGTCGTGCAGCGGCGTCATGCCGTTCAAAGCACCTTGCGCATCAAGCCCGGACGCCCGCGCTCCGGCGTGCTCGCGCGCTTCCGTCATCGCCCTGACCACGCCGGCATGCCCGAAATAACTGGCTTCGTGCAGCGCCGTGCCGCGGAATAATCCGATCGCGCAACGGGGGTCGGCATCGGCCTCGAGCAGCGCGCGGACGATGCCGACATGCCCTTCACGGGCGGCGATGGCGAGCGGCGTGTAGTCGTCGTCGGGGTGTCCCACCATTGGCACTCGCTCGTCGATGGCGGTGCCGGCGGCGATGAGCCGTTCGACCTCGCCCAGATCGCCCGTCTGGATCGCCGGCACGATCGGCTGGGCGCGGATCCGGCCGGCATCGGCCTCGTCCTTCGCCTCGATCAGGCGCGCGATCACGTCGAGGCCGTCCCGCCTGGCGAGGTCGAGCGCGGTCTCGCGCCAGTGGTTCCTGATGATCGTCCTCGCGTCGCGGCTCAGAAGAAACCGGACCACGTCCTCGTGCTTGTACACGACCGCGTCCATGAGGGCCGTGTGCCCGAGGATGGGGGACTGCTGATCGATGAACGCGCCGTGGTCGAGGATCAGCCCCACGACATCCGGGTTGCCCGACAGGGCCGCCTTGTGAAGCGCCGTCGCGCCCGCGCGCGCCTCGACCGCGAGCACCTGCGCACCCGCCGTCAGCAGTAGGTCCACCATCTGCGGCTGCCCGAGACCCGCGGCGATCATCAGGGGCGTGAGGCCGTCGGACGCGGCGCGGTTCACGTCCACGTCCGCGCGGATGAGTTCGGCTGCCGCCGCGAGGTCGCCGGTCCGGATCGAGGCCACAAGGTTCATGTCGTCTTCCTGTCGTGTGATCATCGGGTACGGTGACACGGTGGTCGGGTCGCCTGTCCGCCTAGGCCACTTGCCCCTCGATCGTTGGTACCCCTCGAAGGCTCGAACCGCATCAAAGCCTGCCGTTGCCGCTACGGATGACGCTTTCCGGATCGTGACGCTCCTTCGCCCGCATCAGCCGGGGCACGGCGTCGCCGTAGAAGGCCCGCACGCTGTCCGGCTGATCGGGCCCAAGGACGTTCGGATAGCCGCCGCGCGGCCTCGATGGCGACAGCGCCGCCCTGTTCCGGCGGAGCCAGCCGACGCCCTCCTCGTCGCGCTCGCCGGCGGCGACGTTCCAACCGGCGGCGAACTGGACGTTGATATGCTCCCGCCGGAGCGGAAAGGCGGTCGCTTCCGGCGCGACGCGCGCCGCCGCGCCGTGGAAGTCGTGCAGGACGATGTTGAAGCCGTCCGACGGGAAGGCGCTAGCCGCTTTGACCAGGATGTCCGTCGTCGCGTCGTCGAAGCGCGGGACGTTCAGTGCGTCCAAACGATAGCCGTACTCCTTGGGCGGCGCCGCCGGGTTTTCGAGCATCAAGGCGTAGCTGTCCTTGTACGAGGACCAGCGCGTCACGCGTCCTTGCGCGAATTGCACGTTCGACCCCACCCGCACGGTGAAGGACTTGCCCGTCGGCTGTTGTCCACGATACTCGCCGCGGACCGTCCCCGACATGTCGAACTCCGCGGCCCCGCGCTCTTCTTCGGCCATGGTGGACGTCAGCGCCGCCACATGGTCCGGCATCGACGCGTAGATTTCCTCCAACATCGTCCGTATCTCGCTGTGACCGTTCGCGACGATGCCAAGCGCGACCTCCTCCCACACGGCGTCGTCGTGCAGATGCCCCAAGAGTTTGTCGATTTCGTGCGAGGTCTGCAATTCGCAAACCCTCTTCATGATCTCGATGTTGTCTTCCCTCATCTTTTCACGTCCTCCAGCGGCCCGATCGCACCCAGGAACTTGAGCAGCTCGGCATTCAGGCGATCGCTCGCCTCGTGCTGGATCCAGTGGCCCACGCCGTCCAGACGGACGACATCGACCAGGCCGGGCGCCAACTGCCGCATCTCCTCCGACGTCGGGGGCGTCGGATGGAACAATCGGCAGAGGCCGTCCTCGGCGCCCCAGATATACAGCGACGGTTGCCTGATCAGCGCGTTCTTGAACGCCGGCGTAAGATCGAACGTCGCCTGCGCGGCGCGGTAGTAGTTGAGCCCGCCGTGGAACCCGGTCTTCTCGAACGAGCGGATCGTATGGGCGACGTAGGCCGAATCAGCCCAGCTCGGCACCGCCACCGGGGAGGGCCGAAGCATGGTCCGGGCCGAGTCTACGGGATCCCATCCCGTGCCCGGCGGCGGGCTCGCCGACAGCCAATACAGGACGTTGGGGATCGTCTTCCCGGCGGGCTCGAAGCGTTCCTCGCTGCCCGGCTTCATCATGTCGAACGCGTAGTAGCGGTTACCCAGGCCCTGCCCGCGAAGCTCGTCCCATGTGCTGATCTCGCCGCGGGGCTGGAACGGGATGCTTACCGAGACGATCGCGCGAAAGCGGTCCGGTCGCATCACGGCGGCGCGCGCGGCGACGTCCGCGCCCCAGTCATGGCCGACGAGCACGGCGGTCCCAATGCCGAGTTCATCGAGCACGCCCACGAGGTCGCCCACGGTGTGGGGTGCGCTGTAGAGGCTTACGTCGGAGGGGGCATAGCTTTCCCCGTAGCCCCGCATGTCGAGCGCCACCGCGCGGTAGCCCGCTTCCGCGACGGCGCGCATCTGGCTGCGCCAGGTCTCCGCCGTGTCGGGAAAGCCGTGACAGAAGAGGACGGACGGCCCCTCGCCCTGCTCGACCACGTGAAACGACTCTCCGTTCAGTTGCACCTGGGCTCGGCGTAGCGCGAACGGCTCGGTCGAAGGCTGCGAATTGACAACGTCATGCATCACGACACCTTCAGCTTTATTGTGGTTTCACCAATCCGTTCGAAACGGGTGGATGAGGCAGCCCCCAGAAGGCGTGCCGTCCAACGATCGACGACGCCGGAACCGCCATCGAGCTGAACGGGTTATGATGACACCACATGCGTTCTTTCGGTCCAAGGACCCTACCATCGGTAACAATGTACCTACTAAAAGTAGGTTTCGCAATGGACAGCGGTGAGGCGGGGAGGGAGGCAAAGGCCGCCGTCGGAAGAAAAGCTTCGCCCCGACTTCCCAAGGCGGAGCGGCGACGTCAGCTGATCGAGGTCGCGCGACTGATCGTGCGCGATGAAGGAGCTGACCGGCTGACCCTAGGGCATCTAGCCGCCCGCGCAGGAGTTTCGAAGCCGGTCGCCTACGATCATTTCGGAACGCGATCGGGATTGCTGATCGAACTCTACAGATCGATCGACATCGAGCGGGTGGATGCCTTCCGGCAGGCGATGGTCACCGGCAAGCGAACTCTCGGGGAAACCGTCAGGGATCTGGCCGCCGCTTATATCGATTGCGCCGCCGACACAGCGGATGAGTTTACCGCGGTTGGCGCCGCGTTGGCGGGCAGCGAGGAGAAGGCCGCGGTCTTCCAGGAGTTGCTCGACAATGCCGTTCGGATGTTCGTGTCGGTGTTAAAACCGCACAGCCCCTTATCGCCGGCCGAACTGGAACGACGCTGCGTAGGCCTCGTCGGCGCGGGCGAAGCGCTCTCGGCCGCGATCCTGCGCGGCGGGTGCAGCCAAGCCGAAGCCGCCGAGGCGTTCGCTTCCATTATTCGGGGAGGCTTGCGCGCACAATCCTTGCCGTCGGAAGATCGTTAGGGATCGACGCTGGTCCGGACATACGGAGCGCACCTTCCTGCGGTGGTCGCCTTCAGGTCAGGACCTCTCCGATGAAGCCTTGCGGTCCGCCTGGAACAAGCTTTTCGGCCTCCTTGATCTTGTCGTCCTGCTGATAGCTGCCGAGAACCGCTTCGGCCTGCTCGCGGCTGGCCCAGCGCGTGTTGACCAAAATATGGCCCGGGTCGGCGACGTCCTGGATAATTTCGTGGTCGAGGTAACCCTCGAACGGCGGCATGTCGTTGCCGATGGCCTGAGCGAGCCGCAGCCCGTCCTTGGCTGCCTCCGCCGGGAACTTGAAGTCGAATATCGATTTCACCGCCATTGAACGTCTCCGTTTCCATGCGTCAGTCAGGGTCTAGCCGCAAAAGCGTCGTTTACCTCGCCGTGCCCACGGACAGGTATGTCGGCTTCCGCACGGCGACAATGCGACGGTAGTTCGTTCAGTCGTTACCGGGAGAGAGGAATGGATCGACTGATCGCGATGCAGAGCTTCGTCAGCACCGTCGAGCGGGGCAGCTTCGCGGCCGCCGCCGCGGCGGCTAGGTGTTTGATCCCGGCCTTTGATGGTGCATCATCCACGAGTGAGTGGAAG
>CAXTRJ010000016.1:0-22382 GCA_964246585.1 uncultured Sphingomonas sp. | reverse complement strand
CGCCAAGACCGCGACCCTGGTCGTGGCGCTCGGCCTCGGCCTGACCCTGTTCGTCCTCCTGGCGGCGATCCGCACCAGCCTCGACGCCAACATCGCCCGCACCGTGCCGCAACGCGCGCCGGCGCTGTTCGCGCTCGACGTGCCGCGCGACCGCGAGGGCGAGTTTCGCCGCATCGTCGTCACCGCCGAGCCACGCGCGACCGTCCGCACCGTCCCGGCGCTGCGCGGCACGATCACCGAATACGCGACGACCCGCGTCGCCGACCTCGCCGAAATACCCGAAGGCGCGTGGGCGCTACGCGGCGAGCGCGGCCTGACCTATTCCGCCACCCTGCCCGAGGGCAGCGAGATCGTCGCCGGCCGCTGGTGGCCCCAGGGCTACGCCGGCCCGCCGCTGGTGTCGGTCGACGAGCGCCTCGCCACCGTTCTCGACCTGAAGCTCGGCGACCCGATCACCGTCACGCTGCTCGGCGTCGAGCGGCGGGCGACGATCGCCTCGTTCCGCCGGATCAACTGGGACACGCTCGGCTTCAACTTCGTCCTCGTCTTCTCCCCCAGCGCGCTGGCCGACGCGCCGCACAATCTGGCCGCGACGATCGACCTGCCGCCCGGGCGCGACGGCGCGGTGACGCGCGCGCTGCTTCCGCGTTTCCCATCGGTGTCGGTGATCGAGGTGCGCGGCATCATCGCCCAGGTCCGCGACGTGGTCGCGCAAATGGCCGCCGCGATCACCGCCGCCGCCTCGGTTGCCATCCTCGCCGGCATCGCCGTCCTGATCGGCGCGATCGCGGCGGCGCGCGAGGCTCGGACCTATGACGGCGTCATCCTGAAGACGCTGGGCGCGACCCGCGCGCAGGTGCTCGGCGTCCAGGCGATCGAGTACGCCCTCCTCGCCGTCGTCCTCGCCATCGTCGCGCTGGCGCTGGGCTTGGGCGGCGGCTGGTACGTCGTCACCCAGCTGTTCGAGTTCGAATGGCTGCCGAGCTATCCCACCGTGCTTGCGACGCTAGGCATTGGTGCCGGCGTGACGCTGGCGATCGGGCTGCTCGGTTCCTGGCCGATCCTGAACGCGCGTCCGGCCAGCGCGCTGCGCCAGCTATGACCGGTTGCAACCGCCCGTCCGGCCCGGCACAACCGCGCGCATGGACCTGACCTGCTACGTCTATGACGGCTGGGAGCCGCGCATCCGACCCGCCAGCCCCAAGCGCGACTGGATGGAGGAGACGCCCGACCGCTTCGCCTATCGCTGCCTGCCGCTCGCCATCGCCAATTCGCACGGCTGGGAAGTGCTCAGCCCGTGCGGCTTTTCGGCGCGGTGGAACGGCGGCCAGGGAGCCGAGTGCGTCGAGATCCGCGTCGACGCCGGTTGCAAGCCGCACCAGGTGCCCGTGTCGCTGTTCGGCGCCGGCACCATCACCTTCCACCTCGAAGGGCTGATCCGCACGCCGGAGGGGTGGAACCTGTGGGTCGGCGGCCCGCCCAACGGTGTCAAGCACGGCATCGCGCCGCTGGGCGGCGTGATCGAGACCGACTGGTCGCCCTACACCTTCACCATGAACTGGCGCTTCACCCGCGCCAACGAGTGGATCCGCTTCGAGGAGGACGAGCCGTTTCTGTTCTTCTTCCCCGTCCAGCGCGGCGTCGTCGGCGGCGCCGAGCCGCGCATCCGGCCGATCGCCGAGGTGCCCGAGCTGAAGGAAGCGTTCGACGCGTGGAGCAAGTCGCGCAACGAGTTCCAGAAATGGGTGGTCGAGGCGAACCCCGTCGCCACCGCCGACCGTTGGCAGAAACTCTATTATCGCGGCCTCGACCCCGCCGGCGTCGCCTGCCCGGTCGACCACGAATCGAAGCTGCGCGTTGCTCCCTTTCACGACAGCCGCCCGCGCCCGGCGACGCCCAAGCGCGCCGCGCCCGCCGCCAAGCCAACCAACCCCAGCCCCGCCGACGCGCAATCGGTGATGTTCGCCGCCGCCGCCGGCGCCGCGCTGGCCAGCCGAAACGTGGCCGAAGCGACGCCGGGCGGCAAGCGCGTCACCTTGGCCGACAAGCTACGCGGCTTCGGCCGAAGCCGCGAGCCGGCCCCCGACGACGATTTCGGCTGAGCGTTCAAGACGCCGACTTGGCTTGATCAAGCTTGTTCCCCGGCGAAGGCCGGGGCCCAGTTAGGATGGTCGCGGAGAGTGCGTTCCGCGTTCCTGTCTAAGCACAGCGTGACTGGGCCCCGGCCTCCGCCGGGGAACTGGATAAAGCTGGGCACAGCGCAGTAGTGCGCTTTAATCTAACTCGCCCGTACCGCCTTCAGCTCCTGCACCACCGCCAGCGCGCGGTCGATCTCGCCGCGCTGTTGCGACGTCGTCGGATGCGTGCGGAGCTTGATCAGCGCCATCTCCATGTCGGCGGCGGTGATCATCACGCCGTTCTCCAGGCAGGAGATCAACATGCTGACGAGCAGCAACGCCGCGCCCCCTTCGTTCGATTCCATGGAATACCCTTTCGTCGATTGGATGCCTAGGCAATACCGCGCGGCGGGACGTGTGCAAAGCGGCGGACATTACCCTGCGGCCACCCGCTTCACCGCCGCTTCCAGGAACAGCGCGGTCTCGACCGGGGCGATGGCCGGGATCATATGCCCGCCAGCGATCAGATCGACTCGCGCCTCCGGGAGCGCGGCGGCGATGGCGATTCAGGGCGTGGGCCGTCTTGAACTACGTCTTAAGATCCCGGGGCTGGGTCGACGACGTCAGAACAACGGACGCAATTGCACCAGCCGTCCGCCATCGGGACCGTCCTCCAGCACCCAGATAGCGCCGTCGGGCCCTTGTTCCACCTCGCGAATGCGCGCGCCAAGCGAAACGCGCGCGACTTCGCTGGCGTTCTCGCCATCTAGCGCGACGCGCACCAGCCCGTCCGACCGGAGCCCGGTGATCAGCGCGTTGCCCCGCCAAGCACCGAACAAGCTGCCGGAATAGATGATCATGCCGGCCGGCGCGATGACCGGCGTCCACGACGTTGTCGGCGCCACGAAGCCATCGCCGGATGCGTGATCGGGGATCGGGCTGCCACCATAGTTCTCGCCATTCGACACCAGCGGCCAGCCATAGTTGCCGCCGCGCTGGATGACGTTCAACTCGTCGCCACCCATCGGTCCCATCTCGTGCTGCCACAGCCTGCCGGACGCGTCGAACACCATGCCATAGGGATTGCGGTGACCCAGCGACCATATTTCCGGCATCGCGCCGACGCGACCGACGAATGGGTTGTCGGTTGGGATACTGCCGTCGGCGAGCAGGCGGATAGTCTTGCCCAGGGTATTGGACAGATCCTGCACCGGCATCAACTCCTGCCGATCCCCCGCCGCGACGAAAAGGTAAGCGCCATCGGGTGAAAAGGCCATGCGCCCGCCCGGCTCGCCCGATCCCGGATCGCTGACGACCTTGGTCTGCCGCCAGGCGACGCGGACGCCTTCCAGCCGGGCGCCGTCGGTCGACATCGTGCCAATCGCGACCGCGATGCCCGCTGGGTTTTGCGACGGCAAGGCCGCGGCGCGGCCGATCCGCGGCTCGTCCGGCCCGCCGGGCTCGATAAAGGTAAGGTAAACCAGTCGGTTCGACTAGAACCGTGGATGCAGCGCGACATCGAGCACGCCGATATTGGTCGGCAGCCCCGCGACCTGGGTCTTCGCGCCGGCCTGCGTCACCACCCAAAGCCGGCCGGGATCGACAAAGGTCGACGTACGCTCGGTCACGAGCAGGTCGCCGTCGGGCATGAACACCATCGCCCACGGCGACGCGAAGCTCGCGGACGATGATTCGGTGACGCCCATGATCGCCGTGGGGGTGGGTGTCGGGGTCGGCGTTGCTGTTGGGGTCGGTGCCGGCACGACCACGACCGGGGCGCCGGCATCATTCG
Organism: uncultured Sphingomonas sp.; assembly: GCA_964246585.1. GTDB lineage: Bacteria > Pseudomonadota > Alphaproteobacteria > Sphingomonadales > Sphingomonadaceae > Sphingomonas. The sequence goes on along the minus strand of CAXTRJ010000016.1, from coordinate 18,473 downwards.
TCGTGTCGCCGCCGCTGCTGCACCCGCTCGCCAACAGCGCCATACCGACACAGGCCAACAGTGCGGCGCGATGCCGCTTCACCCCGAAACCCATGCAATCCCCCGAGCGCCCAATATCGCCTTGTATCTAGCAGCCTTTTCGGTTTGGTCCAGCGAGGGCCGCCGCAGCTCCCCGCCCCTTTTCGGGCGCGATCACTCGAACCGACGGCCGACCCGAACGACACGGACGACCGGTCCCCCGATGCGGCCGCGCTCGGGGCGGAAGGTCGCCAGCACGCTGCCAGGCCGGACCACCCGGCCGTACAGCGCGACCTGCTCGGGGAAACGGTCGGCCTCCGCCAGATAGCGATCGTAATTGACCAGGATCGCATAATCGGCGCGGCAACTCGGCAGCGTCGCCGAGGCGATCGAGCCCAGGTCGATGATGGCGTGCGGTCCACGCGACTGGCCGATTTGCGAATACCGTACCCGGCCCCGCAGCGCGGCGAGCGCGTCGACGCAGCCAAGCGAGCCGACCGGGAACAGGAAGCGCCACGGACGGTCGAGGACGTCGAACGCCAGATGCTCGACGATCACCGTGCTTCCCGGCGCGATATGCCGCCGCGCCCACTCGGTCGCCAGCTGGCGGGTATCGGTGCGACGCTCGGCCGCGTTGCCGCGGATCGTCACCGTCGCCGGAATCGCTACCGACAGCGTCAGCGCTCCCGCCGTCGCCACGCCGGCCGGCCAACGCCAGCGCTCGCCCACCCCGCGCGAAACCCAACGCGCGACCGCGACGATGCCGACCGCCATCGCCACGGTCATGAGCGGCAGCAGCGGCACCGTCCACCGCTCCCAGACCAGCGACTGCGCGCTGATCGCGACGAACATCACCACCAGCAACGGCACGACCGTCGCCAGGAAGGCGCGGCTGCGTCGGCCGGCGACGACCAGCCCAACGGTCGTCAAGACCAACCCGGCGGCGCCCAGCGCGGTCCTGAGCGGGCCCGACAAATACCACCACGCATTGCCGAGGAGGCCATGGCCGGTCGCCCCAAGATGTCGCGGCCGCGCTTCGCCGAGCAGGTTGGCCGCGACCGTCCGGTAGTCGAGCAGCAGGTAGGGCGAGGCGGCGAACAGCGCCGCGACCGCGGCGAGCGCGGCCAGGCAGAGGTTGCGGAACTGGCGTCGGCGATCGTCCGGGTGCTCGACCATTCGCGTGACGCAGGCACCGGCGATCGCGACACAACCGAGCGCCGAGGGCCATTTGGTCGCGCAGGCGATGCCTAGCCACACGCCGGCGACGAGGTAGTCGCGTCGCCGGCCCTCGCGCGCCACCTGAACCGCAGCGAGCAGCGACAGCAGCATGAACACGGTCGCTTGCATGTCGGTGCGGATGATCTGCGAATAGCGGGTATGGACCGGGTCGATCGCCAGCAACGCCGCCGCGAGCCACGCGACACGGTCGCCGAACAGCCGCCGCGCGAGTACGAAGCTGAGCGCGATCGTCAGCAGTCCGCACGCGACGATGAACATCCGGCCGGGCAGGATCACCACCCCCGGATCGGCGTAGATCGCCGCCGCGAAGCTTTCGGTGCCGGCGAACCGCCCGGTGGCGCTGCCGATCGCGAACACCAGCACATCGACCATCGCCAACGCGTAGATCGTGGTCGTGCCGGGATGGCCGAACCAGGCCGGGTTGAGCGTCCCCTCGCGCAATAGCCTGAGCGCCAGCAGCGCGAAGATCGGCTCGTCGGGATCGTTGAGCGCCGGCAGGCCGAAGTCGAGTCCCTGCGCCCGCAGCCACGCCGCCGCCGCCAGCAATAGGAGGAGCAGGAGCCATCGCACCGTGCCGGTTCTGGTCGTACTCGGCACGGGTGTCGCGGCTTCCTGGTTCTTGGGAGGGCATCGCCCGTAGGGACAACTAAGCCGCGTGACAACTCGTCGAGCGCCGGATTGACACCGCCTGGAGAGCACGTACACGCGCCCGGTCGCTTTGGAGTTCCTATGAAAACTGTGATCCTGGCCGGCGGTCTCGGCAGCAGGCTGGGCGAGGAGACCTCGGTCCGGCCCAAACCAATGGTCGAGATCGGCGGCATGCCGATCCTGTGGCACATCATGAAAATCTACGGCGCCGCCGGGCTGACCGATTTCATTGTCTGCCTCGGTTACAAGGGCTATGTCATCAAGGAGTGGTTCGCCAACTATTTCCTGCACACCGCCGACGTGACGATCGACCTCACCCGCAACGGGCTGGAGGTGCACCATTCGCGCAGCGAGCCGTGGCGCATCACCCTGGTGGAAACGGGCGCCGACACCATGACCGGCGGCCGGCTTCGCGCGATCCGCTCCTATCTGACGCCCGGCGAGCCTTTCTGCTTCACCTATGGCGACGGCGTCGCCGACATCGACGTCGCCGACCTGATCGCCTTCCACAAGGCGCATGGCCGCCGCGCGACGATCACGTCGGTCACGCCGCCCGGCCGCTTCGGCGCGCTGGAGTTCGACGGCAACCTCGTCACCAATTTTCGCGAGAAGCCGGCCGGCGACGGCGGCCAGATTAACGGTGGTTTCTTCGTCGCCGACCCGAGCGTGCTCGACCTGGTCGATGGCCCGGAAGCGGTGTGGGAACAGGAGCCGCTGATGACGCTCGCGACCAACCACGAGCTCGTCGCGTACCGCCACGCCGGCTTCTGGCAGCCGATGGACACGTTGCGCGACCGCATCCATCTCGAGGAATTGTGGAACTCCGGCGCGGCGCCGTGGAAGCGCTGGTGAGCGACGACGCCTGGCGCGGCCGCCGCGTCCTGGTCACCGGCCATACCGGGTTCAAGGGCAGCTGGCTGTCGCTGTGGCTGCACCAGCTCGGCGCCGAGGTCACCGGCTTCGCCCTGCCCCCGCCGACCGATCCCAGCCTGTTCGAGGCGGCCCGCGTCGGCGAGCTGGTCACCCATGTCGAGGGCGACGTCCGCGACCTGTCCGCGCTGGTCGACGTCGTCGAGCGCGCGAGGCCGGAGGTCGTCTTCCACCTCGCCGCCCAGCCGCTGGTCCGCCTGTCCTACGAGCAGCCGGTCGAAACCTACGCCACCAACGTGATGGGGACCGTGCACCTGCTGGAGGCGGCGCGCCGGACGCCGGGCGTTCGCGCCGCCATCTGCATCACCACCGACAAATGCTACGAGAACCGCGAATGGGTCTGGCCCTACCGCGAATCCGACCCGATGGGCGGGCACGATCCGTACAGCAGCAGCAAGGGCGCGGCCGAGCTGGTCATCGCTGCCTATCGCCGTTCATTCTTCTCGGGCGAGGGCGCGCCGGCGCTCGCCTCGGTGCGCGCGGGCAATGTCATCGGCGGTGGCGACTGGGCGCTCGACCGCCTCGTCCCCGACCTGGTGCGGGCGTTCGAAGCGGGCGAGGCGCCGGCGATCCGGTCACCCGACGCGGTCAGGCCTTGGCAGCATGTGCTGGAGGCGCTGGGCGGCTACCTGCTCATCGCCGAGCGGCTGCTGGCGGGGGATCGTCGGATCGCCGACGCGTGGAACTTCGGCCCCTCGGACGACGACGCCCGGCCGGTGTCGTGGATCGTCGAGCGGATGCGCGCCGCCTGGGGCGATGCGGCAGAGCCGGTGCCGTTCCGCGGCGCGGTGCCGCACGAGGCCGGGCTGCTCCGCCTCGATTGCTCGAAGGCCAGGGCGGAACTCGGCTGGCGCCCAACGCTGCCGCTCACCGACGCGCTCGGCTGGATCGTCGACTGGCACAAGGCGGTCGCCGGCGGCGCCGACGCGCGCGGCGTCACGAACGGCCAGATTGCCGATTACCGTGCGCGTTCGGGCGTGACCGCCTGACGGCAGGTCGCCGGCGGCGACGCCGTGCCGGGGCCGACCATGATGGGAAAGTCGTGGCGGAAGCGCCAGCGGGCCCGCCAGCCCTGCCGCTGGACGTCGTCCCACACCGCGCGGATCGTGGCGCACGCGGCCAGCAGGGCGACGAGCATCATCAGACCCGGCCTGATGAATGGCCCGAGCATGATGTAATAGGTCACCAGCTCGGTCCGCCCGAAGATATAGGTGTCGAGCACCAGCTGCGGCAGGCGGTCGATCGCTAGGTCGAGGGGCAGGCACAGCAGATAGGTAAGCACGATCGCCAACTTCATCGCGACCCCGCGCCAGTGTTCCATAAAGACGAAGAACACCAGCACCGACACGGCGTAATATTGCGAGTCGACGGTGATCATAGCGAACGCGACGCCGAGCAGCGTCAGCCGGTTGATCGACACGACCTCGGGCCGAAGCCACGCGGCGACTACGGCCAGCAGCACGGTCGCCTGCGTCACGCGCAGGCTGATCGTGATGATCGCGACGCCGCGCTCGACGATTCGCGACCCGATCACCGCGATCGCTTGATAGTTTGGGTCTTCGGCGAGGGAGAGGAAGGGATTATAGGTACTGGCGAGCCAGACATCTAGCGGGCTGCCGGCCAGGGCCTGAAACCTGGTCGCGTTGCTGAACAGCTCCATCGGCGTCCCGCGGCCCAGGAGGCAATAGGTGACGACGTAGACCAGGACGGTCGCGATCGTGGCGCCCTCGAACCAGCGCCAGCGACGCTTGAGCAATTGCGGGAACAGGATCGACAGGAGGTAGAATTTGAAGTTGATCGCGAGGCCAAGCGCCAGCCAGCGCAGCCGCGCCGATTTGAGCAGCGGGCCGAACGCCAGCACGACGCAGGCGAACGCGACCAGCATGATCTGGCCGCGCTCGAGCCCGATCACCATCGGCAACCCCATCGACAGCGCGACAGCGCGCGGCACCGCCGTCCCGGGGTCGATCCGGCGAAATGCAACCGCGACCAGCACGGTGTCGAGCACGTAGAAGAAATGCACCCAGAAGATGCCGAGCCAGTCGCAATCGCGCGCGTAATAGGCGGTCAGGCCGCTGCCGCTCGCCCCGACATAGCATCCCGGCAGCGAGATCAGTTTGAGAAAGACGAACGACAGCGGCGGATAGATGGTGCCGAATGTGTCGTACATACCGGGATCGTGCGCCCAGTCGGCGACGTTGAACCAATCCATCCAGATGTCGTACGGATCGTAGAAGAAGGGCTGTGGCAGGTAACCGCGCGTGAACAGATGAATCATCGCGTAGACGATCCCGCTGACGACGAGGCTGGCGAACGCGGGCTCGAGCCAGCGATTAATCGGGCGCAAGCGAATCATCGCGCGCGCGGCTTGGTGAAGACCAGGAACTTCAGCGCGAAATAGTTGATCGACGACGTGAACACGATCGAGATCAGGCCGGCCAGGTACGGAGAGCGTACGACCTGGGCAGCCAGCGCCAGAGTCGCGAGGCTGACCAGGTAGTTGACCGCGTACGAGAGGCCGAAGCGCAACTTCGCCGGGCCGGCGTCGCGAAAGGCGTGGCGGCTATAGGTGAGGTAGTTGAACGCGACGCCCAGGACGTGCGCGACCACCTGCGCGAGGTAGATGTTGAGCCCCGCCGCGACCAGCAGCGCGTACAGCCCGAAGCCGAACGCGGCGTTGAGGATGCCGGCCTGGTAATAGCGCCAGACTTCGCGTGCCCGTTCGCCGCGCGGCAGCCGGATCAAGGGCGGGCTCGATCGGCCGGGAAATTGATCCGCTCGCGCTCGATCACCAGCGCGGTGTTGCGCGTCCGCTCGGACACGAGCCGGATCCGGTCGCCGAGCAGCCCCAGGAACAGGAACAGCAGCGCGAGCTGCGCTTCGACGCCGGCGGCGATCAACCATCCCGATACGGAATGCCCCAGCAGCGCGGCGACGATCGCGACGAGCAGGCACAGCCCGGCGATCACGCCGACTAACACTCCCACCACCATTGGCAGGCGGACCAGCTTCTTAGACGAGCTGGCCAGCCCCGACAGCGCGAAGTCGATCAGCGTGAAGAAGTTGTTGTTCGACTTGCCCCCCGCCCGCAGCGGCCGCGGGTAATGAATTATCTCGATCGGAAAGCCCGTCTCGACCAGCATCCCGCGAAAGAACGGCTCGGGCTCGTTCATCGCCGCGATTGTGTCGACCACGCGGCGATCGTACAAGCCGAAGCCGGTCGCGTTCGGGATCACCGGATGATCGTTGAAGCTCGTCATGAAGCGATAGAACGCCTCGCGCAGGAAGCTCAGCCGCCGGCTCGTCTGCTCGGTCTCGCGCACCCCCAGCACGATCGGCACGCCCGCGCGCCAGCGTTCGACGAACCGGCCGAGCAGCGCCGGCGGATCCTGGAAATCGGCGCACATGCCGATCACCGCGCGGCCGTTCGCGGCGAAGATGCCGTGCGTCGGGGAGCGCATCTGGCCGAAGTTCCGGGTGTTCACGATCAGCCGAACGCGCGGGTCGCTCGCGCACAGCCCGGTGACGATCGCCACCGTCCGGTCGGTCGACCCGTTATCGATGAAGATCAGCTCGAACGAGGCGCCGGTCGCCGTCATTTCGGCGATCACCGCGCCGGCGATGGCGGCGGCGTTGGCCTCCTCGTTGCGGCAGGGGATGACGATCGAGATGTCCGGCGCGCCGGCCGGCAACACGGCTGGCCGATCAGACATGCGCGAGGCGTCGGTCGCCGACCGGCGGCCGCATCCGATAGAACTCGATGGAAAGCAGCATCAAGAGCAGCAACACGCCAAGGCCCGCCGGGATTAGATTATACTGTCGCGCGGTATCGACGAACGGTGCCTCCAGCACGCGCACGGTGGCGGTGGAGGTCAGATCCTCGACCGCGGTCCCCTCGAGGTAACGCCGATAACCGTCATATAGGGACTGCGCGAGGAGGTACTCGCGCTCGAGCTCGCGCAATTCGGTGGACTGGCGGACGACCTGCCCGGTAGATTCCTGTCCTTCGGGGTTCAGCGTCTGGAATTGCGCCAGCTGACGCCGGAGCTGCGCCAGTTCCGCCTGGATCTGCCTAACCTGCAGATTCTCGTCGGTGGCGAACTGCCGCGTCGCGTTGAGCTCGATCTCCTTGGATCTAATCGCCGCCTGGATCGCCGGGATGCGCCCGGCGATGGATGTGAAGGCGGACCGCGGATCGGAAAAACGCGAACCTAGCCGGAACCGGTTGTACGTACCCTCCGCCTGGGTCAATCGTTCGTTGGCGTCCCCGACCAGCTGCTCGAGCACACGACGTTTGTAGGCGGTCTGCCGCTGCGCGATTTCCGCTAGCCGGTTGCGCGTGGCGATTTCGAACGCAGTGACCAGCTGCCGTCCGAAGACAGGGTCACGATTCCATGTCTCGATCTGGAGGATCCCGCCGCGCATCGTACGGATGTCGACCTTCTTTTCCAGCCACCGGCTTGCCTCGACATCGTTCTCGAGCTCGAGACGCTGGACCAGCTTTAACTGGCGCATGACGGTGTCACGAACATAGATGCTGCGCGCCACCTTCAGGCTGACCTCGACGGCGGCCTGATTACCAAACGCGGTATTGAGTGCCCCCAACTGTCCCAGTGTCGAGCCGAGACCCAGACTCTGCGGATCCGTCGGCGTCATCGTCGCCGCAGCGCGATAACGCTCCGGAAACAACGTCAACAACGCGCAGACCAGGATGCCGGCGAGCAACAAGCCACGTCGCCACCACGGCCGGCGCACTACCGCGAGGTTCGACAGCGATCCCATCAAGCTGCGCGGTGGCGTCACCGGCTGATCGCCGCGATCGAGGCGGCGCTCAGGCCCAACCCGAACACCAACGTCGAGATATCCCGAATTTTCGCCCAGATCGACGTCGACTGGGTCTTGACCGGCACGAAGATCACATCACCCGGCAATACGCGGGCATCCATCGCGCCACGCCTGCGCGACAACACGTCGCCACTGGCGCGCACGACAAAGATATCGCGGCGGTCGGCCGAGCGTAGTGCTCCACCCGCGCGCTCGACATAGTCGCGGACGCGCAGTGGCTTCGCTTCGCCCTCGCGAAGAAGGAACGACGCGGGACGATACACCGCGCCGAACACGCCCACCGTCACCGGACGCGGTGGTACCAAGATGCGATCATTGTTTTCGAGGACGAAATCGCCCGGCAGGCCAATGGCGGTGGAACCCAGGTCGAGCACGACACGCCCATCCGGCTCCGCCTCGCGCAGCCGTTCGAGCACCGCGCGCGCGCCCGCTGCCTGCGCCGCTCGAGACGCCGGATCGGTGGACGGGTCGGCGGTTAGCGGGCTGGCAGCCAGGGTGATTTCCAACTGGTCTATCGCCTCCTCGAACGCCTCGCGCTGTTGACGCCTGACCGAAGTGCGCTCGAAACGGGTTCCGTATACGAAAGCGCGCGACGTCAAGCCGCCGGCCCTGGCCAGCACTTGATCGAGCGGCGTCCCCGCTGGCATGTAATAGGTGCCCGGCGCGTTCACCTCGCCCTCGATACGGACAACGACCGACTGCCGCAGCACCGAACGCTGGAGGCTGCCTTGCGACAGGACCTGAAGGATATCGCCACCGACCGCCGGCGCCGTGGCGGCCTGCGCGCGGGCGATTTCCTGCGCGCCGATGGTATCGTAATTGGACTGCCGGTAGACCAGCAAGCGCGAGGAATCCGCCAGCGTGTTGGGGCCGCCGGACAAGGCCAGAACCTGTTCCAGCGTTTCTCCCGCGCGCAGTTCAAACACCGCTTCGGTGTTGACGCTTCCCGCCACCGCCGCTTGTTCGCCGAGCGGGGCGATGAACAAGACGTCCTCGTTCTGCAGGATGGCGTCGTTGGTCCGGTCGCCGCGCAGGATCAGATCGTACAAGTCGAAGTCGGTGACCTGTTGATTATTGCGGTACAGCTTGACCGACCGAAAGCTTCCCCCCGCCGACGGCCCGCCCGCGGCCAGCACGGCGTTGACCAGTGTCGACAGGCTGTTGACGGTATAAGCGCCGGGATTGTTTGCGAAGCCGGTGACGTACACCCGCACACCGCGTAATTCTCGGATGCTGACCGTGACGGTGAAGTTGCGGAACTTGACCCCGATCGCGCGCGCGACCATATCGCGGAGGTCGCCGAAGCGGACGCCCGCCAGCGTGATCGGCCCAACCCGAGGCAGGGCGATGCGTCCGCTGGTGTCGATCGTCCGCTGGACGCTGCCCTCGATCGATCCGGTCATCGAAATCGCGATCGTGTCGCCAGGCCCGAGCACATAGTCGGGCGGCACCGTCGCGGTCGCGGGGACGGCGTAGTCGCGGTTGCTCGGCAGTAGCAGGTCGGCCCCGAAGCGTGGCAGCCGGCGGCCAACGGCCGTCTCGACAAACCGTTCGAATTCATTGGGCAGCGGCAAGGGCTTCAGGCGCGGATTGCGCTCGATCTCGTAGATCGGTCGGCCAGTCAAAGGATCGACACCAACGCTCCGGCCACCGCCGCCCAAGGTCTGGTCGGTCGTGGTCGCCCCCGTCTGGTCGATCACCTCGGTCGGCTCGATCCGATCGCCGCCGATCAGGGAATCGCTGTCCCGATCGCTGCGTTGCCGGCCCTGATCGTTGTCGGTCGAACTTCCTTGCGTCGTGCCGACCGGTGAGCCGAACGGCACGTTCTGACCTTGGGGCTGCGTTTGCGGGAACAATTGGGCCTCGCCGACCACGCCGATGCCGAGCGACGCAACTACTGCGAGGTGCGCGACGACATGAAGGCGACGCTTCGCGTTCCGGAGCCATGAACGCGGCCGACCGGCTGAACTTTCTACTTTAAGACGCATACGAATGCTTTAATTCCCGCCACTTGGTCGCGAGGCGATCGACGGAGGCGGACGCATTGCACCGTCATGCCGTCACCTCGGGATCCCCGCCGCCTGCTAGCGAATGCGCTCATTGTCCGCAACCAGAGACTCGGCGGTGTCGCGGATCTGATCAGGTAGCGGCACGGCGGCTACCTCGTACCGCGCCAGCAGCCGGTCGTACGCGGTCCGATCGCCGACATAGTCGTCGACCCGGTCGCTCGTGATGGCGGCGCGCTCGACCGTGACCGGCCCAAGCGTCTCCGCGACCACCCGCGCCACCTCGCCCAGTTCCAGCGCGTCGCCGCCGGTATCGAACGACGTCACGCGCGCGCCTTTCTCCAACAAGAGCAGGAACGCGAGCGACATCAGCTCGCGAATGGCGACGAAACCGCGCATCACCCGGTGCGGCGCCCGCACCACGATCGGTCGCCCGGCGAGCGCGTCGTTGATGAACGCGGCTAGCGCGTAATCCTGGTGCTTGTTGATGAACGGCCCGGCGACGTTGAAAATGCGCGTGACCACTGCGGTACGGTCGGCGCGGATCGCCCAATCGGCGAAGGTCGACTCGTCGCGCTTCTTGAGCGCGCCGTAAAGCCGCATCGCCGGCGCGGCGGCGGGATCATCGGCGGCGCGCGCGGCGCCGGACGACGCGACGAACACCGCTGTCGCGCCGATCCGGTCGAGCGCGCCGGCGACGATACCGCTCAGCGCCTCGTTGGCGGCGACGTAGTCGGCCTCCGCCATCCCCGCGACCCGATCCTTGGTCAGGAAGGCGAGATGCAGCACCAGCGTCGGCCGCGGGTCGAGATCGGGCAACTCGCCCAGTGGCCGCTGCGTGATCGCCAACCCATCTCGCAAAACCAGCTTCCGGGCGCTCGACCCGTAGCATAGGACGCGCGCGTCGAAGCCGCCGCCCAGCGCGTCCCTAAGCAGCTCCAGCGTGGCGCTGCCGAGCCAACCGCCGGCGCCGGTGATCACGATGCGGTGATCGCTCGCCCGGAGCGCGGCGACCGCGCCGGGCGAGAGCCGCTGGCCATTCACGCGGCGACGGGCGGGGTCATCGCCTCGCGCAGCTCGTCGCGCGGCAGGAACGGCGCCATGTCCTCCAGCGCCGACGACACCATCGTTCCATCGTCCAGCCGCCGGGACGACAGTTTGGGCGCGAACGCCTGCGTCTTGTCGAGCATCACCTCGCACAGATGCGGCGCGTCGCCGGACAGCGCCGCGCGGATCGCGGGGGCGAGCCCCTCGTGCGTGTCGACCCGGCTCGCCGCGATCCCGAAACCATAAGCGAGGCGCTGGTAATCCGGAAAGGTCAGCCCGCTGTCGGGGCCGCAACCGACGATGTTTTCCGGAAAATAGTTCTGCTGCGCCTGACGGATCGAGTGGTAGCCGTCGTTGTTGAGGATGAACAACTTGATCGGCAGCTTCATGCCGACGATCGTTTGCAGTTCCTGCAGGTTCATCATCACGCTGCCGTCGCCCGCCAGGCAGACGATCCGCTTCGCGCCGCTGGCATAGTAGGCGCCGATCGCAGCGGGCAGGTCGTAGCCCATCGAGGCGCAGCCCGAGTTGGTGTAGAGCCGCTGCCCACGCTTCAGCTCGGCGGCCTGGAAGACGGTTACGCAGGCGGTGCCGTCGCCGCTGACTACGATATCGTCCTCTTGCAGCGCGTCGAACAGCGCCGACGCGAAACAATAGGGATTAATCGGCGACGATTGCGCCCAATACTCGGGCAACACCACCGGGTAGCGCGCGGCGCGCTCGCGGCTCCAGCGCAGAAAGGCGGTGCGCTCGGCGGCGCGGTCGAGCGCCGGCGTCGCTTGCCCGGCGGCGGCGGCGAAAAATGCCCCGAGATCGGCGTGGATCGGCCGGTGGAGCTTCAACGTCGGCTTGGCCAGCTCGGCGGCGTCGACATCGACCATCGCGACGCGGGCATCTCGGGCGAACGACTGCCAATTGTAGCTGACCTGGCGGATGTTGAGCCGCGAGCCGAGCACCAGCACATAGTCCGCCGTCTGTACCGCGAAATTGCCGCCGCGATCGCCGATCGAGCCTGGCCGCCCGACATAGAGCGGGTTGTCGTTCGGGATCGCGTCGTGGGCGTTCCAGCCGGTGACGACCGGCACGCCGACGCGCGCGACGAAGTCGAGGAACGCCCGGTGCTGCCCGGAAATCCGTACCCCAGCGCCGGCCAGCACCACCGGCCGCTCGGCGGCGTGGAGCTCGGCCAGGAGGTGGGCGACCTCTGCGTCCAATGCCGCGCCCGCGAGCAGCCCTTTCTCGGCGGAAGTGTTGGGCGGCTCGCCCGCGCCGTCGTCGTCGGCCGGATCGTACGCGACCAGCGCTTCCGGGTCGATCATCGCGCCCTGGACGTCACCCGGCACGTCGATCCACACCGGCCCCGGCCGGCCGCGCTTGGCCAGCCACAGCGCCTTTTCGACGACGCGGCGGGTTTCGACCGGATCGTCGAGCACTACCGCGTATTTGGTGATGCCACGCACCATCGAGACGATATCGACCTCCTGGTCGCCCAGCTGGCGAAGGCGCGGGTCGACGTTCGGCGCATAAGTCTCGCGCTTCACCTGGCCCGAGATCACGACCATGCCGATCGAATCGACATAGGCGCCGTAGACGCCGTTAAGCGCATTGACCCCGCCCGGGCCCGTAGTGACGTTGACCGCCGCCAATCGCCCCGACAGCCGGCCATAGCTTTCCGCCGCGATCGCGCAGCCCTGCTCGTGGTGCAGGTAGAGCGAGCGCAGGCCCGGGGCTAGGCCGAACGCGTCGTTGAGATGCATCGACCCGCCGCCGGTCAGGACGAACACATCCTGCACGCCGTGCTCGACGAGCAGGCGGGCGATGTAATCGGAAACGCGAACGGTCGTCATCGAACCCTGTCCATCAAAGCCTGGCGGTTCAGGCCGCGACGGCGGTGCGAGCGCCGGCGATAAAGTCGCGGATCGTGTCGGTGGCGAAGGCGATGTGGTCCTCGGTCAGCCCCGGGTAGAGGCCGATCCAGAAGGTGTTCTCCGTCACGATGTCGGCGTTGGTCAGCTCGCCGACGACCCGATACTCGCGGTGGCGCATATAGGGCTGGCGCAGCAGGTTGCCGCCGAACAGCAAGCGTGTGCCGATCCGGTTGGCGTCGAGATGCTTGACCAGGTCGTCGCGGGCGATGCCCGACTCCGGCCGCACGGTGATGGCGTAGCCGAACCAGGACGGATCGCTGTTCGGCGTCGCCTCCGGCAGGATCAGCACGTCCTCCAACGGCCGCAGCGCCTCGGTCAGCAGCGCGAAGTTGCGCCGGCGCGCGGCGACGAACTCGTCCAGGCGATCGAGCTGCGACAGGCCGACGGCGGCCTGCATATCGGTCACCTTCAGGTTGTAGCCGCAGTGGCTGTAGGTGTATTTGTGGTCGTAGCCCATCGGCAGCTGGCCGAGCTTGCGGGCGAAGCGCTTGCCGCAGGTGTTGTCCTGCCCCGGCGCGCACCAGCAGTCGCGGCCCCAGTCGCGCATCGATTCGATCACGCGCTTCAGCCGCGGCTTGTCGGTGAACACCGCCCCGCCCTCGCCCATGGTGATGTGGTGCGCCGGGTAGAAGGAGAGCGTGCCGATGTCGCCGAACGTGCCGACATGCCGGCCGTTGTATGTCGCGCCGAGCGCGTCGCAGGTGTCCTCGACGACGAACAGGTTGTGTTTCTCGGCGACGCGCATCACCTCGCCCAGATCGAACGGGTTACCCAGCGTGTGCGCGATCATGATCGCGCGCGTCTTGTCGCTGACCGCCGCCTCGATCATCTCCGGCTTGATGTTGTAGGTCGGGATGTCGACGTCGACGAACACCGGGACCAAGCCGTATTGCAGCGACGGGTTGACCGTCGTCGGGAAGCCGGTCGCGACCGTGATCACCTCGTCGCCGGGTTTCAGCGCCTCGCCGCGCAGGTAGTGCGAGGTCAGCGAGGAGAGCGCCAGGAGGTTGGCGGACGACCCGGAATTGGTCGTCAGCGCATGGCGCACGCCGAGCCGCGCCGACAGCTTAGCCTCGAACGCGTCGTTGAACCGGCCGGTGGTCAACCAGAAATCGAGCGACGAATCGACCAGCGAGCGCATGTCCGCCTCGCCGTAGACCTTGCCCGACACCGGCACCGGGCTGGTGCCGCGGACGAACGGTTTGGGCGCATGATGCTGGCGGGCATATTGCCCGACCAGGTCGAGGATCACCTGCCGCAATTGCGGCTCGTCGCACGCCGCCGCCTGGGCGAGCAGCGCGTCGGTGTCGATGCACGGATTGGCGTCGGGAGTCACGGTCGTCATCGGTTAAGGCTCCGGGTCCGTCCGGTCGATATCCACCGGATGGTCGATCAAGAAAGATGGATAAAGTTCCGTGGGCGTTCCAGTAGCTTGCGATCAACCGCTCGCCAAGGGGGACGGGGTCAGGCGAGCACGGCACGCATCGAATCGTCGAACGGGGTCCATTCCTCGAACCGCTCGATGCGCCCGACCAAGTCGGGGTTGGCAAGAAAGGCGCGGCCCCACGTCACGCAATCGAGCAGCCCCGCTTCGACCTCGGCCTCCGCCTCCTCGATCGTCAGCGACGCGCCGCCGAGCAGCACACCTCGCCACATCGGCCGCACCCGGCGGACGATCTTGCCAGCGGTCTCGAAATAGTTGGAGTTGGCGCAGCTGATGTCGAGCGCGCGAAGCCCCAGCCCGGCCAGCGCGGGGATGAAATAGTCGAGCATCTCGTCGAGGTCGGGCCATTCGTACAGCCCGCCCATCGCGCGCGACGGCGAAATGCGGGCGACGACGCGCTCCGCCGGCACCGCCTTCAGCACCTCGGCCATGAGTTCCAGCGCGAAGCGGCAACGGTTCTCGACCGAGCCGCCATAGGCGTCCTCGCGGTCGTTGACCCGCGCGTCGAGGAACTGATCGGCGAGATAGCCGTGGCCGATATGGACCTCGACCGCGTCGAAGCCGACATCCATCGCCCGGCGCGCGGCATCGGTATAATAGCCATAGACGGTCGGCATCTCGCCCGCGCCCAGCGCGCGCGGCTCGCCGTAGGGCTTGCCGTTCTGGCGATTGACGCCGGCGGCGGCGCGGTTGGTCGAGCTGACCGGCGCGTCGCCGGTATAGTCGGAATGCGAAATCCGGCCGGTGTGCCACAGCTGACAGGCGATGGCGGCCCCACCCTCGTGCACCGCGTCTACCACCGGGCGCCAGCTCTCGGCCTGCTCGTCGGTGGCGATGTACGGCGCATTGTTCCAGCCGTCGCCGCTCTGGTGGATGACGGTGCCCTCGGTCAGGATCAGCCCGACACCGCCATCGGCGCGACGTTTGTAGTAGTCGCGGATGTCCGATGTCGCGCGGTGGCCCTCGTCGGCGAAGCCGCGGCTCATCGCCGACATCACCGTGCGATTGCGCAGCGGCAGGAAATCGGGCCGCGCGAGCGGGGTCAGCAATCGGGTCATTGGGCGGCCTCCAGCCGGAACTGATCGAAAAAGGGATGGTCGAGATAGGCGTGAAGCGTCGCGCGCCACGGCCGTTGCAGGTTGCGGTCCTCCGCGTCGAGCCGCGCGCCGCTTAGGACCGCCTTGTCGGGGCGGCGGCCGAGCTCGTTCCCCGACACCGCCGACGCGTCGACCGCCACGATCGCCAGCCGGTCGGACCAGCCGAACGCCCTGACGATCTCCTCGGCGATCTCGGCAAAGGTCGCCTGGCCGACGCAAGCCATCTGATAACGCCCGCTCGCACCTTGCGATACGAGGTGCAGCGTGTTCGCCGCCAGGTCGCGCGTCCAGGTCGGCTGCCAGACGCGGGTCCCCACCTCGAACCGCGTCTCGCCGCGCTCGATCGCGGCGCGCATCAACGGGATGATCCGCCCGACGAAGTTTTTGTCGCCGGCCTCACCGCCGAAGAACCCGGCCATGCGCACGATAGTGGCGTCCGGCATCGTCGCGAGCACGACGCGCTCGGCCTCGTATTTCAGCTCGCCGTAGAGCGACAGCGGGCGCGGCTCCTCGTCCTCTGGAATGGGATTGGTCCGGCCGTCATAGACCAGGAAGGATTGCGGGTAGAGGAAGCGTGCGCCGGCCCGTCGCGCGGCCTCGACGGCGTTGCGCGTACCCTCGACGATCGTCGCGCGGGCGGCGTCCGGCTCGCGGGCGCAACCCTCGACATCGACGCGAGCGGCGCAGTGGACGATCCAGCCGCCCTGCATCCAGTCCGCCCAGGGCGCGAAGGCGGCGGGGCCGCGGACGTCGAGTTCGTCGCGGCCGGGCGCGCGAATGTCGAGCCGGGGGAAGCGCGAAGCCTCCTCCGCCAGCGCCGAGCCGAGCATCCCCTTGCCACCGGTGACCAGGACCGGGATCGTGTCGGCCATTCGCATATCCGAGTTGTTCGCCTCCGAACGACCCGGCGGCGGCGGCGGCATCCCGACGGGAGAGGCGGCCAGGTATGATCGCGGCCCGAGGTTCGGGTGCCGCGCCGGCCGCATAGCAATGGCGGCGCGACGGGGCAACATCGCCCGCGTTCAGTCGTCCATCAGGTCGATCAGCATGTTGTCGCGCAACACCTCACGCGACAGGAATGGCGACAGATCCTCCAGCGGCGGCGAGGTGATCCGGCCGTCGGGGTGCTGGCGCGCGCCCAGCTTTGGGGCGAAGGGCACGGCGCCGTCGATGATGAGCTCGCACAGGACCGGGCCGTCGGTCGCCAGCGCGGCGGCGATCGCCGGTCCCAACTCGGCATCGGTGCCGGCGCGCAGCACGGCGAAGCCGAACGCCCGCGCCACCTTGGCGAAATCGGGGAAGGAGACGTTGCTGGCCGGCCCGCCACCGACCTCGACACTGCCGAAAAAGGCGCGTTGTGTTTGCCGCACCGAGGCGTAGCCGTCATTGTTGAGCAGGAAGATTTTCACCGGCAGGCCGTAGCCGGCGATCGTCTGCAACTCCTGCAGGTTCATCATGATGCTGCCGTCGCCGGTGACGCAGATGACACGCGCTCCGACCCTGTTCGCGCCGCCGGCCGCGGCGCACACCCCGATCGCGGCGGGCAGGTCGTAGCCCATCGTCGCGCACCCGGAATTGGTCCACAATCGCTGGCCGCGCTTGATCGTCGCGACCTGGAACCCGACGACGCAAGCGCTGCCATTGCCGGTGACCACCACGTCGTCCTCGTCCAGCGCCTTGAACAGCGCGTCGAGCGCCAGATACGGATCGAGCCGCGCCCCGCTCAGCCGATCGGGCAGCACCACCGGGAAGCGCCGCCGCCGTTCCTGCGTCCACGCCAGCCAGTCGCGCTGTTCGGCGGTCGGTCCCTCGTACGGCGTCGCCAGCAGCGCGGGCAGGAAATCGCGCAGGTCGGCGACTACCGGCAGGTCGGGCATGACGGTCGGCTTGCACAGCTCCAGCGGATCGATGTCGACCCAGACCTTGAACGCCTCGCGCGCGAAGCTCGCCCAGTTATAACTCACCTGCCGTATGTTGAGCCGGCTGCCGAGGATCAGCAGGAAGTCGGCGTTCTGCACCGCCAAGTTGCCGGCGCGGTCGCCAATGGTCCCCGGCCGCCCGGCGAACAGCGGATGGTCGTCCCAGATCACGTCGTGCGCATTCCAGCCGGTCACCACCGGCACCCCCAGCCGTTCGACCACGCGCAGGAAATCGTCGTGCGCGCCGCTCAGTCGAACGCCGCCACCGGCGAGCACCACCGGTCGGCGCGCCTGCCGCAAACGCTCCACCACCGCCGTCGCGGTCGCCGCTACGTCGGTATCGCGCCACGGCTCGTCGAGTTCGGCGGGATCGAACCCGGGCAGGTCGTCCGGGTCGATCGGCGTCGCCTGAACGTCGAGCGGGATGTCTATCCAGCACGGCCCCGGCCGTCCCGTCGTGGCGAGATGCAGCGCCTTTTCCAGATGGTAACGGATCATCCGTGGATCGGTGACCATGACGGCGTATTTGGTGATCGGGCGGACCAGCACCTCGATGTCGAGCTCCTGGTCGCCATATTGGCGTAGGGCGAGGCCGGTCGAGCGGACGGTCGTCTCCGTCTTGACCTGGCCCGAGACGACCAGCATCCCAACCGAGTCGACGAACGCGCCGTACACCCCGGTGATGGCATTGGTCCCGCCCGGGCCCGACGTGACGCTGACCACCGGCAACCGATTGGTCAGCCGGTAATAGGCCTCGGCGGCGATCGCTAGCGCCTGCTCGTGGTGCATGAAGACGCAGTCGAGGTCGGGGTCGGTGCCGAACGCGTGGTTGAGGTGCATCGACCCGCCGCCGGTCAGCATGAACACGTGCCGCACGCCGTGCTCGACCAAGCGCCTGGCGACCCAGTCGGAAAGCTTGATCGTGGCCATGGTCTTGTCCGATCCGGATCGGCGATCGCGCCTCGTGAGCGGTTAGGCGGTCTAGGCGATCGTCGTGGTCGTTGCCGGCCCGACGCCCCGTCCGCTAGTCGCCGAAACCCGCGCGGTCGCACGCCAGCACCGACGCCGCCTGTTCGCCCAGCGCGCGGGTCGTCGCGATCAGCAGCCCCTTGTTGCCGTCGTCGATGCGATAGGGCGTCCCGTCCCAACGCGTGACGTGACCGCCCGCCTCCAGGAGGAACAACGCGCCGGCGGCATGGTCCCATGGCAGCGTGCGCTGGAACAGGCCGATGTCGTTCTCGCCGAGGCAGACGCGCGGATAGTGCTCGGCGGCGCAGCGCGGGATCGGCACGAGGTCGAACGCCGCCCCGGCCACGGCGCACAGCCGGTCGCGTGTTTGCGCCCCCATGAAC
>CAXTRJ010000015.1:0-22874 GCA_964246585.1 uncultured Sphingomonas sp. | reverse complement strand
AGGCTCGCCGCGAAATCCGGCCCGGGCTTGAGCGGCGTCAATTCGTAGAAATGCGCGCTCACCGGCCGCTTGTCGCTGTCCTCCGGGCTGCTCTGCGCGAGGGCGGGCATGGCGGTCAGCAGCAGTGCGGAGGCGAGCAGGGCGGCCTTCATGGGCTAGGTTCCTTATCGTGGTTCCCGATAATGCATGGTGCGCGATTGCGCTCCCAAATATGGGTAACAACGAGGACGGATGTGATGCTGCTCTCGGGTGGACGTCGCCCGAAGAATGCACGATCCGTGTGAATGAATGACCAAAGCTGAGTTGCCGGAATCAGGACGAGAATGGCTGCTTGTAGGTCGTCATCCGCGGCGCCAAACCTATGCAGGCCAGCTAATCGTTGAGCATGGCCAGATAGGTCCGATCGGCAGCCGGAGGAGGATCTGTCGTTCAACGCGTCCGACCCGCGGATATCAGCGAGCAAAACACTGTGCCTTCCCCCATGAACGCGCGCAGCTGCGGCGTGAGCTGCAGCAAGTTCGTGTGCGCAGGGCCGAGCGCCTCCCATCAGGCCCCGCTACTTGCCGAACATGCTCCTGCAGCATGCCGGAGCCCAGAAAGCGACCAGGGATCGGACCTGATCCTTGCTTGCCCACACCCCATCGCGCAAGGCCATGTTGTCTAAGTTTTCCAGCGCGTGAATGGTGCAGTTTGATTTCCTCGAACGAACCTGAATTCCTTATCGGCGGCGGCGAAACCGGCGCCTTGATTGCTGCTCACGACTGGTCAACCACGCCGCTCGGCCCGATCGAAAACTGGCGGCCGAGCCTCAGAACGATGCTCGGCTTCCTGCTCCGCTCGCCCGTCCCGATGGTGATGCTGTGGGGCGAGGACGGCATCATGCTCTACAACGACGGTTATTCGGTGTTCGCCGGCGGGCGGCATCCCGAGCAGATCGGGATGCCGGTGCGCGAAGGCTGGCCGGAAGTCGCCGACTTCAACGACAACGTGATGAGGGTAGGGCTTGCCGGCGGCACACTCGCCTACAAGGACCAGGAACTCACCCTGTATCGGCACGGGTGTGCCGAGCAGGTCTGGATGAACCTGGATTACTCGCCGGTGCTCGACGAATCGGGTCGGCCCCGCAGGTGTGCTCGCCATTGTCATCGAGACGACCGAGCGCGTCGCGGCCGAGCGCGCATTGCGCGATGAGCGCGACCGCAACCGCGGCGTACTGGACAATATGGGCGACGCCTTTGCGCTGCTCGACAGCGACTTCCGCATCATCGACATGAACGCGGCCGCTTGGCGCATGGAGAGCCGGCCTCGGGAGGAGGTGATGGGAAAAACGCACTGGGAAGCACACCCGGATGCCGCGCCCGAACTGGGGGAGTTGTACCGGCGGGCTATGGGCAACGGCCTGCCCGCCGCGCTGGAGCACCATTATGTCTGGTCGGACGGGCGCGAGTCATGGATCGACATGCGCGCCTTCCCCGTCGATGACGGGCTCGCGATCTTCTATCGCGACATCTCCGACCGCAAGCGCGATGAGGCCGCGGTCGCGGAGAGCGAGACACGCTTCCGCAACATGGCCGATCAGGCCCCGGTGATGATGTGGGTCACCGACCCGAGCGGATATTGCACCTATCTCAACCGGCGCTGGTACGAGTTCACGAGCCAGGAATGGGGTGCCGGCGAGGGCTATGGCTGGCTCGACGCGGTCCACCCCGACGACCGGCCCTTGGCGGAGGCGGCATTCGTCTCGGCGAACGCCGAGCAGAAGGACTACCGGGTCGAGTTCCGCGTCCGGCGCGCCGACGGTGCCTATCGCTGGGCGATCGATGCCGCGGCCGCCCGGTTCGCTGCCGACGGCGAATATCTGGGCTATGTGGGTTCGCTCATCGACATCGACGAGCGGCGCGAGGCGGAAGCCGCGCTCCAGGCCTCGACCGCACGTGCGGAGGCTCTCGCCGCCGAGCAGGCCGCCATCCTGGGCCAGCTCGCCGAAGGCGTGATCGTCACCGATCGCGCAGGGAGGATCACCTTCGTCAACGACGCGGCGAGCCGCATCCACGGCGTCGCGCGCCTCGATGTCGAGCCGGACGCGTACAGCGACACCTATCACCTCTTAACCGTCGACGGTACGCCCTATCCCTCCCACGAGCTGCCGCTTGCTCGCGCGGTGCTGAACGGCGAGACCGTGGCGGAGGCCCGCTGGCGCATCCGGCGGCCGGACGGGTCCGAGGTTCTCGCCGTCGGCAGTGCGCGCCCTGTCCACAATGAGACCGGCGAGACGCTTGGTGCCGTGCTGACGTTGCGCGACGACACCGAACGTGCCGACGCCGAGCGCCTGCTTCGCGAGAACGAGGCGCGGTTGAGGGCGCTGACCGACAACCTTCCCTCGGGCATGGTCTACCAGATCGCGACCGGCCGGGCCGGCACCGAGCGGCGGTTCCTCTACGTCTCGCAAAGCCACGAGAAGCTGACCGGGGTGCCCGCCGAGGCGGTGCTCGCCGACCCGACCATTCCCTACAACCTCATCCTGCCCGACCACCGAGCGGCGATGGTGGCGGCCGAGGCCGACGCGATCGCGGGCGGCAAGGCGTTCGACGTTCAGGTGCAGTTTCGTCGCGCCGATGGCGAAGTGCGATGGTCGCGGATCATCTCGGCGCCGCGTGAACAGTCGGACGGGTCGCTGATCTGGGACGGCATCCAGGTCGACATCACCGACCAGAAGCAGGCCGAGACACTGCTCGTCGAGATGAACGACGAGCTGGAACGACGCGTTGCGGAACGCACGCGCGAACTCGAGACGGCGCAGGAAGCGCTTCGCCAGGCGCAGAAGATGGAGGCGGTGGGCCAGCTCACCGGCGGCATCGCGCACGACTTTAACAACCTGCTCACGGGCGTGATCGGCTCGCTCGACATGATGCAGCGTCAGATGGCCAAGGGAGAAACCGGCAAGATCGAGCGCTATGCCACCACGGCGATGACGGCGGCGAACCGGGCGGCGGCGCTCACCCACCGCCTTCTCGCCTTCTCGCGTCGCCAGCCGCTCGATCCCAAGGCCGTCAACGCCAACCGGCTGGTGACCGGGATGGAGGAGCTGCTGCGCCGCACGATCGGCGAGAGCGTCCAGCTCGAGATCGTCACCGCTGGCGGCCTGTGGCAGACGCTCTGCGACCCGCACCAGCTCGAGAGCGCGGTCCTCAACCTCGCCATCAACGCGCGCGACGCCATGCCCGACGGCGGCAAGCTCATCATCGAGACATGCAACACGCATCTCGACAACGCCTATGCGGCAAAGCAGCGCGACGTGACTCCTGGCCAGTATGTCTGCGTCTGCGTGAGCGACACCGGCACCGGCATGACCAAGGACACGATCGAGAAGGCGTTCGAACCCTTCTTCACGACCAAGCCCATCGGTCAGGGGACGGGGCTGGGGCTTTCAATGATCTACGGCTTCGCGCGGCAGTCCGAAGGCTACGCCAGGATCTATTCGGAGGTGGGGGAGGGCACCACGATCAAGCTCTACCTGCCCCGATACTATGGCGAGGCCGAGGACGCCGAGGATAACCAGGGAGAGTTGACCGACGCGCACCGGGCCGAGGCGGGCGAGGTCGTTCTCGTGGTGGAGGACGAGACCGCGGTCCGCGACCTCGTGGTCGACGTGCTGGAGGAGCTCGGCTACCGGGCGGTGGAGGCGGTGGACGGCCCGTCAGGACTGAAGCTGCTCCAGTCCAAGATGCGCCTCGACCTGCTCGTCACCGACATCGGCCTGCCCGGCCTGAACGGCCGTCAGCTCGCCGACGCCGCGCGCGAACTTCGCCCCGACCTCAAGGTGCTGTTCATGACCGGCTATGCTGAGAACGCGACGATCGCGAACGGCTTCCTCGAGCCGGGCATGGAGATGATCACCAAGCCATTCGCCATCGAAGCACTGGTCAGTCGCATCCGGGACATGATCGAAGGGAAGTGAATGGATGTCGCAAGCTGGGCAGCCGACACAGAGGGTGGAGCTGCTCCGCGAACGGCCTAAATAACTCGCGCATATCGACGATTGTCGTTCGGTCGACCGCCTTCTCGCCGGTTACGACTCTGCTCCTAAGTTGATGACACGCGTCATCGCATCGAGGACGGTCGCCATGCGGAACGGCTTGCGGAGGAACAGGGTGTATCCCTTGCAGGCTTCGCGGATCGTCACTTCGTCGAGCGAACTCATCATGACGACCGGAATGTCGGCGAACGCTGGGTCATTGCGCATGGCGGTGAGCATGTCCGCGCCATTCATGATCGGCATCATGTAGTCGAGCATGACGACTGTCGCGCCACTATCAGCGAGACACTTCAGACCCTGGCGACCGTTGATCGCGGTTAAGACGCGGTAGCCCTCGTCCTCGAGCATGGCTTCGAGCACTTCGGCCACGCCGAACTCGTCGTCCACGACAAGCACTGTCCGCACCTCTGTCACCGCTCGGTGTCCGCCGACGTCGGCGCTCGGCCGGGACTCGCTTCCGTGCCGAAACCCGTCAAGATAGCCGACGCGCCTTCAAACGTGTCCAGGAGATCGATGCCGTCACCCGAAATATGAAATTCGCGCAACCCAGGATCGAAGCCGTTGCCGCGCACCTTGAGGATCGACAGCAGCCGGTAAATGCGCGCGCGGTATTCGACGAAGCGGAGCAGCAGCACGTTCTCCGCGACAGAGGACAGGCCGTCGAAGGGCATCTCGATCGCAGGTCCGACGATGTTGCGCGTCTCGGCGGTCAGGATCATCGTGACGCCCAGCGCCTTGAGCTCGCTGCCGAGCGCGGAGAAGACGTGGAGCACGCGGGCGCGCACGTCGCTCGACTCCTTGAAGCCGTTGAGGCCGTCGATGAAGAGCCGCTTGACCCCGCGCGCCCGTACCGCCTTCATGAGCGTGCCCGCGAGATCGTCGAGGATTTGCTCGGTCAGCAGCCGCCAGATGACCTCGACATCTCCGCTCTGGATCAGGCCCTTGAGGTCGAGGCCGAGCGTCGACGCGTTGAGAACCAAGCGCTCGGGTGTTTCATAGAAGCCGAACAACAGCCCGGGTTCGGCGGCAGTCGACTGCCCAAGAAAGTGAAGGCCAAGCGTCGTCTTGCCGGTTCCCGACGCCCCCATCAGCAGCGTCGTCGTGCCGTCGGTTATGCCCCCGCCGAGCATCTCGTCGAGTTTCGGGATGCCGAGCGTCATCTTCTCGTTGGTCGCCTCGTCGGGCCGCGAGGGCACGGCGAGCAGCGCTTCCGTGCGCGGATAGACGACGACGCCAGCGTCGGTGATGCGGTATGGATGGCGGCCGCGCAGCGCGCCCGAGCCCCGGAACTTCATTACCTCCAGCTCGCGCTGCTTGTGCTTGTTAATCGCGGTGTCGGCGAGAGTGATCAGTCCGTCGACCATCGTGTGTTCGGGATGATGGTCGGACCGGCTGCCGTTGGTCAGGAGGAGCGCGGTGCAGTCGGCGGCGGCGGCATGCGCCTGGAACTCGTGGATGAACTTCCGGAACTCGCGGTCCGTGGTGCTGCTCTCCTCGACTGCGATTAATCCGTCGAGGATGAGAAGCGTCGCGCCGTGCGCGCGCATCTCGCGGCGGAGCATGTCCATGAGCCCGCTTAGACCATCCTCCTCCAACACCTTGAAGGCGCTGATGTAGAAGATCCGCTCGGGCACAAAATCCGGCTCGTAGAAGCTCAGCTGCCCCATGTGCTGAAGCATCCGCGAATGGCTTTCGGCGAGCAGCGTCACGAACAGCGCGCGCCCACCCAGGCGGGCATGGTTGAAGCACATCTGATTGGCGAGGATGGTCTTACCCGCACCGGGTGTTCCTCGGACGATGTAGACGGCGCCCGCGAAGAAGCCGCCATGCATGATCGCGTCCAGGCCCGGCACGCCGGTCGGCAGCCGACTGGGCGCCTGGGGCGCATCGGTATTGTCGCTCACGCCGTCTGTTCCATGCTGCTCGCTTCCTTCATCTCGCGCGGGAGCCAGACGGTAAACGTCGAGCCCACGCCTTCGGCGCTTACCACCTCGATATTTCCACCCATCGCCTCGGTCAGCTCGCGGACGAGCCATAGGCCGATGCCGAAACCGCCGCTCTTCTGCCTGCTGCCGATAGCCTGTTCGAACCGCTCGAAGATGCGGTCCCGATCATCGGCCGCAATGCCGACGCCGGTATCGGCGACGCTCAGCGTTACGCCCGCCTCGTCGGCTGCAAGCTGGACGTCGATCGGCTTGCCGTCGCCGTAACGGATGGCGTTAGAAACGAGATTGTCGATGATCTGCTCGGTCGAAAGGCGGTCCCAAACGCCGACGACCGGCCCCTTGGTAGCACAGCGCAACACCGACCCCACCCGCGCGGCGAGCATGTCGTAGTTGCGGGTCGTCTCGGCCACGAACGGAGCCATGTCGAAGGTCGTCGGCTCCAGCCGCATCTGCCCGGCGTTCACCCGTGATATCTCGAGAAGCGCGGTCGCGCGGCGGACATAGTGGCCGACCGCCAGCTCCAGCCGCTCAAGCCCGGTGATGGTCGCAGCCGACGCGCCCTCCCGCCGCGCACGGGCTAGCAGCAGCTCTACTTGGCCGACGATCGCGTCATCGGGTTTCGGAGCTCATGCGCGGCGACCGCGATGAAGTTATCGCGTGCGGCTACAGCTGCGCGAAGCTCGGCGATCAAGGCGTCGGTGTCGTCATCTCCTCCCGACTGCGCCATTCCCGCTCCGATATACGTTCATTGGCTTGTTCGTCGCACAGTTATTCAGCTCACTGCAAGCGATCCGGGTTGGCAGTTCGCACGGTCATTCTCGCAGCCTGCAGTCTGAACTCGTGCAGGATGCATCTCTCAGGAAACAAGCTTCTCGCGGTCTAAACGCCCTCGTCACGAAACGGAGTAACCTAGCCATCGACGCGAAAACGCGACTGTCCCGGCGCTGGCGCCAGCTCGTCAACGCTGCGCCGAACTCTGACTTCGCGCGGCATCGCCAGCGGCAGGGGACTTCGTGCCTGGCTAGCTCGGGTGAGCTTCGACCTCGGCGTTGGTGTCATCCCGCCGCTGCCTTGCGTCAGCTGCGGCGGCGGCGGTCCGCACATCCGGCACGCCAGCGTCGCGCTCGGCCTGCGCCAGCCTCACGATATTCTCGTCGGCGTTCTTCGTAGGATCGGTTTCCATGTCAGCACTCCTCAATCAGTCTCGCTGGTGCCGCTGCCGTCGTCCTTCGTCGCCGGGTCGCCCTCGTCGATCGAGGCGGGAGCGTCCCTCCCGAGCGCGTTCTCGTAAGCCGCCGTCTCGTCGGCGATGTCGGCGTCCTCGCTACGCTTCGCAGCGTCCTCGATGCCATTGGGGTCGGGCGTGGACGGGTCATGGTCGGGCATCGAGCTCTCCTCTTCAGACGCCACCAACGCGCCCGTTAGCCGATCGGGCGCGCCGGGCAGCATCAAGTCGGCACGAGCTCAGCGTTCGCGGCGGGTCCGTCAGCCATCAAGCTTCGTTCGAGCTTTCGCGATCGATGGACACCGGACGGTGGCGCTAGGGCTGAAGTCTATTCCTGGAACCGTCCATTCGGACAACATGAACAAGCGTCCGGTTTCGAGAAACGGCAAGGGCATCGTGAATGTCGCGTTCTGGGTCTCCGCGGCACAAGCCACGGACAGAAAGCTGCCTTGAAGGGCCGCGAGGGTTCTGTGGTTTGCTGCCCCACGATGCAACACGCGGCGACGATCGGACGTTTACGTCCTCGCTCAGCGCGACTCGTCGCTTTGGGCTTCCCTGACCACGAGTTTAAGGACCAGACCATGAGCCTGTTCGGAACCACCATCTCGAGCTTGGACGACCTGTTCGTTCATGGACTCAAGACCATCTACTATGCCGAGCGCCAGATCGCCGAGACGCTGCCGAAGATGATCGGCATGGCGACTAACCCCGATCTTCGCGCCGGCTTCGAGCAGCATCTGCGCGAGACCGAGCATCAGCGGACGCGCCTCGAGCAGGTGTTCCGTCAGCACGGCCACGAGCCGAGCGAGACGACCTGCCCGGCGATCGACGGCATTATCAAGGCGGCGAACTCGACCGCGTCGGATATCGACGACAAACAGGTGCTCGATGCGACGCTGACCTTCGGCGCACAAATGGTCGAGCATTATGAGATCGTGCAGTACGGCACGCTGATCGCGTGGGCGCGCGAGCTCGGCCGCGAGGATTGCGCGAGCGTGCTCGCCGAGAACCTCGCCGAGGAGAAGGCGACCGACGAGAAGTTGTCCCGGCTCGCGGAAGCCCGCGTTAACAGCCAGGCGCAGATGCAGTCCGCCTGAACGTGCCTCCTTGCTCCGCGGTCGCGCACGGCCGCGGAGCAGTCGGATAGCGAGGGCTTAGGAGCCGTTGGACTGCTACCTGCCTCGAGTGGATGGGAGAGAAGCCCTTTCCCGCGTGAGCTGGATGGGCTGAACGGCTGGAAGATCGATCGCTAATCGGCACGACGGTTGCCGCGGCAAGCATCGGCACCGCCCTGTGTTTCAAGCTGACGAACGACGTCACGGGCCGCGGCTTGGAGCATCTCCTCAAGGCACGGATAATACTATGCCTGATTGGCCAGCCCGGCAACGTCCATGCCACGGTCGATCGCAAGCGCGAAGGATTGGCCGAGGTGCTCGCCGCCGGTCAGGACGATCGTCCCGCCGAGCAGCTTGCCGGACGGGTCCGCGTAGAGGTGGACGAGACCCTCGTCCTGCGCGTCGATGCCCGATCGCGCATTGTCCGTTGCCTTCGCCTCGCCGGTGATTGCGTCGCCGGGTAGCGCGCCGAACCTGGCGCCCACCTCGACGAGGTTCGGTTCGGTGAAGGCGATGCTCAGCGGCGGAACCGGCGGGGGCGGGGCGGCCCCGGTCGCCACCGCGCCAGCGATCGTACCGCCGCGCGCGGCCTCGTGCAGGACGGGACGCCACGCGCCGACATCACCCGCGACGAACACCTGAGCGTCGCCGCACCGGCGCGTGTCGGGATCGAACAGGAGAACGCCCTTGTCGTCGAGCGCTACCCCGCAGGCGCCAAGATCAAGCGACGATAGCTCGGGTGTGCGGCCGGTCGGCGCGAGCACCATGTCGACTTCGACGCTACCCTCGTCGACGCCGATCCAGCTCAGTCGCGCCTTGCCCGCTGCCATCGCCGCCTTGACCTCGACACCAAGGTGGACGGCGAAGTCCTCCCGCAGCGCCTCGCGCGCTGCTGCCTCGGCGACCGGGTCGGCAAGCGCGCCGATCTTGCCGGACTTGTCGAGGACTGTCACCGAAACGCCGAGCTTTGCGAACGCCTGCGCTAGTTCCAGCCCGAGCGGCCCCGCGCCGATGACGGCGAGCGTTTGTGGCAGATCCTCGATCTCGAAGATTGTCTCATGGGTATGGACCAGCGCACGCACGGGCCCGAGCGAGGCGGGCACCTCGGGGTGCGCGCCGACGGCGATGATCACCGAGCGTGCCTCGATTACCGCCCCGCCGACCGCGAGCGTCGTTGGCCCAGTGAACCGCGCTTCGCCGTGAAGCCGGTGTTCCTCAGGGATGGCCCTACACTGGTCCTTGATCTGTCCATCGGCCTTGTCGCGCTCCGCCCGTAGGCGGCGCATCACGGCGCGGCCGTTGATGGCGACGCCGGCCACCACAAGACCGAACACGTCCGCCTTGCGTGCGTCGGCTGCGCTGGGTCCGGCGGCGATCAGCAGCTTGGAGGGAATGCAGCCTGTCCGCGTGCACGTCGACCCGCCCGGTCCGCGCTCGATCAAAAGAACGTCGGCCCCGGCCTTAGTTGCGCTCTTGTAGGCATGAAGTCCGGCGGTCCCTGCGCCGATGATGGCGATGTCGCAATTTCTGATCACCAAGTCGATCTCCTTCCTGCACAAGCACCGACAGCTGCCTTCGGGCCCGGTCTCACCTGCGCCGGTCAGTGCTCGTCCGTTACACAAGCCACTGCCCGGGATGGCGCCCCTGTGAGAGGCCAAGCCACCGCGCGGATCGGATTAACAGATGTCGGAATTTGGGGAGCGCCTAGGTCTGTCTGGACGTCCACAAATGGGTCGCTGCGGCCGCTGCGCAGGCGCCCGCCACCCGAACACGTTGGTGATTGATAGGCCTGTCGCGTTCCCGAAACTAGCCGGCTGGGAAGGTCGCGGTTTTCCCGCTTCTCCGTCTCCGCCTACCAGTTTCAGGAAAATGCATTTGGGAACAGGTTTTGGAAAATCGGCCCTCAGGGGCGGCCGCCATCGTCATTGGCAGGGCGGCTGTTCCCGATACAGGTTCCCCTTCGGGAAGATCACCGCTGCTCAACCGGCCGCGAAGCGGGCGACCTCATTGAGGCGCCGATGCGCCTCGCGAAAGCTGCGGCCCGTCATCATGTTGTCCGTCCGCGTGGCGAGGTGCATCCGTCCGTTCCGGAACGCCCAGCGGCGCAGCCCCCACATGCCTGCCCATCCGGCTATCCCGCTTGCCAGGGTCGTGATGAGCCACGCGCTGATGCCGATCGGAGCCAGCATGTCCGCGCCCCACAGCAGCCGGACCGCCACCGCCATGAACGGGAGCCACAGCACCCACCAACTCGCGCCCAGCACCCAGCCCGATACCAGCTTGATCCGGTGCAGCCGGGCCATATGTCCTTCGTTCTCGACAATGGGGGCGGCCACGTCGATCCGCACGGCATGGGTGAAGCCGGCTACACCGAGCGCGATCATGGCTACCCCGAGAAGGTTGATGAGCAGCCCGCTGGCGAACAGCAGTCCCGGTCGCGCCAGAAGATCGCTCCACACCAGCCCTCCTGCCAGCGCGATAATGACGCCGGCGCCGGCCTGGGTGGTCTGCCATTTGGCGACTGCGGCAACGCTGCGCCGCGCCTTGCGCGCCGCAGTCGTGCTTGGAAGGACGATTCCGCCGTCTCGATCGTCAAGCGCCACGATCGCAGCCTTCAGCGCATCGATGTCCATCATCTGTCCTTTCGTCATGCCAGCTCCCTTCGAAGCTTCTGTTTGATGCGGTCGATACGGGTGCCGACAGCGCTCTCGCCGATGCCGACGATCTCGCCGATCTCCCGATGGCTGCGCTCGTCGAGATAGAGCAGCAGCACCGCCCGATTGAGCGGGTCGAAGCGGGCCATCGTCAGGTGCAGTGCGTCGAGCGCCTGATTGGCTTCGTGATCCAGCTCGGCTGCGGCCACTGCGTCATGATCACCGGTAAGCGGGATCATGACCCGTCGCTCCCGAAAGACCGAGCGGACGTGCGAAAGCGCAACGTTGAGCGCCACGCGGTACATCCATGTCGCGAAGGGCCGCGCGTCGTCGTAGCGTGGCCATGACGCCCATAGATTGGCCAGTATGTCCTGCATCAGGTCGGCGCGGTTGTCGGGATCGCGGGCATAGGTGGCCGCAACCTTGCGGGCGATGCCGGCATGATCCCGGATCAGTGCTGCGAACCGCTCGCTATCCCTGATCCCCCCGTCCGTCACCGTTTCGCGACCCCATCATCGTTTCATGAGGTTGTTCGCAGGCGGGAGCGGTTCATCACAGGGGCGACGAAGTTATTTTCTCGCTGATCAGATGTGAAATTTAAGAAGGCTGGCGCTTCCTCAAAAATCGATCCTTTTCGGGGAAGCCGGTGGTGCTCCGGCCGGGATTCATCGCTTGGATCTCCCCTTGCAATCGACATGAACGAATGGCTGATGTTGGGGAGCGGCAAAGCCCCTTTGAATGGCCGATTATGGGTCTTCGCAGCCGTGAAGCGCACTCCTAAACGGCCGATTTTCGGCCGCGATGCGCTCGCGAAAGGCAGTGATCATTGTCGCCGGAGCCCATGTCGCTGACGCTGCGTTAAACCACCATGAAGCCGCAGCTCTCGATGATGGAAGCGCCTTCCACGCTCCGTCCGGAGGCGCATCGGGCCCGGCCGCCCGCTGGCATCCCGGAGGTGCTCGCGTTTAGCCTGCCCGGCCGGGTGACCCCGGCCGCTGTTCGCGCGGTGCTCGTCGGCTCGCGCATCAACACGCGTGAACTCGACGGCTATATCGAGCCGCAAGAGATCGACGCCGCCCGCTCGGGCGTCGCCTTCGTGTTCCGCTACGGCGCTGTCGTCCTATTCGGCGCGTCCGACGAGGTGGAGCGGGAGTTCGTGCGAAGCCTTGATGGACGCATCATCGATCCGGTCGCGTCGCGCGCGCCGGAGTTCGAAACGGCCACGCTGGCGGTGCGCCCGGGCGAGGAAGAGCAGGTCGACCCACACGGCGGCATCGTGTTGCGGGAGCTGACCCCTGAGCGCCTGCTGCTCGTCGCCACCGTGCTGGCGCGCAGCGTCGTGCTCGGCCGCGACGAGGTGCGCATCGCCGAGGTGTTCGACCGCATCGAGCCGCTGATCGCGGGCCTCCAGGCCCGCGGCCGCGCCGTGCCGCCTATCCGGCAGGTCATGCGCCAGATCGGCGGCGTGCTTGCCGCCCGGCACCGCATGACGGGGCGCGCCCAGATCGCCGAGAAGCCCGAGATACTTTGGGAGCACCCGGAGCTCGATCGCCTCTACGCCCGGCTGGAGGCGGAGTTCGAACTGACGGAGCGCGCCCGCACCGTGGAGCGCAAGCTCGACGTCATCGGCGAGACCGCCTCTACGCTCCTAGAACTCGTCCAGGAGCGTCGGTCGGTCCGGCTGGAACTGGCCGTGATCGCGCTGATCGCGTTCGAGATCCTGCTCACGCTCCAGGAGCGGCTGCTACCGTGATCATCATGGACTCAAGGAACGGTGATGAGGGGCCTGAACGTCGATACGGCGGAGTTGGCCAAATCTACGACTTCGCGGCAAAGGCGGAAGCGGGCGCATTACCACTTACCGGGCGACAAGTTGTTGTAGCTGTTGAACTTAGCGCGAAATCATCCATATCCCGATCACTGTTCAACAACGGAAAGGAGGTGGTCGAATGTCTCATTGTCCCATGCCGCTCAAGGCGGAGCTGAAGGTCGCGACCTCCACCGCAGGGATCCGCGCCTGACGACGAGCCGAGATAGGCTGACGATGGAAAGGCCGTCCCGAGAGGGGCGGCCTTTCGCGTTTTCGGGGTGCGTCGCTCGCGGCAGCACCGGGGCCCGGCTACTTCGAGCCGCTTGGTAGGTCTGGCTCGCGGTCCGGTCGACCTGCTCGTCAGACCAGTGCTGATCCCGAGCTCCACCCTTCACTCGACCGACGCGTCGACCTGTCCGAGCAACTTTGTGCAGTGCACAATCGTTGAGCCGGCATGAACAAGCAGATCAGCGACACCGCGCGAGCGGGCGGCTCGACGCCGGCCCCGCAACTACCCTCGTGGAAGCGCTTCGCTCGCCGGAACCAAGGTTGGATCACGGGCGGCGCGGTGTCTGCGGCGCTCGCTGGCACCGCGTTGCTCTATCGCGCGAAGACCCGCCGCGCCGAAGCGAGCACGCCGCCTGCTGGATCGTTCGTGGACGTCGATGGTGTTCGTCTGCACTATGTCGACTGCGGTCAGGGGCCGGCTGTCGTCCTGCTGCACGGCAACGGCGTCCTGCTTCAGGATTTCGAGGTCAGCGGCGTCCTCGGACTCGCCGCTCAGGAACGTCGCGTCATCGCCTTTGATCGGCCCGGGTTCGGCTACAGTGATCGGCCGCGCTCGCGCGCGTGGACCCCGACCGCGCAGGCCGACCTGATCGCGCGGGCGCTGAAGCGGATCGGCGTCGAGCGTGCGGTGGTCGTCGGGCACAGCTGGGGCACGATGGTGGCGCTCGCGATGGCGCTCGATCATACGGAGCTTGTCTCCGGTCTGGTTCTGCTGTCGGGCTACTACTACGGGACGGCGCGGCCGGATGTGGTGCCCGCCTCGCTGCCGGCCGTCCCAGTGCTCGGCGACCTGATGGCGCACGCCGTCTCGCCGCTAGCCGGTCTCCTGGTCGGGCCCATGGCGGTCAAGGCGAGCTTCGCGCCTGCGCCCGTGTCCGACAAGTTCGCGAGCTTCCCCGTCGCGATGACGCTGCGCCCATCTCAAATCCGCGCGACCGCAGCTGACACCGCCATGATGGTGCCGGGTGCCGTGGCGCTGAGCCGCCGCTATGGCGAGCTCACTGTGCCGATCATCGTCATGGCAGGCGACGGTGATCTCATCGCGCACATCGGCACGCACGCCGAGCGGTTCGTGGAGGAGGTCGAGGGTGCTGAACTGCGCATCATTCCCGGGCAGGGACATCTGTTCCACTATGCCGTGCCGGACCAGGTAGTCACCGCAATCGGCGACGCGGCCCGGACTTCCCCTTAGGGGCCACGTCAAACTCGTGGACATGCTTGGCCGTGGTAGGTGCGCTGTCGCAAGTTCGTGCGGCGGCTATCGAGATGGACACCGACGTCGGCACGTCGGCGTGCGGCCGATCGAAGCCGAAAAGCAGCACCTGAACCAGCGTCTGATTCCGGGCGGCGTTTGAGCTCGTCAGAACGTCTGGATGTGGGTCATGTCAGCTGGCCAGAAGGTTGGCGGTCACCATTCGCTTGCCGCGCGCGCCGAAAGCGGACGTTAGGCAGCCTCGACTTGCAGGGGGTCGTGCGCAAAAGCAAGCCAGGCAAACGCGAGCGCCATCGCGCCAAGGGCTACGGCCAGATACATTGCAACAGGCGGCAGCAGCCCAGCAAACGCTGGGCGAGCGATTGCCGAGGTCGCAATGGCAAACAGCAGCACGTTTCCGAGAACTAGGGGCCGTGCGTAGATGCCGCCGATTCGGCTCCCCCGGGACATCCAGTCGGTAACAGCAAAGCCCAGAGCACCAGCAGCCGCAAGCTGAGCAAACGATTCTCCGGCTGGAGCGGCGGCGAGGAGACGCTCGGCGATCTCATCGGCCAGGAAGAGGCCCGCACCACCAAGGGCAAACAAGAAGAAGGCACTCGTTGTCAGGATGCAACGCCCCATCACTTTCGCTCCGGCTGTACAGCAGTGCGCCCCAGTGTCTGCCGCTGGGCGCGCCTGCCCTAGTCTCCCACAGAATGAAAACGGTCACCGTCCGCAACAGGGAGAAGCGGACACGTGATACGGCTGCTGGGCAATGTTAGCGCCCGACGCAGGATGCCGCGTCACTGAACTATTGCGCGAGCCCTTGCGCCGGTACTCCGGTGAACTGCGTTGAAGCCATCAGCCAGCGGCCTCGGACACGTCGTTCTACATAGGTCGCGCGAATGGTTCGCTTAACCCCAACCCCGCTTGGCCCCGGGATCGTGTATTCGATCGATCCTATCACGACCGCCGTATCGCCATAGCGGCGAACGTACTGCGTGCTAAACACCATTGGCGGCGCAGCATTAGCCTTATCCGCCGTATAGAAGCCGAGTACGGCTGGCCGCAGATCGATCTCGCCACGAGGCGAAACCTCAACATAGTCAGGTGTGAGCAAGCTGTTTAACTTAGTCGCGTCGAAGCGCGTTCGGGCGTCCGAAAATGCCTGAACAGTGGCAAGCACGGGATCATTCTCCGCCTTGCCTGGTGTAGCGATCATCGTGACCGCCAGCATGGTAACGCAGATCCGAAGGCGCATAGTCTTTCCCCAAAGAGCTAAAATGTCTGATCAGTCTCGATTGCGGCGGCTCAGCGCGCGGCGGGAAGGAACCTCGGGTTACGCAGGAGCAACGCCGAGACGATCGCCACCAGAAAACCGACGGGGAAGATCTCCAGGAAAGTCATCGGGATCCGAAAAAGCGGGTTGCCATATTGAACCCTCATCGTTTCCATCCCCGCCATCTCCTTGGCGATCGCATCTTCCGCCACACCGTCGTCCTGGCGAGCGCGAGCGATGCCGGCGATATACTCGTCCATAAAGCGGTAGTCGGTCATCCCCAGATAAGCTTCCCACACGGCGATATAAGCTAGCGCGGCGAGGGCGGCGATCGCCACGCCCATGCCGAAGGCTGGTAGGAATTTGATGACGCCACCGAGTTCTGTGTCGCGATAGCGTTTCACGCCAACGAACATGAAGCTTAGTGCCACGAGCATCACCAAGTAGCCGAATAACTGCGAGCTAAAGACGCTCTCCTGCTCGGTGAGCAGTATCCCGGTAAGCATCACAGCAATAATCACCACCCCTGAGAGCAGGCCGTAGATCAGCGCATATCTCATGTCGGCCTACCGATGTTGGTCGAGCAGGATGGGATTGCCGTCCGGATCGGTAATCATGAAGCTTGCCGGGCCGGACTTGCTCTCAATCTCGGCTCCGACATCGATCCCCGCACTCTTGAGACGCTTCTGGATGCTACGAACGTCCTCGAACTCCCCACTGGGCTTCCCCTCCTGGTCCGATCCGGGATTGAAAGTCAGTAGGTTCTTTTCGAACATGCCCTGGAACAGGCCGATATTGGTGCTGCCGTTCTTCATGATGGCCCAGCCCTTGCCAGGATCTCCGAGTACCTGAACGAACCCCAGCTTCTGGTAAAAGGTTTTTGATGCCTCGATGTCGTTCACGGAAAGGCTGGCCGAAAAATTGCCCAGCTCCATTGATCTGCTCCCTGTCGTTGATCCGGCCAGCGCCGGCGCGAAAAGAAGGAGCGCGGCGAGCCTTCCGATCAGCTTCATGTCCCGACTCCTGCGGCTGTTGAAGCATCCGACATGCAGGGAAACGCCGGGCTGGGGCTATCGCCCGAAAGGGTGATTCGTGCAAATCACCCGCAAAGATTAGCGGATCAGCGCCAGCTCACGCGCCTTCTCGATAGCGACGATTCGATTCTGCACTTCAAGCTTGTCGTACAGGCGGGCGACATGCGTCTTTACCGTGTTGGGAGAGATGCCGAGCGCCCGCGCCAGCTCCTTGTTTGATTGCCCGGAGGCGAGCAGCTCGAGGATCTCTTGCTCACGGGCTGTCAATCCGAGAGAGCGGATTGCGGCGTGGTTCTGCTGGAACTCAGGGTGGGGTCGCCCGGGCGTGAGCCTGCGGCCAACCCATAATCCGAGGCTGATGAATCCCGCTGCGAGGATTGCGATGTAGATCTCTGTCGGAAAGGCACGCGTGACGTAGTGATACTCGAGCCATTCAAGCGCAGCCACCGCCAGCGCAAGCCCGAGGGCATAAAGAAATACTGTCTTCCTCATCGATGAAGCCTGCCAGAAAAGATGCTCCGGGGCTAGGTATCGGAGGAGGCGGGCGATGCTCGCCAGCTTAGAAAGCTGATGCAGATGTACGCTGAACGTTTACCGTCCTTCTTAGTCGGTAACCGATGTTTTCTCTGGGTCGCTCAAGAGACGTAGCAGGCCTAACGGGCCCTGGGTCGGCCTTTCCGTTCCCGCCGCCGCCAGAGCAGGTCCGCCATCGGCACATGCAGGCCGCGAGCAGAGATGAACGGATGTCCGCAGTCGGGGAGCTGAAAACGACCTGCGAATGTCAGCTTGTGGGTCTCGCCTGCCGGGATCGCGCTAGTAGTAATCATGCGCGCGACGATCAGCGATCCTCTTCGCTCTCGTGCTGCGTCCCCGGCAAACTCCGTTTGCCCGCCGCGATCTGTCGGCCAAGCTGCGTGACGAAGCGCTGAAAGCGTTCGCTGCCGACGGCCAGCGCCGCCGCATCAGCCTCCGGCAGCGGAGCAGTCGCGGTGAGCTGATAGCGAACGAACAGAGCCAAGCTCTCCAGCACGACGTCAATGTCGCGCCGAGCGAGCGCTACGTCGCGCGAGATGCGGTCAAGACGCGGCTTCAGCAGGTCGTCGACCTCCTTCGACGCCCGGCGCGCGAGCCAGGTTGCGAGCGCATCATTGACTATCCGGCTCTTGTTGCCGCCCGGCTTACGCGCGAGCGCGTCGAGCGCGTCGGCGATCTCTCGGTCGATGTAGAGGTTCTGACGGACCTTCACCGTTCAAAGCCCGGCAGCAGGTCTTGGCCGGTGCCGACATTCATCGCGTGCCCGCGCACAACGGTAGCGAGCCGGCGGGCCCGATCCATCGCACGCTTGTCGGTGCCGGGTTCGTCGGCCTCCTGATCTGCCGGGATGAGGTCAAGCTGTAGCGGCGGCTCGTCGGGTGCGATCGGCTGGTCTGGGAGCGCGGGATGCCGCTGCTGCTGAAGGCCACCGTCGTCCTCCGGCCGCCCCTCCTCCTCGCCGGACACGAGACGTGCGTCGGGACGCCGTGCCATACTGCCCCAGTCGTTCGACCTCGCCTGAGGTCGATCGGCGTAGCGGTCTGTCGCCAAGTCTGGAGGCGGGCACAGACGCGTGTTGAAGTTCGCGTCCTGATAGTAGCGCAGCCTCCTCGCCCGGATCGGGGCTAGGCCGGAGAACAGCACCACTTCGTCGGTCGGCGGCAGCTGCATGACCTCACCGGGCGTGAGCAGCGGCCGCGCAGTCTCCTGCCGGCTGACCATCACGTGAGCCAGCCAGGGCGCCAGCCGGTGGCCGGCATAGTTGCGCATCGCCCGCTGCTCAGTCGCCGTGCCGAGCGCGTCCGAGATGCGCTTACCGGTCCGCTCGTCGTTGGTCGCGAACGCCACGCGCACATGGCAGTTATCGAGGATCGAGTTGTTGTCGCCATAGGCGCGCTCGACCTGATTGAGCGACTGCGTGATCAGGAAGGCACGGATGCCGTAGCCGGCCATGAAGGCGAGCGCGGTCTCGAAGAAGTCGAGCCGGCCAAGCGCCGGGAACTCGTCAAGCATGAGGAGGAGCTAATGCTTGCGGGCACCCTCCCCTACAATCTCCAGCTTCTCCGTCAGCCGGCGGCCGATCTGGTTGAGCACGAGCCGGATGAGCGGCTTGGTCCGGCTGATGTCGGAAGGCGGGATCACGAGGTAGAGCGACAGCGGCCGCTCGGCCTCGACCAGGTCGGCGATGCGCCAATCGCGGCGCGACGTGACCAGCGCCACCGTTGGATCGCGGTACAGCCCGAGGAAGCTCATCGCGGTCGACAGCACGCCCGAGCGCTCGTTGTCCGACTTGTTCAGCACCTCGCGCGCGGCGCTTGCGACGACAGGGTGCACGATCGGCTGGTCCGGCGTTCCCAGGTGATTGGTGGTCATCATACGGCGGAGCGTGGCGGTGAACGGCCGCTGCGGGTCGGACAGGAAGGACGCGACCCGCGCCAGCGTCTTCTCCTCCTCGGCGTAGAGGATGTGGAGGATGGCGCCGACGAGCAGCGAGTGGCTGGTCTTCTCCCAGTGGTTGCGGCGCTCCAGCGCGCCTTCCGGGTCGACGAGGATGTCGGCGATGTTCTGGACGTCGCGGACTTCATACTCGCCGCGGCGCACCTCCAGCAGCGGGTTGTAGCAGGCCGATCGCGGGTCGGTCGGGTTGAACAGCAGGCAGTGCGAGAATCGCGAGCGCCAGCCGGCGGTGAGCGTCCAGTTCTCGCCCTTGATGTCGTGGACGACGGTCGAGCCGG
The DNA here is from genome assembly GCA_964246585.1 of uncultured Sphingomonas sp. Lineage (GTDB taxonomy): Bacteria > Pseudomonadota > Alphaproteobacteria > Sphingomonadales > Sphingomonadaceae > Sphingomonas. Next base: position 3,527 of record CAXTRJ010000015.1, on the reverse strand, counting down.
TCCAGCCGAGCAGCGTCGGGATCACAAGCCCCACGCCCTTGCCCGACCGGGTCGGCGCGAACACCATCACGTGCTCGGGGCCGTCGTGACGAAGGTAGCGATCGTCCAGCGACCCGAGAAACACGCCTCGGTCGCGAAACATCCCCGCGCGCTCGACCTCGCGAACGTCCGCCCAGCGGGCCGAGCCGTAGGTCGTAACGTTGCGTGACTGCCGCGCCCGCCACAACGAGCCGCCGATCGCGGCGGCGCAGCCGAGGAAGCCGCTCGCGCCCGCCAGCGTTCCGGCCTTGTCGAACACCTCCGGCGCGTACGCCTCGTAGTGGTATCACCAGCCGAACAGCGCGTGTGGGCGATAGACAGGGACGTCGAAGGCGAGGAACCAGGGCGAGCCGAGCTGCGCCTGATAGCCCAGCATCGCGGCGGCCCACTGGGTCGCGCACCATACGCCCGCGACTACGATCGCGAATACGATGATGATCTGGCCGATCAGCAGCTTAGTGGGGGTCATTGCGATCTCCGGCCTCTCTCGACAACGGTCGGGAGCGTCGCGGCAGCATCGGACTGGGCAAGCTCATGGAGAACGGCCGTTGTGGAGCGAGCAAGCGCGCTGAGGAGCAAGGCGATCGGCTACGCCATCCGCTGAATCGATCCAAGCTACGTGACAGCGACAGTCGGCGTCGCTATTTGGTCGCTATGGTAACCGCGCTCCTCGACACCGTCCTTAGCCGCGTCGCCGTCCGCGGCGGCGCGATCGACCCCAAGCGGTTGGCCGAGATGCTGCTCGCGACGACCAGCGAAGTCGCCGAGCTGGCGAATGTTCACCGGAGTTCGCTGACGCGCAATCCCGACTCGCCGGAGATCCAGCGCAAGCTGGGCCCGATCGCGACCATCCTGTCGCGCGCCGCCGACATGAGCGGCAGCCTGGACAAGGCGGTCGTATGGTTCCGCCATCAGCCGATCGCCGCACTCGGTTATGCGCGCGCCGCCGATCTTGTCCGGCAAGGCGAGGCGGACGCCGTGCTCGACTATCTCGACGCGCTCGAGAACGGTGCCTACGCCTGAGCCGGGCGGGCCGGCTTCGATGATAGTAGGTGACCACCGTATCCGGGGCCGCTGGTTTCGCGTGCTGACGCCACGCTTCGCGCACCACCCGCTCTCCGGCGTGGGTGCAAGTCTGAAGGGTGGACGGTTCAACGCGCCCGGCCAGGAGGCGCTCTACCTCTCGGCCGATCCCCACACCGCCTATGCCGAATACACGCAGAACGTGTTCGATCGTCCCGGCCTCATGTGCAGCTACGACGTCGACGCCGGCCCTGTTGCCGACCTGACCGATCCCGCGACGCTCGATGCGCTCGGCGTCACCGCCGACGATCTCGCCGGGCGATGGGTGCGCGTGACCGATCCGCCCGGCCAGCGTGTCGCCGGCAAGCTGTTCGCGGATGGATACGCCGGCGCGACCTACCAGTCCGCGCAGCATCCGGCAGGCACGAATATCGTGCTGTGGCGCTGGAGCGACGACGAGGCCCGGGCCACGGTCGTGGACCGCTTGGGCGAGGCGCCAGCCAAGCCTATCGACGGCTGAACATCGCCGCCCCGACCCTCAGGAGAGGCTTGGACCAGTCCGTCCGCGCCCGACCGTCCAGCTCACGCCGTCGCCGCGGACGACCCCCGACACGGCTTTGCCGACCTGCTGCTCGAGGACGGGACGCCAGGGTACCAAAGTGAAGTCGCGGGCGCGCTCAACGACGGCGAACCGCCCGCTCACCAGATCGACAGGGCGGCGATAAGTCCCGGCGATCCTCTCACCGGGTTCCATCTCCGCGAACGGCACGCCCAGCTCGCGCGATAGCTGCGCGCCGACGCGCACCACCTCGCGGCGGCGGAGCTCGTCCAACATGCCGACCCGGTACGTCGTGGCTCCCGCCACCTCCTCGGCGAACCCCTGCGCGATCAGCCACTGACGCCGGCGCACCTGCGCCTCCCCAACCTCGGTGCCGAACCCGGCGTCGCGCAACGGCTCGGGCTTGGCCGCGACCAGCTCACGATCGAGCCAGGTCGCGGCTTCGGCGCCGATCAGCTTCTCGATCGGCTGCGGCGAGAGCGTCTGGATCGTCACCGGTTGATCCTTCGCACGGGCACCTCGTAAGCGGCGGCGCGATCGAGATGGTCGGGCGCGATAATCCAGGTCCCGTCCGCCTCGCGCTCCGCCCGCCGGTCAGCCGCCGTATCGCCTCGAGGCGGCGCACGTGCGCCTCTGCGAACGCCTCGGTCGCGCTCGGGTCATGCCGGAGATGCGCGTCGACGCTATATCGCCCGTCGTTCGCCGCCGCGACCGCGGCCACGGACCGGTCGACCTCACGCACGCCGACCTCGACGGGATCAACGCGCACCACCGCACCGTTCCCGATCGCGCCGACATGCTCGCCCCGGCCGAGCTCGACATAGTGGGTGCGACCGTCGGTGGCCTCGACCAGCAGGTAGTGCCGGTCGTTCAGTTCGTCCGATAGTCCCCGTTCGAGCACGCGACCGATAACGGACCGAGCTTCGGGCGCGGTCGGCTCATACACGACCTGTTCGGCGATCGCGGTCGCCCGTCCGTTTGCGGTGATCGCGCGCTGCATGGTGCGCACGATGTCTCCCCGCTCGCCCATGCGCCGGAGCGTGTCGGCCAGCTCGGGGGCGAGCCGCCATCGGCCGGGTCCGTCCGGCTGGGCGAGCCCGAGCCGCTCCAGCTTCTTGCACCGCCCGATCTGGACCGTCTGCTCGAACGCGTCGCGCCCGACCGGCCGCACCAACCGATCGGGATCGGCGGCGCGCAGCAGCGACCGATCGATGCTGGTCAGCCTCTCCTGCTCGACTTCGGCGCGCAACGGTCCTCGATCGCGCGCGTGGTGCGGGGGCCAAGGTCCAAGTCGACGAGCTCGGCGGCGCGCTCGCGCATACCATGGCTCATATAGTCGCGCGCGATGACGAGGTCGCGGCCGCGGTCGTCCTTGCCGCGGACGATGACGTGGGTGTGCGGGTGGCCGGTGTTGTAGTGGTCGACGGCGACCCAATCGAGCTTGGTCCCGAGATCCTCCTCCATGCGCACCATCAGCCGCCGGGTGAGCGGCTTCAGGTCCTCATACTCCGCCCCGTCCTCAGCCGACACGATGAAGCGGAACTGGTGGCGGTCACCGCCCTGGCGCTCGAGGAACGCCTTGCCGTCGACCTGATCGGCGTCCGCGCCGTAGAGCCGCCCGGGTTCGCCGTCGCGATTCACCCCGTCGCGCTGGACGTAGCGAAGGTGCGCGCGGGCGGCGCTCATGCCCTTGCCCGCGAGCCTGACGATCCGCGCCTTGACCATGACGCGCCGTCGCCGTTGCGCGGCAAAGCGGTCGCGGCTGCCCAGCACGCGCCCGACACCCGCTCCCCGGCCGATCCGGCTGCCGGTGAACGCGCGGCGGCGACCCGCGTTCGACGCGCCGCCGCGGGCGAGGTTGGAAGCCGCGAGCACGCGGCTGAGGAACGGGCGCTGAGCCTTGCCC
>CAXTRJ010000014.1:0-23462 GCA_964246585.1 uncultured Sphingomonas sp. | reverse complement strand
GCATCGCGCCGGGCGCTATCGTGCCGACCTGGGGCGACGTGCGCGGCGGGGGTACGCGGTCGCACCAGGGCAGCGACATCGCCGCGCCGCGCGGCACCCCGGTGGTCGCGGCGGCGGCGGGGACGATCGAGAAGCTGTTCGAGAGCGCCGCCGGGGGCACGACCTTGTACGTCCGCTCGCCCGATCGACGGATGTCGTACTATTACGCGCACTTGGCCGGCTATGCTCAGGGCGTGCGGGAAGGCATGGCGGTCGCGCCGGGCGATCCGATCGGCTTCGTCGGCGACACGGGCAACGCGGGCGCGGGCAATTACCACCTCCATTTCGGGGTCAGCCGGATGCGCGCGCGCGACCGCTGGTATCAGGGCGAGCCGGTCGATCCCTACCCGCTGCTTGCCCGCGCCGGGACCGCCCGCTAAGGCCTCACGCCTTCGCTCTTTCTAGCAGGCATTCCCATGAAGATCAGCGGCGTGGACATCCGTCCCGGCAACATCATCGAGTATGAAGGCGGCATCTGGCGCGCGGTCAAGATCCAGCACACCCAGCCGGGCAAGGGCGGCGCGTACATGCAGGTCGAGATGAAGAACCTGATCGACGGACGCAAGAACAACGTCCGTTTCCGTTCCGCCGAGAGCGTCGAGCGGGTCCGGCTCGACACCAAGGATTTCCAGTTCCTGTTCAAGGACGGCGAGGCGCTGACCTTCATGGACAAGGACAATTACGAGCAGATCACGCTCGACGCCGGCATCTTGGGCGACGCGGCCGCGTTCCTGCAGGACGGCATGGACGTGGTCATGGAGCTGTACGACGAGCGGCCGATCTCGGTCCAGCTGCCCGACACGATCGAGGCGACGATCGTCGAGGCGGACGCGGTGGTGAAGGGGCAGACGGCGTCGTCGAGCTACAAGCCCGCGATCCTGGAGAACGGGGTGCGGGTGATGGTGCCGCCGCATATCGGCGCGGGTACGCGGATCGTGGTCGACGTGTATGAGCAGACGTACGTGCGGCGGGCGGACTGAGGCTGAGCGGACGAGACAAATAGCGGAGCTGTTTGCCCGATCCGTCAGCCCGGCCGGCGAGCGTAGCTCGTCCAACGACGCGGGCTTTGCCCGCGGCGGCTCGCGACATGCCCTCCCCCAACCCCTCCCGCAAGCGGGAGGGGAGAAAGAAGTAATATGCCCAGCTATTCCGGCCTGATGACGATGATCGACCGCGCCGTGCGCAAGGCGGCGCCGCGGTTGCGTCGCGACTTCAACGAGGTCCAGCACCTCCAGGTCAGCCGCAAGGGGCCAGCGGATTTCGTCACGCTGGCCGACCAGCGCGCCGAGCAGTCGATTTACGAGGAGCTGTCCAAGGCCAGGCCCGATTGGGGGTTCCTGATGGAGGAGCGCGGCGAGGTGGCGGGCGATCCGTCCAAGCCGCGGTTCATCGTCGATCCGCTCGACGGCACGACCAATTTCCTCCACGGTATTCCCCATTTCTGCACCTCGATCGCGGTCGAGGAGCCGTTGCCGTCGGGCAAGCGCGAGATCACCTCCGCGCTAATCTACCAGCCGCTGACCGACGAAAGCTTCTGGGCGGAAAAGGGGCGGGGCGCCTGGTTGCAGGACCATCGGCTGCGCGTGTCCTCCAGGCGCGAGATGTCGGAGGCGTTGATCGCGACGGGCATCCCGTGGCTGGGGCATGGCGACTTCGTCGAGTGGAGCCGCATCTTCGGGGCGATCGCGCCGCAGGTGTCGGGGATCAGGCGGCTGGGATCGGCGGCGCTCGATCTCGCCTGGGTCGCGGCGGGGCGGTTCGACGGGTTCTGGGAGTCGGGGCTGAAGCAATGGGACGGGGCGGCGGGCTTGCTGCTGATCAAGGAGGCGGGCGGGTTCGTCACCGATTTCCGCGGCGCCGACCGCGCGCTGGAGAAGGGCGAGTTCCTGGCGGCGAACGACGGGCTGCATTCGCGGCTGCACAAGCTGCTGGCGGGGGCGTTGCGCTGAAGTCCCTCTCCCGATGGGAGAGGGAGGGAGCAGCGTAGCCGCGGAAGGGTGAGGGTGGGGCGTCGGCTCGCGCCCTGTCCTCACCCTCCCACTCGGCTTCGCCGAGCGGGCCCCTCCCTCTCCTGAAAGGAGAGCGGTTTAGGGTCATTCTTCTCGTGCGCGCGCCTTGCTCCCCTCACCCCATCGGCCTAAAGCCCGACCAGCATTTTTTTGCACATGCGAGAAGCCCCTTGGCCGACCCGACGAACTACCTGCTCCAGTACCTGCCCATCCTGCTGTTCCTGGGCGTGGCGATCGTGTTGTCGTCGGCGTTCGTGTTCCTGCCGATGATCGCGGCGCGGTTCACCGGGGCGCATCAGCCGAGCGCCGACAAGCTCAGTGAGTATGAATGCGGCTTCCCCGCGTTCGAGGATCCGCGGTCGCAGTTCGACGTTCGTTTTTATCTCGTTGCCATCCTGTTCATCATCTTCGATCTTGAGGCGGCGTTCCTATATCCTTGGGCGGTATCGGTTTTTTCGCTCGGCTGGACCGCGTGGATATCGATGATGGTGTTTATCGCCGAACTGGCCCTGGGGCTGGTGTACGCGTGGAAGAAGGGAGCGTTGGATTGGGAGTAGAGATGCACTCCGGTCCGGTGGAGCTTAAGCCGAGGCCCGACGCGGGGTCGGCGATCGTGCCGCCCGATGCCGGCTTCTTCGACAGCCTCAACGGCGAGTTGAACGACAAGGGTTTTCTGGTCGCGTCGACCGAGGATCTGTTCCAGTGGGCGCGCACCGGCAGCCTGTGGTGGATGACGTTCGGCCTCGCCTGCTGCGCGGTCGAGATGATCCACGTCAACATGCCGCGTTATGACCTGGAGCGGTTCGGCGCGGCGCCGCGCGCTTCGCCTCGCCAGTCGGACGTGATGATCGTCGCCGGCACGCTGTGCAACAAGATGGCGCCGGCCCTGCGCCGGGTCTACGACCAGATGTCCGAGCCGAAATACGTCATCTCGATGGGCAGCTGCGCCAATGGCGGCGGTTATTACCATTACAGCTATTCGGTGGTGCGCGGGTGCGACCGGGTGGTGCCGGTCGACATATACGTTCCCGGCTGTCCGCCGACGGCGGAGGCGTTGCTGTACGGCATCATGCAGCTGCAACGGAAGATCCGGCGTAGCGGGAGCATCGAGCGGTGAGGTCGTCCGCACCGGCCTACGCTCCCGCTGGCGACACGATCGAGCTGGCCCGCTCCGCCATCGGCGCGGCGTTGGTCGACGCGCGCGAGGCGGTGGGCGAGGTGCAGCTGTTTGTCGAGCGCGATGCGATCGTCGCGGCGCTGACGGCGTTGCGCGACACGCCGGGGCTGGAATATCAGCAGCTGATGGAGATCGCCGGGGTCGACTATCCCGAGCGGCCCGAGCGGTTCTCGGTCGTCTACAACCTGCTGTCGCTGACGCGTAACCACCGCGTTCAGGTGCATGTGTCGACCGACGGCGACGCGCCGGTGCCGTCGGTGACGGGGCTGTGGCCGGTCGCCGGGTGGCTGGAGCGCGAGGTGTACGACCTGTTCGGAGTGCTGTTCGCGGGCAACCAGGACCTGCGCCGGATCCTGACCGATTACGGTTTTCGTGGCCACCCGCTGCGCAAGGACTTCCCGATGACGGGCTATGTCGAGATGCGCTATTCGGAGGAGGCCAAGCGCGTCGTCTATCAGCCGGTGAAGCTGGCGCAGGATTTCCGTACGTTCGATTTCACCAGCCCGTGGGAGGGCCCGGCCTATGCGTTGCCGGGTGACGAGAAGGCGACGATGCCGCAGGCCAAGGGCGCGCAGTCGCCGCTCGACGCCGCGACGATCGCCAAGGCCGCGACCGACCAGGTCGATGCGAAGGTGCCGGCGGGCGACCCCAAGGTGACCGACGGCACCGCGCAGACCGGCAAGGGCGACAACGGCCCGGGCAATACGCGCGAGAGCAAGCCGGTCGACCCCGATGTCGTGCCCAGCAAGGGCGGAGGACAGAACCAGTGACCGACACCCAGGTAAGGCAGGTCCGCGGCGCGGAGGATCCCGCGCTCGATACCGGGATCAACGACCCGTATGTCGACCAGCATGTCGGCGAGCGGAGCACGGCGAACCCGACCGAGGGCGACGTCACGATCCAGAACTACACGATCAACTTCGGACCGCAGCATCCGGCGGCGCACGGGGTGCTCCGGCTGGTGATGGAGCTCGACGGCGAGATCGTCGAGCGGATCGACCCGCATGTGGGGTTGCTCCACCGCGGCACCGAGAAGCTGATCGAGGCGAAGACGTACCAACAGGCGCTGCCCTATTTCGACCGGCTCGATTACTGCTCGCCGATGTGCATGGAGCATACCTATGTGCTTGCGGTCGAGAAGCTGCTCGACCTGGAGGTGCCGACGCGGGCGCAGTATTTGCGGGTGTTCTTCGCCGAGCTGACGCGGATCATGAACCACCTGCTCAACCTCGGCAGCCATGTGATGGACGTCGGCGCGATGACGCCGAACCTGTGGCTGTTCGAGCTGCGCGAAGACACGATGAATTTCTACGAGCGGGCGTCGGGTGCGCGGATGCACGCGAATTACTTCCGCGTCGGGGGTGTACATCAGGATGTGACGCTGAAGCTGCTGACCGATATCGGCGACTGGCTCGACACGCGGTTGCCGCAACTGTTCGAGGACGCGATCAGCCTGGTCGTGGACAACCGCATCTTTAAGCAGCGCAATGTCGACATCGCCACCGTCAGCCGCGACGACGCTATCCGCTGGGGCTTTTCCGGACCGATGATCCGGGCGGCGGGCATTCCATGGGATCTGCGCAAATCGCAGCCCTACGACGTGTACGCCAAGATGGACTTCGACGTGCCGGTGGGGACGCGCGGCGACTGCTACGACCGGTTCATGGTGCGGGTCGAGGAGGTGCGGCAATCGGCGCGGATCATGCGCCAGTGCCTAAACGAGATGCCGGAGGGGCCGATCGGCAGCCTCGACCGCAAGGTGGTGCCGCCCAAGCGCGCCGAGATGAAGCAGTCGATGGAGGCGCTGATCCATCACTTCAAGCTGTTCAGCGAAGGGTTCCACGTGCCGGCGGGCGAGGTCTATGTCGCGACGGAGAGCCCCAAGGGCGAGTTCGGCGTGTACCTGGTCGCGGACGGGACGAACAAGCCGTATCGCTGCAAGATCAGGCCGACGGCGTTCTCGCATTTGCAGGCGATGGATTTCATGTCGCGTGGGCATATGCTGGCGGATACGACCGCGATCCTGGGGGCGATGGATATCGTTTTCGGGGAGTGTGACCGGTGAAGAGGCGCATGATTTGGAACTGGATCGACAACGATCTGAACGACAATCGTCCTTGGAGCGTAGTACTCGTTCTTGTACCGTTCATTCCACTCATCGTTGCTGCTGGGGTTGACTTCGGAGAGCCGGTCGAAACTAATCTGCTGGTCGGCGGAGTTGCTGTTGCGCTGCCGTGGTTCGCTTACTGTATCTGGCGAAGCATGCTTAACATTGGGCGATCCTTCAAGGAAGCGGCTGACTTCTTCGCCAAAGCGCGTGGGAACGGGTCTGATGGCTGAGGCAGTTCACATCCCAGACGAGGCCGAGGTCCGCGCGCGCTGGGGCGCGTTCGTGTGGTCCGAGGAAAACCAGCGGACCGCGAACGAGATCGTCGGGCGGTATCCGGCGGGGCGGCAGCAGTCGGCGTCGCTGCCGCTGCTCGACCTCGCCCAGCGGCAGGTCGGGGCGGAAACGCACACGCAAGGGTGGCTGCCCGTTCCCGTGATCGAATTCGTCGCGCGCGCGATCGGCGTTCCGTACATGCGCGTCTACGAAGTCGCGACCTTCTACACGATGTTTAACATGGCGCCGGTGGGGCGCTACCACGTCCAGGTGTGCGGGACGACGCCGTGCCTGTTGTCGGGTTCCGACGACGTGCTGGCGGCGTGCAGGAACCACGGCTTGGTCAAGGGGCGGACTACGCCCGACGGCGTGTTCACGCTGACCGAGGTCGAGTGCCTGGGGGCCTGCGCCAACGCGCCGATGGTGCAGATCAACGACGACAATTTCGAGGACCTCGACTACGATCGCACCACCGCGGTGCTGGAGGCGCTGGCGCGGGGCGAGCGGCCGACGCCGGGGCCGCAGACCGGTCGGCGGGCGAGCTGTCCGGAGGGTGGGCCGACCAGCCTGCGCGAGATGGTCGACGCCAATCATGATTATCGGGGTGAGTGGGCGTGATGGCCGAGGACAACGATAGCGTGGTCAACTTCATGGGCGAGCAGTTTCGCCGACTCAACGCTCGTTTCGATGCTCTGGAGCAGCGCATCGACACGTTCGAAGGTAGGATGGAAGACCGGCTGGCCAACATCGAACGCCGCCTGAGTAGTCAGAACCAGATCGAGCAATCTCTTATCGGGCATCTAGCAAGCATTCACTCTAGCATCGACAATTTACGTGCTGATTTCGTCGGGGTCGAACGTCGCGTTAAGGCGCTGGAGGCGGCAAATGCTCGCTGACAAGGATCGCATCTTCACCAATGTCTACGGATTCCAGCATTGGGGCGTGGACGCGGCGATCGCGCGGGGCGACTGGGACGACACCCGGGCGCTGATGCTGCGCGGGCCCGACGCTATCATCGACGTGATCAAGGCGTCGGGGTTGCGCGGGCGCGGCGGGGCGGGGTTCCCGACGGGGACGAAATGGTCGTTCATGCCCAAGGAGCCAAAGGAAGGCCGGCCCAACTTCCTGGTGATCAACGCCGATGAGTCCGAGCCGGGCAGCTGCAAGGACCGCGAGATCATCCGCCACGATCCGCACAAGCTGATCGAGGGCGCGTTGATCGCCGGCTTCGCGATGCGGGCGCGGGCGGCGTATATCTACATCCGCGGCGAGTATATCCGCGAGGCGGAGACGTTGTTCGCGGCGGTCGCCGACGCGTACGGGCGCGGCTTCGTCGGCAAGAACGCGTGCGGGTCGGGCTACGACTTCGACGTGTTCGTCCACCGGGGCGCGGGCGCGTATATCTGCGGCGAAGAGACCGCGATGCTGGAAAGCCTGGAGGGGAAGAAGGGCCAGCCGCGGCTGAAGCCGCCGTTCCCGGCGGGGGCGGGACTGTATGGTTGCCCGACGACGGTCAACAACGTCGAATCGATCGCGGTCGCGCCGACGATCCTGCGGCGCGGCGCGGCGTGGTTCTCCTCCTTCGGCGCGGAGGGCAACAAGGGGACCAAGCTGTTCCAGATCAGCGGCCACGTGAACCGGCCCTGCGTCGTCGAGGAGGCGATGAGCATCCCGTTCCGCCAGCTGATCGAGGAGCATTGCGGCGGCATCCGGGGCGGGTGGGACAACCTCCTCGCGGTGATCCCCGGCGGGTCGTCGGTGCCGCTGGTCCCGGCCGCCGAGATCATGGACGCGCCGATGGACTTCGACGGGCTGAAGAAGCTCGGGTCGGGGCTCGGCACCGCGGCGGTGATCGTCATGGACAAGTCGACCGACATCGTCCGCGCGATCAGCCGGCTGTCCTATTTCTACAAGCACGAGAGCTGCGGACAGTGCACCCCGTGCCGCGAGGGGACGGGGTGGATGTGGCGCGTGATGGAGCGGTTGCGCACTGGTGACGCCGACATCAGCGAGATCGACACGCTCCATCAGGTGACCAAGCAGGTCGAGGGCCACACCATCTGCGCGCTGGGCGACGCGGCGGCGTGGCCGATCCAGGGGCTGATCCGGCATTTCCGTCCGGAGATCGAGCGGCGCATCACCGAGCGGCGGGGAAGCGACCTCACGCCGATGCAGGAGGCGGCGGAGTAGCATGGGCAGCGTCTACGCCCGTATCTCGCTCAGCAACGACCTGCGGCCCGACTTGCAGTCGGTCGAGGCGGACGCGCTGGTCGACTCGGGCGCGATCAACCTGTGCATACCGGAGTCGCTGAAGAGTCAGTTGGGCCTGAAGACGCGGCGTGTGCGCAATGCCGAGATGGCCGACGGGACCGTCCTAGACGTCGACATTGTGGCGCCGGTCACCGTCGTGTTCGAGAACCGGGAGACGACGACCACCGCTATGGTCATCGGCAACGAGGTGCTGCTCGGCGCCATTCCGATGCAGGACATGGACGTGTTGATCGACCCTCGCAACGAGCGGCTGATCCTGCCGCCCGATCGACCCAACTTCGCGCTGTCAAAGGTCAAGCGGATGTCGAAGCTGAACAGGGTCAAGGTCGAGATGCCGGAGCGCGATACAGTTCCTCAGGCGTGCGAGGTGGCGGCATGAGCGAAGATCGCAGTCAGATGATGTTCGACATCCTGCTCGGCATCCAGAAGGACCTCGGCCTGATCAGGCGCGAGCAGACGTCAATGGGTATCCGCATGGCCTCGATCGAAGAACATATCCGTGGCCTGATGACGTCGATCTACGGGATGCAGGCCGACATCGCCGATCTCAAGCTCCGGGTCGATCGCATCGAGCGTCGGCTGGGACTGAACGAGGTTGAGCACTGATGCTTGGGAAGTCCGTATGAACTGGTCCGTGATCGGGACTGTCGTCGGCGGCACTGCCCTTACGATTCTGGCTGTGTGGGCGTTGTGGCAGCCACGTAATCGCCGCGAGCGACCATCTGCAGCCAACAACTGGCGTCGCGATTGCCAGCAGACGAGCGGCTCTCGGACGAGTGTAGAAAACACTGGCGATGGCGTCGCGTTCCCCTCTTACGGACAAGACTGATGCCCAAACTGAAAGTCGATGGCGTCGAGATCGAGGTGCCGCAGGGGGCGACGGTGCTCCAGGCTTGCGAACTCGCCGGCAAGGAAATCCCGCGCTTCTGCTATCATGAGCGGCTGTCGATCGCGGGCAATTGCCGGATGTGCCTGGTCGAGGTGAAGCCGGGGCCGCCCAAGCCGCAGGCCAGTTGCGCGCTGCCCGCCGCCGAGAACCAGGAGGTGTTCACCAACTCCGCGATGGTCAAGCATGCGCGCGAGGGGGTGATGGAGTTTCTCCTGATCAACCATCCGCTCGACTGCCCGATCTGCGACCAGGGCGGCGAGTGCGACCTGCAGGACCAGAGCCTGGCCTATGGCAAGGGCCATAGCCGATACACCGAGAACAAGCGGGCGGTGACCGAGAAATATATGGGCCCGATCGTCAAGACGATCATGACGCGTTGCATCCAGTGCACCCGCTGCGTCCGCTTCGCCGAGGAGGTCGCCGGGGTCGAGGAGATCGGCGCGATCGGGCGTGGCGAGGAGATGCAGATCACGTCGTACCTGGAGGGTGCGGTCACGTCCGAGCTTAGCGGCAACGTCGTCGACCTGTGCCCGGTCGGCGCGCTGACGTCGAAGCCCTATGCGTACGAGGCGCGGCCGTGGGAGCTGCGCCGGACGCTGACGATCGACGTGATGGACGCGGTCGGGACCAACATCCGGCTCGACAGCCGGGGGCGTCAGGTGCTGCGCTGCGTCCCCCGGGTCAACGAGGACGTCAACGAGGAGTGGGCGACCGACAAGACGCGTCACGCGATTGACGGGCTGGTCCGGCGGCGTCTCGACAAGCCTTACATCCGGCGCGACGGGCGGTTGCGGCCGGCGACGTGGGACGAGGCCTTCGCCGAGATCGCGGCGTTGAACGCCGGCCCGAGCGTCGCGGCGATCGCCGGCGACCTGGTCGACGCCGAGACGATGTTCGCCGCCAAGGCGTTGTTGGCGCGCATGGGATCGACGCTGCTCGAGGGGCGGCAGACGGGCATGGACTATGACACGTCCAGCCTGGGCGCGGTCGCGTTCAACACCACCATCGCGGGGGTCGAGGAGGCGGACGCGATCCTGCTGGTCGGGACCAACCTGCGCTGGGAAGCGCCGCTGGTGAACACGCGGGTGCGGAAAGCGATCAAGAAGGGCGCGAAGGTATTCGCGATCGGGCCGGAAACGGACTTGACCTACCGCGCCGAGTGGCTGGGCGAGGACGCGGGCGTGCTCGGGTCGCTGCCGGACCATGTCGGCGAGGCGTTCGACAAGGCCGAGCGGCCGATGGTGATCGTCGGCCCGGGCGGGCTGGCGAGCGGGCACCGCGCCGCGCTCGACTTCGCCGCCGCGCGTAATCTCGTGCGTGAGGGCTGGAACGGGTTCAACGTCGTCCACACCGCCGCGTCGCGGATGGCGGGGCTGATGCTCGGTTACGCGCAAGCCGGCGGGATCGCCGACGTGGTCGCGGCGACGCCCGAGCTGGTTTTCTTCCTGGGCGCGGACGAGGTCGACTTCGCCCCGTTCGCGCAAAGCCTGAAGGTCTATGTTGGGCATCATGGCGATCGCGGCGCGCACCATGCCGACATCGTGTTGCCGGGGGCTAGCTATGCCGAGAAGGCGGGCACCTACGTCAATCTGGAGGGCCGGGTGCAGCGCGGCCAGCGCGCGGTGTTCCCGGTGGGCGACGCGCGCGAGGATTGGGCAATCTTCCGCGCCTTGTCCGAGCGGCTCGGCCACACGCTGCCCTTCGATACGCTCGCGGGCCTGCGCGAGGTGATGGGGCGCGAGGCGCCGATGCTGGCGCACGAGGGGCTCGTGCGGTTCGACTGGCAGGCGCCGTCGTTGGGTGAAGCCAGGTCGTCGGCGATCGCCTATCCGATCCAGGATTTCTACCTGACCAACGCGATCTGCCGCGCGTCGCCGACGATGCAGCGCTGCTCGGCGGAACTGATCCACGGTCAGGATTTCGCGGAGGCGGCGGAGTGACCCTCATTGTCGTCATCCCAGCGAAGGCTGGGATCGCGTCGTCGCGCGTCGCGACTCCCCGGCCAAAGACCCCAGCCTTCGCTGGGGTGACGAGTATTTTCGCATGACCGAATTTTTCCAATCCTGGGGCATGGGCTTCGGCGGCGCGTGGTTCACCGCCACCATGATCGGCATTCTCGTCATTGCGTTGCCACTGATGCTCGCGGTGGCGATGATCATCTACGCCGATCGCAAGATCTGGGCGGCGATGGCGCTCCGGCGCGGGCCCAATGTCGTCGGACCATTCGGGCTGCTGCAGAGCTTCGCCGACGGGCTGAAGGTGTTTCTTCAGGAGACGATCATCCCGTCCTCGGCCAATCGCGGGTTGTTCCTGCTGGCGCCGATCATCACCTTTACCGTCGCGTTGATCGTATGGGCGGTGGTGCCGTTCGACGCGGGGGTGGTGCTCGCCGATATCAACGTCGGGCTGCTGTACGTCCTCGCGGCGTCGTCGCTCGGCGTCTACGGCGTGATCATGTCGGGGTGGGCGTCCAACTCGAAATACCCGTTTTTCTCGGCGCTTCGCGCGGCGGCGCAGATGGTCAGCTACGAGGTCGCGATCGGCTTCATCCTGATCTCGGTCGTGTTGTGGGCGGGGACGTTCAACCTGTCGGGGATCGTGCTGGCGCAGCAGTCGCACGTCTGGATCTTCAACGGGTTCATCCTCAACCCGCTCTTGTTCCCGATGGCGGTGATGTTCTTCATCTCGTCGCTGGCCGAGACGCAGCGCGCGCCGTTCGACTTGACCGAGGCGGAGTCGGAACTCGTCGCGGGATATCAAACCGAGTACAGCTCGATGTCGTTCGCGCTGTTCTGGCTCGGCGAGTACGCCAACGTGCTGCTGATGTGCACGCTCAACGCGACCCTGTTCTGGGGCGGATGGCTGCCACCGCTCGACTGGGCGCCGCTTTACGTCGTGCCCGGGATCATCTGGCTGTTCGCCAAGATACTGTTCTTCTTTTTCCTGTTCTCGTGGGTCAAGGCGACCGTGCCGCGCTACCGCTACGACCAGCTGATGCGGCTGGGGTGGAAGATCTTCCTCCCCGTGTCGTTGTTCTGGGTGTTCCTGGTGTCGGGCGTCCTGATGCTGACCCGCGTCGGAGTGTAAGCAATGACCGTCGCCCATCTCATCAAGTCGTTCACGCTGTGGGAGTTCGTCAAGGCGCACGCGTTGACGCTGCGATACTTCTTCAAGCCCAAGGCGACGATCAACTATCCGTTCGAGCGCAATCCGCTCTCCCCACGATTTCGCGGCGAGCACGTGCTGCGGCGCTACCCCAATGGCGAGGAGCGGTGCATCGCGTGCAAGCTATGCGAGGCGGTGTGCCCGGCCCAGGCGATCACCATCGAGTCCGAGCCGCGCGACGACGGATCGCGCCGCACGACGCGCTACGATCTCGACATGACCAAATGCATCTTTTGCGGGCTGTGCGCCGAGGCGTGCCCGGTCGACGCGATTGTCGAGGGGCCGAACCTCGATTATTCGACGGAGACGCGCGAGGAGTTGATCTACGACAAGGCCAAGCTGCTCGACAATGGCGACCGCTGGGAGCGCGCGATCGCCGCGAACCTTGCCGCCGACGCGCCCTATCGCTAATGCCCCGCCACGTTCGATTCACCGTCGACCCGCCTGAGCGGGCGGCGAGGGCAGGGAGCCTGTTGCAACCGTGATCCAGGCCATCGCCTTTTACCTGTTCGCGACCGTGGTGATCGTGTCGGGCGCGCTGACGATCTCGTCGCGCAATCCGGTGCACTCCGTCCTGTGGCTGATCCTGGCGTTCTTCAACGCCGCCGGGCTGATGGTGCTGGTCGGGGCCGAGTTCATCGCGATGCTGCTGGTCATCGTCTATGTCGGCGCGGTCGCGGTCTTGTTCCTTTTCGTCGTGATGATGCTCGACATCGACTTCTCCGAGCTTCGCACCGGCTTCGTCCGCTATTTGCCGCTGGGTCTCGCGCTGGCGGTGGCGTTGGCGGCGGAGATCATCATCGGCGTCGGCGCGTGGGGCGCTGGCGGGGTCGAGCTGGGCCGCCGCGTCGCGCCGCTCGACCCGGGTAACGTCGTCCCCAACATCCAGGCGCTCGGCAACTTGCTCTACACCCGCTACCTGTTCGTCTTCGAGGGCGCGGGGCTGGTGCTGCTGGTGGCGATGATCGGCGCGATCGTGCTGACCCACCGCGAGCGTAGCGGTACGCGCTACCAGAACATCAGCCGCCAGAACGCGCGGCGGCCACAGGACGCGACGCGGAACACTCAGCCGACGGTTGGGCAGGGCGTGTCGCTGTGAACGGGTCGATCGGACTGATTCACTATCTCGTCGTCGCGGCGATCCTGTTCACCATGGGAGTGCTCGGCATCTTCCTGAACCGCAAGAACATCATTGTCATCCTGATGGCGATCGAGTTGATCCTGCTGGCGGTGAACATCAACTTCGTCGCCTTTTCGGCCTATCTCCAGGATATGGTGGGGCAAGTGTTCGCGATGTTCGTGCTGACCGTCGCGGCGGGCGAGGCGGCGATCGGGCTCGCCATCCTGGTGATCTATTTCCGCGGGCGCGGCACGATCGCGGTCGACGACGTCAACCGGATGAAGGGGTGATCTCTTGATCCAGCTGATCGTCTTTCTGCCGCTGCTGGCCGCGCTCGTCGCGGGCCTCGGCAACCGCGCCATCGGCAACGCGCCGGCCAAGCTCGTCACCACCGCCGCGCTGTTCGCGTCGTGCCTGTTGTCGTGGCCGATCTTCTTCGGCTTCCTGTCGGGAACAAGCGAGGCGACGGTGACGCCGGTGTTCGAGTGGATCCGCTCGGGCGACATGCAGGTCGCGTGGGGCTTGCGCGTCGATGCGCTGACCGCGGTGATGCTGGTGGTGATCACGACCGTCTCGGCGTTCGTCCACCTCTATAGCTGGGGGTATATGGACGAGGACCCGGACCAGCCGCGGTTCTTCGCTTATCTGTCGCTATTCACCTTTGCCATGCTGATGCTGGTGACGGCGGACAATTTGGTCCAGATGTTCTTTGGCTGGGAGGGCGTCGGGCTCGCCAGCTATCTGCTGATCGGTTTCTGGTTCAGGAAACCGAGCGCCAACGCGGCGGCGATCAAGGCGTTCGTCGTCAATCGCGTCGGCGATTTGGGCTTCATGCTCGGCATCTTCGGCACCTTCCTGGTCTTCGGGACGGTCTCGATCCCGGAAATACTCGCGGCCGCGCCGGGCATGGCCGGATCGACGATCGGCTTTCTCGGGGCACGGTTCGACACGATGACCGTCCTGTGCCTGCTGCTGTTCGTCGGGGCGATGGGTAAGTCGGCGCAGTTGGGGCTGCACACCTGGCTGCCCGACGCGATGGAGGGGCCGACGCCGGTGTCGGCGCTGATCCACGCGGCGACGATGGTGACGGCGGGCGTGTTCATGGTGTGCCGTCTGTCGCCGATGTTCGAGGCGTCGCCGACGGCGCTCGGCTTCGTCACCTTTATCGGCGCGGCGACGTGCCTGTTCGCCGCCACCGTCGCACTGGTCCAAACCGACATCAAGCGCGTGATCGCCTATTCGACCTGCTCGCAGCTCGGCTACATGTTCTTCGCCGCCGGCGTCGGCGCGTATGGCGCGGCGATGTTCCACTTGTTCACCCACGCCTTCTTCAAGGCGCTGCTGTTCCTCGGCGCGGGGTCGGTGATCCATGCGATGCACCACGAGCAGGACATGCGCTATTACGGCGCGCTCAGGAAAAGCATCCCGCTGACCTTTTGGGCGATGATGATGGGGACGCTGGCGATCACCGGGGTCGGGATCTACGGCGTCGGCGGGTTCGCCGGCTATCATTCGAAGGACGCGATCATCGAGGCGAGCTGGGCCGCCGGCGCGCACACGGCGTCGATCGTCGGGATGCTCGTCGCGCTGCTGACCAGTTTCTATTCGTGGCGGCTGATGTTCCTGACCTTCTGGGGCGCCCCGCGCTGGGCCGCGTCCGAGCATATCCAGCACGCGCTCCACGCGCACGATCACGGCCACGAGAGTGCGGCGGGCGAGGACTCGGGCGACGCGCCGTCGGAGCACGGGGCCTCGCAGCATGCTTTGCCCGCCGGGACCGGCGGCTACCACCCGCACGAGAGCCCGCTGACGATGCTGGTGCCGCTGCTCGTGTTGTCGATCGGCGCGATCGCGGCTGGTTTCGCCTTCTTTCACTCGTTTATCGAGCCCGAGGCGGGCGAGAGTTTCTGGCGCGGCAGCATCGCGTTCAGCGAGGAGCTGATGCATCACATGCACGACGTGCCGCTGCCGGTGAAGCTGTCGGCGACGATCGCGATGCTGTCCGGGTTGTTGTTCGCCTGGGCCAGCTACGTCCGCTCGCCGGAGACGCCGGCCAAGATCGCCGACCAGTTTCGCATTCTGTACCGCTTTCTGCTGCACAAATGGTATTTCGACGAACTCTACCACGCGATCTTCGTGCGGCCGGCGTTCGCGGTCGGGCGGCTGCTGTGGCACCGCGGCGACGAGCAGACGATCGACCGCTTCGGCCCCAACGGGTCGGCATGGCTGGTCGGGGCGGGCAGCCGGGCGGCGGGGCGGCTCCAGTCGGGCTATCTCTACACCTATGCTTTCGTCATGCTGATCGGGCTGACCGCGGCGGTGACCTGGGCGATCGCCGGCCGATGACCGAATTCCCGATCCTGACGCTGATGCTGGCAATCCCGGCGCTCGCCGCCGCGATTTGCCTGTTCGTCGACGCCCACACCGCCCGGCGGATGGCGCTGGTCGCGACGCTGATCGACCTGGGGCTTGGCATCCTGCTGTGGGCCAGGTTCGACATCGGCGGCGCGCAGTGGCAATTCGTCGAAAACGCAGCCCTATTCGGCCGGTTCGGCTGGGCGCTCGGCATCGACGGCTTCGCGCTGATGCTGATCATGCTCAGCGTGTTCCTGATGCCGATCTGCATCGGCGCCAGCTGGCGATCGGTTACGACGCGGGTGCCCGAATACATGGCGGCGTTCCTCGCCACCGAGGTGCTGATGATCGGCACCTTCGCGGCGCAGGACCTGTTCCTGTTCTACATCTTCTTCGAGGCCGGCCTGATCCCGATGTACCTCATCATCGGCATCTGGGGCGGGGCGAACCGGATCTACGCGTCGTACAAGTTCTTCCTGTACACGCTGCTCGGCTCGGTGCTGATGTTCATCGCCATGCTGTACATGGCGATCACGGCGGGAACGACGAACATCCCGGCGCTGATGAACTACGACTTCCCGGCCGAGGTCCAGACCTGGCTGTGGCTCGCCTTCTTCGCCTCGTTCGCGGTCAAGATGCCGATGTGGCCGGTCCACACCTGGTTGCCCGACGCGCACGTCCAGGCGCCGACCGCCGGGTCGGTGATCCTGGCGGGGGTGCTGTTGAAGCTCGGCGGCTACGGCTTCCTGCGCTTCTCGCTGCCGATGTTCCCGGAGGCCTCGGGGCAGCTCGCCTGGCTGATCTTCACGCTGTCGGCGATCGCCGTCGTCTACACCTCGCTTGTCGCGCTGGTGCAGGCCGACATGAAGAAGCTGATCGCCTATTCGTCCGTCGCGCACATGGCGATCGTCACCATCGGGCTGTTCGCGTTCAACAGCCAAGGCATCGACGGCGCGATGATCATGATGCTGAGCCACGGTCTGGTGTCGGGCGCGCTGTTCCTGTGCGTCGGTGTCATCTACGACCGGCTGCATACCCGCGAGATCGCGCGCTATGGCGGATTGTCGATCACGATGCCGCGGTACGCGCTGTTCTTCCTGCTGTTCACCATGGCGTCGATCGGTTTGCCCGGCACCAGCGGCTTCGTCGCCGAGTTCCTCGCGCTGATGGGCGTGTACCGGGTGTCGACCTGGACCGCGCTGCTGTGCACCACCGGCATCATCCTGGGCGCGGCCTATATGCTCTACCTCTACCGCCGGATCGCTTACGGCGAGATCCCGTCGGAGGAGGTCCGCGCCATGCCCGATCTCGACCGCCGCGAGCTGTGGCTGCTGGCGCCGATCGCGGCGGTGGTGCTGTGGATGGGGGTTTATCCGGAAAGCTTCCTGGCCCCGATGCGTAGCGACGTGGCGACGTTGCTCGCGCGGATCGAGCGCGCGACGCCGGCCAGCGACTCGCGGCCGACCGCCGGGCGCGCGCTGCCCGTCCAAGCGCACGCCGAGGGGGCGCACTGATGAGCTACGCGTCCCAACTGGCGATGGCGCTGCCCGAACTGGTCCTGTCGCTCGGCGCCATCGCGCTGATGCTGGTGGCGGCCTGGGGCGGGCAGAAATCGACGCCGGCGGTGTCATGGACGGCGGTCGCGGTGATCGCCGGCGCGGGCGTGTCGTTGATCGGTCCCGCGTCCTACGGCGGCGATGCGTTCTACGGCCTGTACCGCGCCGACGCCTTCGCCGCCTTCGCCAAGGTGCTGATCTACATCGCCTCGGCGGTGGCGATCGTTATGGCGCCGACTTTCTTCCAGCGCACGTCGGGTGACGACCTCAGGCCCGAATACCCGGTGTTGATCCTGCTCTCGACGGCGGGGGCGAGCATCATGGTGTCCGCCGCCGACCTGCTGACGCTCTACATCGGTCTCGAGCTGCAGAGCCTGGCGTCGTACGTGCTGGCGAGCTTCATGCGGCGCGACCAGCGTTCGGCCGAGGCGGGGTTGAAGTATTTCGTCCTGGGCGCGCTCGCCTCGGGCATCCTGCTGTACGGCATCTCGCTGGTCTACGGCTTCACCGGCACGACGTTGTTCGACGGCATCGCCGGGGCCTATGCGGCGAACGCCAGCGCACCGGTCGACGCGCGGTCGACCGGATTGTTGTTCGGCCTGGTTTTTGTCTTCGCCGGCATCGCCTTCAAGATCGCCGCCGTGCCGTTCCATATGTGGACGCCCGACGTGTACGAGGGCGCGCCGACCCCCGTGACCGCGCTGTTCGCCTCGGCGCAAAAGGTCGCGGCGATCGCGCTCGGCGTCCGCGTCGCCACCGAGGCGATGGGGCCGGCGCTGTTCGATTGGCGACAGATCGTCATCTTCGCGGCGCTCGCCTCGATTATTCTCGGCGCGGTGGCGGCGATCGGGCAGAGCAACATCAAGCGGCTGCTGGCCTATTCGTCGATCAACAATGTCGGCTTCGCGCTGATCGGGCTGGCGGCGGGAACGCGCGACGGGGTCGCGTCGGTGCTGACCTACATGACGATCTACGTCGCCATGACGCTCGGCAGCTTCCTCGTCGTGCTCCAGATGCGCGACAAGGACGGGCAGCCGGTCGAGACGATCGCCAGCCTGTCGGGGATGTCGAAGACGCGGCCGGCGCTGGCGGCGGCGTTGGCGATCTTCATGTTCTCGCTCGCCGGCATCCCGCCGCTGTTCGGCTTCTACGCCAAGTTCGCGGTGTTCTACGCCGCCGTCGGCGCGGGGCTGTACCCGTTGGCGGCGATCGGCATCGCCGCCTCGGTGATCGGGGCCTATTACTATCTCAGGATCGTCAAGACGATGTACTTCGACGATGCCACCGTCGCCTTCGCCGGACGCCCGGGGCCGGTCGAGGGCGGCTTGATCGCGGCCATGGCGGTGTTCGTGTCGCCGCTCGGTTACCTGTTGATCGCGCCGCTCGACGGCTGGGCGCTCAGCGCCGCGCGGTCGCTGTTCTGACGATCAGGACCGTCGCGGAGACGGGGTCGACCAACGCCGACATGACCGCGCTGGCTCGGAGCGGCGTCGCCGAGGGGGTCTGGTTGCGGGCCGAGCGGCAGACCGCCGGTCGGGGCCGGCAGGGGCGGGCATGGGTGTCGCCACCGGGCAATCTGTATGCGAGCACGGTCGTACGGCTGCGGCCGGCGGATCCGCCGGCGGCGACGCTGGCGCTGGTCGCGGCGGTGGCGCTGCACGAGGTTGTCGGCATCTATTTCGGCGGCGACGGAGGCCAAGGTTCGCTGGAGCTGAAATGGCCCAATGACCTCCTGCTACAGAGCGCCAAGCTGTCGGGCGTCCTGCTGGAGCGGACCGGCGAGGCGGTGGTCGTCGGCATCGGCGTCAACCTGGCGCACCACCCCGACCTGCCCGATCGTCCGACGACCAGCCTCCTGGCGCACGGCGTCGTGGTCGAACCAGGCGCGTTCGCCGAAACGCTGGCGGAGGCGTTCGCGCGCTGGCTTTCGCGGTGGCGGGGCGAGGGCCTCGCGCCCGTGCGCGAACGCTGGCTCGCCTCGGCCCACCAGCGCGGCGCCGCGCTGGTGGCGCGCCTCCCCGACGCCAGCGCCATTGAGGGGCTATTCGACGGGCTCGACGGCGACGGCGCGCTCATCCTGCGCTTGGCGAGCGGCGAGCGGCGTGTCATCCACGCCGCCGACGTCTTCCCGATCTGAAGACGAGGGGAACGCCATGCTGCTCGCGGTCGATGCCGGCAATACTAACGTCGTCTTCGCGCTGGTCGATGATGGGGCGGTCAAGGCGCGCTGGCGGATCGCCACCGATCCCCGCCGTACCGCCGACGAATATGCGGTGTGGCTGAGCCAGCTGTTGACCCTGGAAGGGTATGACCGTGGTGTCGTCACGGCGGTGATCGTCGCCACCGTGGTGCCGCGCGCGCTGCACAATTTGCAGGTGCTCGCCACCAAGTATTTCGGGACGGAGGCGCTGATCGCCGGGCGCGCGCCGGTCGAATGGGGCATCCCGCTCGACGTCGACGAGCCGCAGGGCCTGGGCGCTGACCGCGCGGTGAACGCGATCGCCGGCCACGCGCTCCACCCGGGCGATCTCATCATCATCGATTTCGGTACGGCGACGACGTTCGATTTTGTCGACTATCGCGGCGCGTACAAGGGCGGCATCATCGCGCCGGGGATCAACCTGTCGATCGACGCGCTGGTCACCGCCGCCGCCAAGCTGCCCCGCATCGCGATCGAGGCGCCGGCCAGCGACAGCGTCATCGGTCGTAACACCGTCGAGCAGATGCAGATCGGCACCTATTGGGGCTATGTCGCGCTGATCGAGGGCTTGGTCGCGCGGATGAAGCGACAGGTGGGACGTCCGGTCAAGGTGGTCGCCACCGGCGGTCTGGCCACGCTGTTCGAGAAGCAAACAACGGTGTTCGACGCGATCGAGCCCGACCTGACGATCCAAGGACTGGCGATGATGTGGGATCGTGCCCATATCTGATCCGAATCACTACCCGCGCTCGCGCCGATGGCCGGCGAGCGCTTTCCTCTCCTGAAAGTCTCGAATGACTCCGAAGAACGAACTCCTTTTCTGCGCGCTTGGCGGCTCCGGCGAGATCGGCATGAACGTCAACCTGTATGGTTGCCAGGGCAAATGGGTGATGGTCGATTGCGGCATCACCTTTGCCGACCCGAGCTATCCCGGCATCGACGTCATGCTGCCCGACCTTCAGTTCATCGAGGAGCGGCTGGGCGACCTGGTCGGCATCGTCCTGACGCACGGGCATGAGGACCATATCGGCGCGCTGCCCTATCTCGCCGAGGATCTCGGCGTGCCGCTCTACGCGACGCCGTTCACCGCCGGGCTGATCCGCGGCAAGCTCGACGAGGAGGGGATAAGCAGCCGCGTCAAGCTCCATGTCGTCCAGCCGGACGACCGCTTCGCGCTGGGACCGTTCGATTTCCGCTTCGTCCCCATGTCGCATTCGATTCCCGAGGCGAACGCGCTGGAGATCGGGACGCCGTTCGGGCGCGTGTTCCATACCGGCGACTGGAAGCTCGACGCGGCGCCGCTGCTGTCGACCCCGGCCACCGGCGAGGAGCTGTCGGCGATCGGCGACGCCGGCGTACTGGCGCTGGTGTGCGATTCGACCAACGTGTTCAACAACGAGGCGTCCGGGTCCGAGGCCGATGTTCGGCTCGGGCTGTCGGAGGCGGTGGCGCGGGCGCGGGGACGCGTGGTGGTGACCACCTTCGCCTCCAACGCGGCGCGGCTGCATACGCTGGGCGAAGTCGCGCGCGAGACGGGCCGCACGGTGTGCGTCACCGGTCGCTCGCTCGACCGCATCCTGAAGGTGGCGCGAGCGACCGGCTACCTGCGCGATTTCCCCGACACCGTCGATGTCGAGACGGCGATGCGGATGCCGCGCGACAAGGTGCTGATCGTCGCCACCGGCGGTCAAGGCGAGCCGCGCGCGGCGCTGGCGCGCATAGCCGAGGGGACGCATCCGGTGTCGCTCGACGCGGGCGACACGGTGATGTTCTCGTCCAAGCAGATCCCCGGCAACGAGGTCGCGATCGGCTACATCCAGAACCAGCTCGCCGGCAAGGGCGTCGAGATGGTGACCGAGCGCCAGGCGCATATCCACGTGTCGGGCCATCCCGGTCGGCCCGAACTGGCGGCGATGTACCGTTGGATCAGGCCGGAGGTGCTGGTGCCGGTCCACGGCGAGATGCGCCACCTGATGGAGCAGGCGCGCTATGGCCTGAGCGAGGGTGTGCCGCGCTCGATCGTCCAGACCAACGGCGACATCGTCCGGCTGGCGCCGGGCGCGCCGGGCAAGGTCGGTCGCGCGACCGTCGGGCGGCTCGCGCTGGATGGCGACGTGATCCTGCCCGCCGACGGCCAAACGATCAACGATCGGCGCAAGCTGGCGCTGCACGGCCAGATTTCGGTGGCGTTGGCGGTGGCGCGTGGTGGACGGCTGGCGGGCGACCCGCAGGTCCGCATCCAGGGCATCCCGGTCGAGGAGGACCGGATGCCGTTCATCGACGACGTCGTCGAAGCGGCGGGGCAGGCGGCGCGCGGCGGCCCGCGCCAGCCCGATAAGCTGCGCGAGGCGGTGCGCCTGGCGGTGCGACGGGTGGCGACCCGCTGGACGGGCAAGAAGCCGGTCGTCGACGTGCTGGTGATCGAGGTCTAGCCCGTTGCGCTGGACCTCGATCCTGGCGATCTATACGCTGTTCTGGGCGTTCTCGGTATTCCTGGTCCTGCCGTTCGGCGTCAGGACGACGCACGAGCATGGCGCCGAGACGGTGCCGGGACAGGCCGAAAGCGCGCCGCACGAGTTCAGCGCGGGCCGCGTCGCGTTGCGCGTGACGATCGTCGCGACGGTGCTGTTCGGGCTCTACTACGCGAACTACGTCAATGGCTGGGTGACGCCACGGTCGCTCGACTTATTCGACGTGATGAACACGGCTTAGCGCAACCGCTCGATCGCCTGGGCGAGCGCGACGTAGAGCTTGCCCATGTCAGACGACAGCAGCGTGACGCCGAGTGGGGTACCGTCGCGCTGACCGAGGACGGCGCGGAGCATCGCCTCGAAATCGTGGATGTAGCGATTGACCGTCTCGCGGAACGCCGCGTCGTCGTCGTACAGCCGGGCGATCTCGCGCGCGTCGGCGCCATCGAGCAGGCGTACCGCGCGGCGGGTGAAGACGCCCCGGTCGCCCTTCAGATACGCCGCCCAGGCGCTGTCCGACACGTCGGTCGCGAACTGCTTGGTGACGTCGATCGACGCCGAATTGAGCGACTCGATCAGCAGCGACGCGCGCCGGGCGAAGGTGTCGCGGTCAGCCGTCTCGCGTTCGTCGCGCGCGGTCTCGAGCCGGGTTTCGATGATCGCGGTGCCCTCGGCGATCGCCTGGACCTGGGTCGAGAGGCGGTCGGCGGCGCGAGACGAGGCGTCCACCGCCGCGTTGGCCGCGTCGGTGAGCGCGCCGATCTGACGTTCGACGGCGCCGGTGGCGGCGCGGCGCACCGCATCGCCGCTGGCGGCGGCAAGCGCGTCGGCGGCTTGCGGGATCACCGTCGCCAGCGTTTCGCGCGCGCGATCGGCGGCGGTGTTCGCCGTGTCGCGGACTCGGAGCAGCGCCTCGACCAGGCGGGGGGCGGCCTCCTCGGCGAAGCGGTTGGCCCGGCCGATCGACTCCTCGACCGATTTGCCCAGCGAATCGGCGCGCGTACGGCCGGTCGCCAGCGTCTCCAAGAGCGTACCCGACAACGTATCGAGCGTGCGGCGCTGGTCGGCGATGACGCCGGCGATCGCCTCGATCGCGTCATGGGTGCTCTCGGCGGCGGTGACCAACGCCAGGAGTTCGGGCTTGGCCGACGCGACGACGCCCTTGCTGGCGGCGATGCGGGCGTCGAGGCGGCCCAGAGCGTCGGGCAGCGTTTCGTCGATCTCCCGCGCGGCGGCGTCGAGCGCGATGAGCAGCGATTCGGCGGTGCCGATGGCGTGGGTCGCCATGGTGTCGCCGGCCCGGAGCGCCTCCGTCATCGCATCGGCCGACCCGCCCAGCGCGCTGATCGACGCGGCGAGCAGCTGCGACCGCTCGACGCCCTGGCCGTGCAGCGCGGCCAGGCGGGTCTCGACCCGGGCGATCCCATCGTCGAGTTCGGCGACGACCGCTTCGCTGGACACGCGCTGCGCGTCGAGGCGGCCGGCGATGCGGTCGATGACCTGCTCGATCACGGCGATGCGGCCGGCGAGCGCTTCGGCGCTTTCGCGCGCGGCGCTGTCGAGCGCGACCTGGTTGGCGCCGACCATCGCCAGCATCGCGTCGCCTTGCGCGGAAATGCCCTTGCGCGCCTCGTCGACCGCCTGCGCGGTGCGGTCGAGCAGCGCATCGACCGCGGTCGACATCTGGCCGGTGACCGATTCAAGCCTGGTCCCGGCGCTTTCGCCGACCGCCTCCATCCGGGTGATATGGGCGGCGAGGCGCTGCGCCGCGCCGCCGGCGACGACGTCCGCCTCGCGGCCGCGATCGGCCAGCGCCACGAGCTGAGC
>CAXTRJ010000013.1:0-23710 GCA_964246585.1 uncultured Sphingomonas sp. | reverse complement strand
GCACCGGTATCCCCGACCGCCGCCGCCGCCGCACGTGCCTGGGCAGAGGCCAAGGCAGCCTGTGAAGCGGCGTGTTGGGTCGCTGCCACAGCTGCGGCTTCGTTCGTGACCGCCAACTCGGCGGCGGCGATGGCGGCCGTCGCACCGGTGGAGGTTACCGCCGCCGCCGTACCGGCGAGCGTTGCCTCGGCCGCCGCTAGCGCCGCCACGGCAGCCGCTGTCGGGACGCTTACGACGAACAACCCGCCGATCGCGCTCGCCATCGCGCCGACGCTCGCGCCGGACGCCGCCATGATGCCGCCGAGCTGGGCCCCCTGCTGGATCATCACCAGCAGCGGGTTCTGCCCGCCTGCGAGGCTGACGCCAATGTCCTGCAGCTGGAAAGCGATGTTGGTGAGGTCCGCCGCCCCAAGCCGTGATCCACGGGCGACGACATCGATCCCATCCGCCTGCCGGGCCTGGGCTCGGCGCACCGCCTCGAGCTGCGACGCCAGCGCCGCCGAACTGCGCTCGTATTCCGCCTGGCCTATCACCCCCGCCCGGTAAAGCCGGACAGCGTTCTCCAGCTCGCCACTGAGGCGCTGCTGCGTCCCGTAGAGCGGGTCGACAGCGGAACGAAGCGAGCCGAGCGATGCATTTTGGGCGGCTTGTGCTGCTGCCTGCTGCCGCGCTGCTTCCGCCGCATCCCGTTGAGCATCAGCAAGCGCGCGCGTCTCGGCCGCGAGTGCGGCGGTTCGCGTCTGCGCTTCGCTCAGCGCCGCCCCTGCCGCGCGGATGCGCGTGGCCTGATCGGATGCCCCGCCGGCATCCGCCGCCGCCGCCCGCTGCGCGATTTCCATCTCGCGCAGCTCCACCGTCGTCCGGCCGATCGCGGCGGCCTCCGCCTCCAACTTGGCCGCGTAGGCATCCGCCGACGTGATCGCCGACTGGCGTTCCCGGTTAACAGCCTGCTGCGCCGCTTCCTGCTCCTGGAACGTCCGGATGCCTTCACGCGCGCGCGCCTCGAACATCTGGTGGGCGAACGCGGCCTCGCGGACCGCCTTCGCCTCTACGGCCGCAGCAGCCGCCGCGCGTTCCGCCGCCTCGGACCGGTCCTGCGCCGCCGCTTCGCTTTCCTGACGCGCCCGCCGGGCCGCCGCGAACTCCATGTCGTAGAGCTGGGCTTCCTTCGCCCGGATACGGCCGGCCAACTCACTCGCGCCAACCTGCTCGGCGGCAAGAGCGGCCGTCTCCGCCTTCAACGAACGCACCTCGCTCGACGTCTTGCCGAACACGGACAGGTGCCGTTCCAGCTGGGCGGCCATGCGCTCGCCAGCCTGCTCGACGCGGTTGAGCTCGCGCGCGGCGCTTACTGCGGACCGGGCCGTCTCCTCCGCGAACCGGACCATCTGCGCGGTCGGGCCCGACATATCGCCGATACCCTTCATCGCCGCATCAATGCGGTCGAGCGACTTGATCGACTCGGCCGTCGTCTTGTCGACGACACCGCCGAACCGGACCAAGTCGGACACGGCGCTGGCGGTTGCCATCAACAGCTCGATCTCAAGCGAGGCGACTTTCTGACCCATGCTCGCCTCCTATTTTCTTAGTAACTACGTTTATTCGTTGACAGGCATGTTTGCCGTAGCTACAAACAATCCATGCAGATCGAGTTCGACCCCGCGAAGGACGCCGCGAACATCGCCAAGCACGGCGTGTCGCTCGCCCGCGCTGCCGACCTCGACCTGCTCGCCTACGTCGCCGATGACCGTTTTGCGGAGCCCCGTTTTCGGCTCTACGGGCTGATCGAAGGCGTAGCCCATTGCGTAGCTGGCACCGATCGCGACGGCATCGTTCGCGTCGTCAGCCTGCGTCGCGCCCATGCAAAGGAGATGCGCCGATATGTCCTCTGAACCGCCTGTCAAGTTTGACGATGACAACCCCGAATGGACCGAGGCTGACTTCGCGCGATCAAAGAGCCACGACGACATCCCCGATCATATCCGCGCCGCTTTCCCGAAAAGGCGCGGCCGGCCGGTCGGCTCTGGTGTTGGTGCGTCCAAGGAACAGGTGACGTTGCGCCTCGACAAGGACGTGCTGGAGCGGTTTCGCGCTAGTGGACCGGGCTGGCAGACGCGGATCAACGATGCGTTGCGGACATCGGCGGAGTGAGGAGAAAAGGGCGGCCCGCGATGGACCGCCAAGATCAGCCCAACACCGCCCGAAGCCGCCGCTCCTGATCCTGCTGGTCGACCTCGCTCCGACCCGGCGACCACGGTGCCGGCCGGTTGTGATCCTCGGCCGCGTGGGACTCCGTCAGGTACTCAGCGGACAACCGGCGCAGCAGGCGGGCCTCCCACGCCGTCAGCCGCTTGAACGTCAGTCCGGCCCAGTCGCGGATCGCTGTCCAGCTGAGCGGTACCTGCCCCATCCCGCCCGCCTCGACCGGACCGACCTCCATCAGCCAGTCATAGACGTGCTGCGCGACCAGAGGCGGTAGAGGCGGCTCGGCTTTCTGCGCCCGGTAGGGGTCGATCCGTGCCGGCAGTTTGGTTTCGACCCCGCGGCTATCCTTCACCTTCGGGATCGCCAGCAGCCACGCGACTTGGCGAACGTACAGGCTCAGCTCTTCGCCGAGCCCTTCGTAAAACTGGCCCAATCGCCCAGATGCGCGTTCGCCTGCTCGATCACCCAGCCATATTTGCGGTCGGCGTAGAGCGCCTTGAACAGGTCGTCGCCCGTCGCCTCGCCCGCCGGCAGGTAGCCGAGATGGTCGAACGACACGGTGCAATCGGTCAGGAACGTGACGGTGTCGGCGCGCAGCAGGTCGGCGGTGATGTCGATCTTGCGCTTGCTCCGCGCCAGCGCGCGGTTCGTGCGGCGCGACGCCGCCGCCTCATACGCCTCGCTGCCCGGGCTATGGAACGTGATGCCGACGCGCACCTTTTCGCCGTTCACCTTGGCGGTGATCGGCTCTTCGTCGACCGGGCTCTTGAGGTGCATAAACGACGTGTCGGTGCTGTCGAACTGGGTGATGTCGAAATCGGTGTTCATGGATGATCCTTCGCGGGAGATGGTGCGCCGACCCGCCCGCAGCCCGCGACAGACGGGACGGGCCGGCGCATGGAACTGCCGGCGTCGCGGGCGCCGGAACTGGTCGGGTCAGGCGGCGTCGGCCTTGATCACCTTGGTGTTGATCTCGACGGTCGACGTGATCATCAGCACGTTGGTGGCGCTGCCGGGCGTCTCCTGCGCGCCGAACACGCGGCCCTGGAAATATCGCTTGTCGCCGTTCGGGAACCAGGGTGCCTTGTACGCTCCCTCGCCCTTGGTTTGCACCTTGGCGGTGACCAGTCCCTTCTCCGAGCGAGCCGTCGTCTGGATCGTGGCACGGACCTCGTGCGAGCGACAGTTCTCGCGCGCGCCCTCCGCGATCTCGTCCGCGCCGGCCTTGAGCGCGCCGCGGAGCACGTTGCGCTCGATGTTCGCGGGAAGCGACGCGAGGAATGCCTGCAGGTCGAGGCCGCCGGTCATCTTGGCGGTCATGCGCCAGTGCCCGCAGTGGAATAGTCCGCTACCATGAACTCGACCGCCTCTCGAAATCCAAGCTCTGCCGGGCCGGCGACGATCTGCATAATGCGGTCGTCCATGACGAACCGCATGTCGGGCGTGATATCGGGGCGGTAGGCCAGCCGGACGCGCGCTGGACGTGTGGCGATGCTGATCCCGTCGGCGATACGCTCCGCCCGGCTGGGCAGCACGTCCTGAACTTCGGCCCACGCTTCGGCGAACAGCGCCCATCCGCTCTTGCCGGCGCTGGCGAACCCAGAAGCCGCTTCGGGTCGCTCGATCCGAATGCGCCGGTTCATACGGCTGGCGAGGCCTTTGCCCACATTCACAGCTGCCGCGCCCGGAAGTCGCGGCACAGACCTTTTGCGGTCGCTTCGGCCATGGCGAATAGCTCGCCGCCTTCACGGTCGCCGTTGTAGGCGGCGATCAGAATCAGCATGGCTCGCCGGAAGTTGCCCGGCACTGGGTCCGTTTCCTCATACCCAGCCCGGAAAGTGACGGAGATCACACCGCCACGGGGCAGGATTGGCCACCAAGCCAACGCGGCCGGGCGTAGGATTGTCGCCGGGCGGCCATGTCCAAAGAGACGCGCGTCGGCGATCGTCGTCGCGACCTCGCCGGGCAAGCCGTAGTCGAGAGCGACGACGGCATTGGGTGCGACCGGCCAGGCCCGAAGCCGAATACGGCCGAATGCTGCAAAGGTCTCGGTCACCTCACGCGCGACGAGAATATGGCCGGTGTACCGTTCAATCCAAGCCGCCGCGTCGGCGATCCAGACGGTCAGGTCAGTGTCGCGGCTCTCATCGTCTTCTTCGAGCCTGATCTGACGGCGAGCGTCCTCCAGCGTGACGGGGATGGCCATAGCTACCTCGCCCGCCGGAGGACGCGTTGGGCGGTCAGCC
Organism: uncultured Sphingomonas sp.; assembly: GCA_964246585.1. Taxonomy (GTDB): domain Bacteria; phylum Pseudomonadota; class Alphaproteobacteria; order Sphingomonadales; family Sphingomonadaceae; genus Sphingomonas. The sequence goes on along the minus strand of CAXTRJ010000013.1, from coordinate 19,259 downwards.
CTGCGCTTTCAGGTTGCGCGCGACCGCTTCGCTGTCGTCGATCACCGGATCGTTGAAGTCGATGCGGTTGGCGAGGACCGGCTGGCCCTTGCGCGCGCGTTGTCGACGGCCGGGTGGGCGGTGTCGATGCGCTGGACGATTTCGGGCTCGATCATCGCGCCCGACGCGGCGACATCGGTTGCCGGGGTCAGTTCATCGACCTTCAGCGCCTCGTGCGGGATCAGCTCGTGCGCCTCGGTCAGCTTGTCCGCCTCGATCGCGATGATCGCCGGCAGCAGCTCCGCCAGGGTAAGCGCGGCGTTCTCGTCTCCGGTGCAGACCGCCCCGGCATCGGCCCAGCGACCGCCGACCAGCGCCAGCAAGGGATCGGCGAAGCGACCGCCCCACTCACGGCAACCGGCGAGGAAGGTGGGCAGGTCGATCGGGGACGACGTGTTGGCGTAGGCGGCGGCGCGGTCCTCCGACTTGCCGAGCACCCGGCCCATGTCGGCCCAGGTCGCCCCGTCGTCGTTCTTGATCGACGTCAGGATAGCGTTCTGCGCGTCGACCGCGCCGGACGCGGAGAAGGTGCGACGCCGTCCGTGGATTTGCGGTTGGGTCACGCTGCAAATGCTCCAGCATGGCGAAGGACAAGAAGGCGCGGGAGATCGGCCCGCTGACGCTGAGCGCGCTCGGCGTGGTCATGGGGTCGATCGTCGACACGATGCGGTTCGCCGACGTGCCGAACGATGCGGTCCACCACTTCCTCGACGAGCTAGAGGAAGGGTTCGACCTGATCCTCTACGGCGAGGCGCGGGCGGCGATGATGGGCCTGGTGTTCATCCTGAGGCAGAACGTGGCCAGCAATGACTGAGGGGACGGCCATGCGTTGCCTTGACAGCACCGGCGGTGCCGACGACGAGCGCGCGACGATCTTCGAAGGGGTGACGACATGGACGAGGCTGCCGATCTGCAGGCACAGATGGTGGCGCTTCGCGTCGCGGTGGAAGGGCTGTGGATTTCGGTGCTCAGCGCCGACGCCGACCCGATCGGCGTGGCGGAGAAGCTGCGTCGCCAGAACACCGAGGCGTTGCGCGGCCTCGATGCTGGCACGCCCCAGGCGGCGGCGATGCGCGACGCGGTCGTCAGTCATACCGAGCACCTGTGGAAGAGCATTCAGTGGCAGCTGGGCGGCAAGCCAGAGGGTAGCTGACCGTCGTTGGCGCGACCTCGCGGGTGAGCAGCGGCTGAGCGTGGCCCTCGGACGGCAGGGAATGACAGGGCGCGATCATGCGCGCGGCCCTTCGGGGGAGGGGCTTGTGACCCCTCCCCTTCCGGCTATCGTCGTGCTGCAACACACCGACGAAAGGATGGGCCAGCCATGGCGGGTATCAATTTCGACGTTGCCGAGGTCGCCGCCCCGTGCGGCCACTGCGGCAAAGAGATCGCGACAACGATCGGTCGGCTCAAACGCGACAAGAAGCTCGTCTGCCCGGACTGCGATCAGGTCACCGAGGTCGATACCCGGCCCTTTGAGGCCGAAGCGCGAAGGCTCAACGAGCAAATCAGGAAGATGGGTTTCAAGTGAAGCAAAGGCGGCAAGCATCGCCTCACTGGTGAGCGGATCAATCGCCATCTCGCGGCGGGAAGCGTCGGGCATCATCAACTACGCCCTTTCGGGGCCGGGCTTGTGGCCCGACCCCTTCCGGCTATCGTGCGCTGATGAACCAGCGGGAGGTAATAGGTGGAACTCGTACAACGTTTGGCTCTGGCAGCTATCGTCAACGGCTTGCGGAAGAGTGGTAGCATCGACGATGCGGCCGTGGCCTCGATCGCCGACGAACTTCGATCCGCCGCGGGCATCACGGATCGTTGGGGCCACAAGAACCAGTCAACGGTTCTACGGAGCCTCGCCGAGAGCGTACTCACCGGCGAAAGTGGTGAGCGAGTGCGCGACGATCTTTGAGGGTGAGCGGCGCCAGTCACCAGCGTCCAACCTTCCGGACCTGATCTCCATGCTCAGGGGCGAGCGACTGAGCGCTGCCTTTGGAGGGCAGAGGCGAGACGGCGCGCTCCTCCCGGTTGGGCGTAATCGTGCTCACGCCGCCACCTGCGGGTCGACGGGTTTGGGGCAGGTACTTGCGAAGCAACCGGCGTCGCTTAGAAAGCGTGACCCGAGGGAGAGCCGTCCATGACCGACGTCACGCCCACGATCGTCATCGAGTACAAAAATGAGCGGCCAATGGCTTTGCTCGATCTGACTGCTTCGTTGGCGGCGTTCGGCCAGCAGTTCGAGCGCACCGCCCCCCAAGAAGCCGGGTCGGTCAAGCCCGAACTCTATGTGCGCGAGTTGCGGTCCGGTAGCACCATCGCGGAGTTGATCCCGATTTTGGAAGGCTTCGACGCCATCCTTCAACATCGCGAGATCGTGGCCGCGTTTATGGCCAACTGGCAGGAAACGCTGCAATCGATCCTGCAACTTACGCCCAAGGCGAAGGAGGTTGAGAAGCCGGCTTTGCGCGCCGCAAAGATGTTCGTGCAGCCGATCGCGCAAGACCAAGCCGCCCAAATGAACATATTCGTTCAGGACGGCGGCAAGGTCGAACAAAATTTTTACCTGTCGAGTGACGACAGTCAGCGCATCGTCGCGAACGCCAATCACCTGCTGGGCGCGCTGCCGACGGAAGAGCGGTTCAGCAACGAGCCTATGGTCCTGTTCCAGGTACGTGACGGGCCGCCGTCCCGTGCTGGCGATCGGGGGTACATCGATCGTTTCAGCCCGTCGCCAAAGAAGCTGACGTTCGGCAGCGAAGAGGCGAAGAGCGCCATCCTGACACAGCGGGAAAACCCCTTCGACCTCATCTTCTTTGTGTCGGGCATTGCCAAGACGGCGGGCGGTACGGTCGCAGCATACCACATCACTTCGCTCGATAGCGCCGAGCCGAGGGACGTCGAATAGGTAGGAATCTACACGATGAACGAAGCCGGGGCGCATCACGCGGCCTGCTCGCGCGGGTATATGTCGGGTCGCAGATCATGGCGAGAGACGCCCGTCGCGGACTCGACGGCAAGCACGTACTGCGCGGGAAGTGGACTGTGTCGGCGAAGGAGCTGCCAAATGTTTGGAGTCGTGCAGCCGCAGATACGAGCCAAAGAACCCTGCCCGCCGGCGCGCTGCACAGCCGTTCGGAGAGCTTCAGACGATGGGGACGGGAAGGGACTGAGCGAGGCCATGCCGAAAGCTATATACTCACCGACAGAGCCTGTCCATAGTTGGCTATGGTGGTCTAAATGATTGACCGAGAACGTCTCCGTGCTCGGATGAGTGAACTCGGGGTTACGCAAGCCGAACTAGCTCGGCGCGCGCACGTAAGCCCCGCTGCAATTCAACAAATTCTCAACGGATCGTCGGTTAGATCGAAGGCGCTTCCATGGGTAGCCGAAGCACTGAACGTAGATATCCGGTGGCTACAGGGTAGTACGGACGATAAAGGTCCAGTTTTCTACCGGATCGCGCCAGATGTCGATACCGTCGTGCTTCCCGTAATTCGCTACGAGAAAGTGTCAGGTTCAGATAGTATTACTGAAAATGTTACGCAGTACATGCGTTTCAGTCTTTCATGGATAAAGTTAATCAGCGGTGGAGACCAGCTACAGGGTTTGTACATCTTTGAAATGCCCACTCATGATATGGCTCCAACCATCTCGCGAGGCGACCAGCTTTGCCTTCGTGGAGCAGGCGGCTTCGACGGAGACACTGGTTCTATTTGGTTCTTGCAAATTGATGGTTGGAATTACGTCAGACGTGTGAAGAAGGATGATGGCGGGTTCCTATTATCATCCGATAACCCGAGCAGTACGGGCATTATGGTTGAAGCAGAGCGGATAAGGTTTTTTGCTAAGGTGATATGGCAAGGCCGGAGCCTTGTAGCATAGTTGGCTATTGACCGGCGCGATTGAGCCGTTTAGCTGACTATGCGTCACCTGATCGCCCTCGGGCCGAAGACGGTGACGACGCAGGCCAGATAGCGCGCTCGCCCCGGCAGCCTCCGCGACCCTCCTGCGGTTCCTCGCTGGAGAACGCACATGGCCACGCAGCTCGCCCACCCTTCCTTCCGCCCCCTCCCTGCCCCGCAGCCCGCCCCCAACATTCGCGTCGCCTATATCGCCGGTGAGGCCACGGCTGCCATCGCGAGGGCGATCGAGCCGTTGCCCGAGACGGTGCGCGAGGCGACGCTGGAGCAGATCGAGATCGCCGGCCTTGCGGAGGCGGTGATCGCCAGCGCCAAGGGCAACCTGTCCCCCGCGATGTACACCGCCTTCCTGCGCTGGGGCGAGACGGCATCGCGCTTCACGACGGACTACGCAGGCGATGAGAACGGCGAGGCGCACTGCAACGCCACCTCGGCCGCGATCAGCGCGCTTGCCGTGACGCCGGCCAAGAACCTGCAGGACGTGCTGCTCAAGGCGCATATCCTCGGCCTCGAACATGGTGACTGCCCCTCGTTCGGCCCATTCACCGGCGCTCGCGGCGAATTTGGCGACGGCTCTAACTGCGGCATCCTGGAAGCGGTCAATCGCGACTTGCCCGAATACTCTCCCGTGCTCTCGATGCTGAACAAGCTGGCCGAAAAGGCGTGGGTCTACTCACCAAACGACATTCGCGCCTTCTCCCGTGAGATCGGCGGCGCGATCACGTCGGCGTTCAGCTATGCTCGCGGCGCGGACAGCGCCGGCCCTTCGATCGAAGCCACGCCCGCGACAGCATGGTCGCAAGCGCGACGTGCTTTCGAGCAGGCCGACGCGGCATTCGAGGCCTGCCCGATGGAGTTGGAGGAGCCGTTCGATGCGCTCGGCGACAGCCGCTATGATGCAATGGTCGACCTGTTCACGACGCCGGCGCCGACCGTCGCCGAGCTCGCGTACAAGCTGGCGCTCTACAACAAGACGAATGGGCGACACCTCGACGTCGCGGACGAGATCGGCGAGGCGCTGGAAGCTGATGGGCACCGGCTGGCGGGCATCGTGCCCACGGCGACGCAGGCTTGGGCTGACGCGCGCGCCGCTTTCGAGATCGCCGATGAAGCGGCGAGGGATACCTCCAGCAACCCCGACGACCTCGTCTTCAACCAAGCCTTCGTCGCGCAGCACGAGGCGCTCAAAGCGTTGCTCGCGACGCCGGCCCTGACCCCGGCGGACCTCGCCTTCAAGATTTCGCTCTACGCGGAGCACGACGCGGACGAGTTGGAGGACAGTGGCGGAGGCCTGATCGCCGCGATTGCGGCCGATGCACGGCGCTTGGCTGGGCTGCCGCTCAAGGCCCCTAGCCTCACGCCAGACGCCAACTGGGTACAGGCCCTGGGCGCATTCGAAACGGCCAGCGCCGCAGCCAAGGCCAGCGGTCTTACTGACGAACAGGTCGACGAGCGGGCAAGCGTGGAGCAGGAGGCCGCCGATGTCGTCATGGAGCTGCCCGCGCGCACGATCGAGGACGCTGCCACGAAGCTGCGCATCCAGATTACGCTGCACCCGCTGGTCGAGCGTGAGGACCTGACCGAGATCCTCGCCGACCTGGACCGCCTCGGTCGCGAGACGGTCGAACTGCGGCCGGAGAACCCGGCCGTGGTCGCCGCCTTCGCGACGTTTCGGGACGCCTTTGGCGAGCTGAAGGCCGCGCCGGCCGACATCGACCAGGCGACCGAAGATGCCTTCTACAAGCGCATGGACCCGGCCGACGTGGTGCTGAAGACGGCTCCGGCGTTCACCCCGGTTGGCATTTCCATGAAGCTGAAGCGCGCGTTCGTCGGCATCGTCGGCGAGGCATGGTCCGACCACGCCGTGTTCGACGACCGCCCGCCCGCGTTCGCCGAAGAGATCGCGAGGGGCGGCTTCTATATACAGATGTTCTGGCGGGCGATCGAAGACCTCGACCGCATGGCGGGCTCGGTCGGCGCGGAGCAGGCCGCGTGACCTGCGCCCGCTGCGATCACTTCGCCGCGGGCGCATCCGATGCCACGTTTGAACCCGTGGCGTCGGATAAAGCTCTGATTGGCATTTGCCGCCGCTACCCTCCTAGGATGACGACCGACGGGAGCGTTCCGCTGTTCCCTGGGGCATCGTGACCAGCTTTGCGGCGAGTATTACTCCTCGAAGGACCTTCAGATATGAAGCGGGTTCCACCTTCCCTCGCCCAGACATGCGCGACATGCGTCTGGTGGCGGCGGCAGGGGCCAAAGCTGTCGAAGGCGGTCCGCGATCCATCGGCCGCCCGCGACACCGGTACCTGCCAGCTTCACGCGCCCGTGGTCGTCCAGATGCACTCCGCCTTTGCCGAGGCCCTGTTCCCGGTCACGCACGAGAGCCGGTTCTGCGGCGATTGGGATGGGGTCGACGAGGGCGGAGGTGGCGATGACGGCGAGTGCATCATCGCCTTCCCGATCGCGAGGAAGGCGGCGTGAGCGGTCAGCTAGGTCGTCGCCCCGAACAGGAAGTCCTCCACGAGGAGGTGGATCTGCGGCGAAAGGAACATCGCAAGCGCGACGAACAGGGTCGCGACGATTGGCAGGCCCCAGAGCACGGCCAGAACCACCCAGAAAAAGATCATCTCGCTACTCCGGTACGCATACACGCCTCGGGCAACACAAAGCCCGAGACAGCGCGGTTAACGGCTGGTCGTCGCTCTAGTTGCGTGAGGATGTCACCTAGCGACCAGTCGATCCGCGAGGTCGCCGATCTCCTCACCGGCGAAGTGCGCGATCGGCTCCCCGGCATTCAGCTTGATTGGGTGTTCCGGCGTGAGCAGCGCGCCGGCCTGATGTTCGCTGTCGAGGGTCAGCCACTCGCGAACCGCTCCCTCCAGGCTCGTCACTTCGGCCAGCTCGGCACTGCCGCGCGGTACATTTTCGATGGCGGCGCTCATGCGCCAGTTGATGTCCGGTGCCGCGTTGGCCGTCCCCCACGTCGCTTCTGCCATCGTCGACCTCCCATTGCGTCCTGCATCGCGGATGCGATGTCGGCGGTTAAGCGCGAGGAGGCGCGATGATGTTCCTTGCCCTGTTCGCTGCCGTGTCCGCACCGGCCTTTTCCTGCACCGTGATCAAGGTCCACGACGGCGATGGCCCAATCTTTTACAGGAGCGGCATCAAGATCAGGGTGGCCGGGCTCCTAACCGAACCGCGCGGCGAGTTCGGCGATCTTGCCTGCGTTCAGGGTGCGCTGGCGGCTCGCGCCTTCCTGCACCACAAGGTAGCTCTGTCCCCGCGTCAGCGGGTCCAGGGCGCGCCAGCGTTGCAGGCACTCTCCCACCGTCGCCTTCCAGGGCTGGTGGATGGACTCGATCAGCTCCGCGCGGCCGTCGGCATGAATATCGATCATTCGCACCGTCTGCCCCAAGATGGTGAAGACCGCGTCAACGCCGCGTGCAGGGCCGGCGATCATCCGGAGGTGATCCGGTGATCGACCGCAGTAAGGACAGCCTTCTCCGCCTGCCCGATGTGCGCCGCCGGACCGGGCTGTCCGGGGCGACGATCTACCGCAAGATGGAGCGGGGCGAGTTCCCGGCCAAGGTGGCGATCGGGACGACCATGGTCGCTTGGTACGAGAGCGATGTGGATCGGTGGGTTGCGGCGCCGCTGGAATGGCGGGCGGCCGCTTAGGTCGGTCCATCCATTCCGTGAACGCGAGGCGGCCACTCGACGCTGATCCGAAACCACCCGGAAAGCTGACAGTATGTGTCGGTTGCGGTAAGGTCGCATTTGGCGACCCGTCCAGTGATGGGTAACGACACGCGGAGATTGGGATGGTTTGGCTTACTACACTTCGCGCGGTGGCATGTGGATCGCTCGCGTGGTCTCCCGTTGCGTTGGCCCAGGATCAGCTGATCGACCCTAACACCGTGCGGCCGTCCCTTGAGCCTGGTCGGACCGCCAACGGGCTCGCGCTGACACCCCCGATGGGCTGGAACAGCTGGAACAAGTACGGCTGCAACATCAACGAGAAGATTGTCCGCGACATGGCCGACGCCATGACGACCAACGGCATGAAGGATGCCGGCTATACCTACATCGTCATCGACGATTGCTGGCATGGCAGCCGTGACGCCAAAGGCTTCATCCAGGAAGATCGCACCAAGTTCCCGTTAGGCCTGAAGGCACTCGGCGACTACATTCACGCGCGCGGCTTGAAGTTCGGTATCTACTCGGACGCTGGCCGCAAGACCTGCGGCGGACGACCGGGCAGCCAGGGACACGAATACCAGGATGCCCAGACCTATGCTGGTTGGGGCGTCGATTACCTGAAGTACGACTGGTGCTCGACAGGTGTCCGCAATGCAGAGGAGGCCTACGCCCTGATGGCCGACGCCCTACGCGCGACCGGGCGGCCTGTCGTGCTGTCGATTTGCGAGTGGGGTAACAATCGGCCGTGGGAATGGGCGCAGAAGATCGGCAATCTGTGGCGGACGACGGGCGACATCCGCGATGCGTGGGCGGGCCGCGTCACCTACTCGATCGGCGTCATGGATATCGTCGACAAGAACGAGCCGCTCTATCCCTACGCGGGCCCAGGCCACTGGAACGATCCCGACATGCTCGAAGTGGGTAATGGTGGGCTCACCGACGCTGAGAGCCGCGCGCACTTCAGCCTTTGGGCGATGATGGCCGCGCCGCTGATGGCGGGCAACGACATCGCCACGATGAGCGACGCGACCCGCGCCATTCTTCTGAACAAGGAAGTAGTGGCGGTCGATCAGGACAAGCTCGGGCAGCAGGGCCGCCGCATCCGCGACGATGGTGACCGGGAAGTATGGTCTCGCCAGCTCGCCGACGGTAGCCGCGCCGTTCTGCTGCTCAACCGCGGAACCGAGCCGGCCAGCATCAAGGTGTCATGGCCCGAGATCGGCTATCCCAGCACGGCGAACGCGGAAGTTCGTGACTTGTGGGCGCATCGATCGCTGGGAAGAAAGGCGGGGAGCTACACGGCCACGGTGCCGCCCCATGGCGTAACGATGGTGACCGTCAAGCCCTGACCACCGCTCCTCGTCTCAGTCGCGTCCGCTTACGTTGGGATCGCTTCGGAAAGCGGACGGACGGCGCAAATCGCTGGTTTCAGACATCTCCGGTGCAGCGGGCGAGCGCAAGACGATGGTCGTTCGACCGGCCTAGCTTTCCCGTCCCGCGAGTAGCACCTCCGGACGGATCAGACCCGCGACCAGCATCTCCGCCCATTCGATTGCCAGCTCCCGCCGCCGCTCCATATGCACGGCCCGATTGTAGGCCATTTCCGATCCCGACAGCCCCTTGGGCTTGTGCGCGAGCATGGCATCGATGATCGCGCGATCGTCCGGCCGCTTCTCCGCCATCGCCCGCTCGTTCATGATGGTCGAGAAGGTCGCGCGCCAGCCGTGCGGCACGTGTCGGCCGGAGTAACCATTGCGGGCGTACATGTAGCCGATCGTGTTCTCCGACATTGGAGCCCGGGTCGACCGGACGCTCGGGAACAGGAAGGCGATCCGCCCGCTCAACCGATGCACCGCATGCAGCACCTCGACGGCCTGGGGCGGCAGCGGCACCAGGTGCTCGAACGCCTCGTCCTCCTTGTCCTCCAGCTCGAGCTTCATGCGCTCGGCCGGCACACGCCATAGCGCATCGGGCGCCGGCGCGTCCGGGTCCGACCAGTCGATCCCCTCGAACTCCGTCCAGCGCGCCGACCGCACGACGCCGGGCCGCACGACCGTCAAGGCGAGCAGCCGCGACGCTAGCTTCGTGTACGCCCCGGAGGTCGACGCCTCCATGGTTTCCAGCACCTGGCGGGCCTCGTTCAGCGTCTTGACCGCCGGCTGTTTGCCGCCGCGCGGGTTGGGCTTGAGAGCGCGGCCGATCGTCGCGGCGGGATCGGCACCGCACAGCCCCTCGGCGATGCCGTAGCCGAACACGGCCGAGACGTGCTGGCGAATGCGCTTGGCCGTGTCGATCGCGCCGCGGTTCTCGACCTTGCGCAGCATTCTCAGGATCGTCGGACCGTCGATGTCGATGAGCGGCAACGCGCCGAACTCGGGATAGACGTCGCGCTCGAACGCTTGGCGCACCTTGGTAGCCTGCAGTGGTGACCAGCGTGGCCGCTGCGCCTCGTGCCAGTCCTTGGCCACGACCTCGAAGGTCGCACCCGCGGCGGCATGGGCGGCCATCTTGCGCTTGCGCTCCTCGGTCGCTGGATCCCGGTGCTCGCGCAGCAGCTGGCGCGCGCCTCGCGCGCCTCCTTCAGCGTCACGTCCGGGTAGCGGCCGAAGACCAGCCGCTTCTCCTTACCGCCGAACCGGTACTTGAGCCGCCAAGACTTCGCCCCCTTGGTGGTCACGAACAGGTAGAGCCCGCCGGCATCGGCCAACTTGTAGTCCTTCTCGCGCGCGACAGCCTTACGGGCTTGTGTATCAGTCAGCGCCACTATCCACCTCGACGGTCGATCTGGTCTTCGATGAAATGGAAGAGTCTCTCGGTCGGTCGAAACCACTCGCCTTCTACCCGATCCGCTGCAAACAGACGGTGAACCGCTAACTCGACTGCATAGGAACCCGGCATCGAGCCAAGCAGGCAAAGCGGGCCTCCGCTTCGCTGAAGGTTGGACATGCGGGCGAAGACATCGCGGGCCACCCCTATCTTGATCAGCCCGTCGGATCGCTGAGCGAAGTAGACCCTGAACGGCTGACCAGTCGCCACTGCAATCGACGTCAACTGCGCGATTGTCTTCGATTCGAGAAAGGCGATGCCTACACCCGGGTCCAAACCGAGCTGGACTGCTTGACGGGCCTGGTCCCGGAGCAGGCGTGCGTCTGAAAGGCTGACACCAGGATGAAGACCGAACGTCAGCCGCTTTTCTACGCCGCCCTGGCGATACTTAAAGCGGAATGATTTCGCCCCCTTGGACGTTACGAAAACGTAGAGGCCGAGGGAGTCGGCCATCTTGTAAGCTCGGTCCGTCGGACGAGCCGCGATGATCGCCTCGTCCGTCAGCACGACCTGCTTCTACTGAATGCCCCCATCCGGAAGAATATGCCCCCAAATGTGTCCCCGGATCAAGCGCGCTTGGGGGCATGCGGGTGAGAAGCCCTGAGAAAGCCAGTATGGCGGAAATGCGCGGTTCTGCAAGCGATTGAGGCTTGCTGGCGACCGCTGATAAGGGAGAATGGTGGGCGCTGACGGGTTCGAACCGCCGACCTACTCGGTGTAAACGAGCCGCTCTACCAGCTGAGCTAAGCGCCCCCGGAGAGAGAGCGGCCACGACCGCGCCAGCGCGCCCTGGCGCGGCGCCCGGGGCGGCCGGCGGGTCGGCTGGCCGATCCCCTCCGACGAGCCGGCGACTTCGCCGTCGGCGGCCTCTCCTTGCCAGCAACGACGGCGCCAGGCAATCCTATCCGATCGCTACACCCATTTCCGCCGCCGCCGCGAAATACCCTCGCATCGCCCCGCTCGCGCGCGCCGACAACGCCATGAACGCGCGCCGGCGATCGTCGAGGTCGGGCCGCCGCTCGAGCAGTCCGGCCTCGATCATTCGCCCGATCCAGCGCAGCGCCGTCGTTGGAGCGACCGCCGCCGCGATGCAGAGGCTCGACACCGATACGCGGCCGCCCTCGAGCTCGGCGGCGTATAGGTCAAGCAGCATGTCCCAAGCCGGATCCTCGAACAGCCCGGCACCTAAATATCCGTCGCGCAGCCGCCGTACGCGGATCGTCCGCCGCACCTCCGCGGGGGTGACGGGCGCGCCCGGCGGGCCGGGAGGCGCGGCATAGCCTAGCCGCCGGTCCCCGACGCTGTCCTCGTGGTCGACCGCGTCGTCCCGCCCCGACAACCGTGCCAGCATCTCGGCGATCCGCGCGATCTCGGCATGGAGCCGCGCCAGCCGCGCCGCGTCTGATCCTTCGCGTAAACCGCCGCGGGCATCGCTCACCGCCAACGCTATCGCGGCGATCCGCTCGGCCAGCGTCGGCGCGCACAGCAATTGTGCGCGCGGGCCAAGCAGAACCGCGGCGGCGTCGATCTGCGCTTCGTCGATCGCCGCGACAACCTCGCCGTCATGCTCGGCCAGGCGCGGCAGCGCCGCCGTCAGCGTGTTTAACGCCACCCCTTGCGCCTCGACCAGCATGATCGTCCGCCAGTCCGCCATCGGCGGCGCGTCCCAATCGACGCGCTCGGCAATCTCGCCGCCCAACGCGCGCACCGCCGCCTCGACATCGCCGGCTCTCTCGCCGACCACCATGAAGCAGGTCAATCCAGCGCCTTGACGATCTCTTCCACCATCTTCTTGGCGTCGGCGAGCAGCATCATCGTGTTGTCGCGGTAGAACAACTCGTTGTCGACCCCGGCATAGCCGACGCCGCCCATCGACCGCTTGATGAACAGCACCGTCTTGGCCTTTTCGACGTCGAGGACCGGCATGCCGTAAATTGGCGACGCCTTGTCGGTCTTGGCCGCAGGGTTGGTCACGTCGTTGGCGCCGATGACGAAGGCTACGTCGGTCTGGGCGAACTCGGAATTGACGTCCTCCAGTTCGAACACGTCGTCATATGGCACATTGGCCTCCGCCAGCAGGACGTTCATGTGTCCCGGCATCCGCCCGGCGACGGGGTGAATGGCGAATTTGACGCGCACCCCTTCGGCCTTGAGCTTGTCGGTCATCTCGCGCAGCACGTGCTGCGCCTGCGCCACCGCCATGCCATAACCGGGGACGATGACGACCTGCTCGGCCTGGCTCATCAGGAACGCGGCGTCCTCGGCCGATCCCCGCTTCCACGGACGGTCGATCGCCTCGCCGCCCTCGCCACCGCTGGCGGTCGCGCCGAAGCCGCCGGCGATGACCGACACGAAGCTGCGGTTCATCGCCCGGCACATGATGTACGACAGGATCGCGCCCGAGCTCCCGACCAGCGCGCCGGTGATGATCATAGCGGTGTTGCCTAGCGTGAACCCCATCGCGGCGGCCGCCCAGCCCGAATAGCTGTTGAGCATCGACACCACGACCGGCATGTCCGCGCCCCCGATCGGGATGATCAGCAGGAGGCCGATGGCGAACGAGAGCAACGTAATCGTCCAGAACACCCACGGGCTCTGGTCCTGGGTGAACCAGGCGATCAGCCCCAGAATGCCGGCCAGCACCGCGAGATTGATGACATGCCGCCCCGGCAGTAACAGAGGCTTCCCCCCCATGTTGCCATTGAGTTTGAGGAAGGCAATTACCGAACCGGAAAACGTGATCGCGCCTATGGCGACGCCGAGCCCCATCTCCACCCGGCTGACCGGGTCGATCACCGTCAGCACCGGTGCGCCGGGCACGATGCCGCGGATCACGGTGGCGATGCCGAACGCCTCCGGGTTGAGGTACGCCGCCGCCGCGACCAGCACCGCCGCCAGCCCGACCAGCGAATGGAAAGCCGCGACCAGCTGCGGCATCGCGGTCATCGCGATCCGCCGCGCCGTCACCAGCCCGATCACCCCGCCGATGGCGATCGCGATGCCGATCTCCAGGATCGTCGCGTTCAAATGCGTCACCAGCGTGGTGACGACCGCGATCGCCATCCCGATCATGCCGAATCGGTTGCCCGACTGGCTCGACACCGGGCTCGACAACCCGCGCAGCGCAAGGACGAAGCACACGCCCGCGACGAGGTACGCCAGCGCCACCCACGGGTTCACCGCCACGTCATGCATCACCGATCCCCCGCGTCCGCCCGCTCACTTCACGACCGGCCGATCCTTTTCTTGTACATCGCCAACATCCGCGCGGTTACGGCGAAACCGCCGAAGATATTGACGCTCGCCAGCGCCACCGCGACCAGCCCCAGCCACTTGGCGACCGGCGACCCCGCCGCCGCGCTCGCCACCAGCGCGCCGACGATAATGACCGACGAGATCGCGTTGGTCACCGCCATGAGCGGCGTGTGCAGCGCCGGCGTCACCTGCCAGACGACGTAATAACCGACGAAGCACGCCATGATGAAGACCGACAGGATCGCGACGAAGTCCATCAAAGTGCTCCGGATTTGACCAGCAGCGCCACACCGACACTGATGGCCGTGCTCAACGCCGCCGCCACGCCGCCAATAATAGCGACCGCCGACCAGAGGCGTCCCGAGACGTCCTTGCCGACATCGCCGGTATAATGGGTCAGTCGCACCTCGACCTCTCCGAGTTGTTTGTTCAACCTGACTTCCATCTCGCCAAGCTGCTTGTTCAGGCGAGCCTCAAACTCCGACAAGCGGAGGTCGAGCTCGGAGGTCGTCAGAAGGCCTTCGCGGACGCTGTTGCGAGACTGGCCGAAAGCGACCGCAAGCGCCCGAGCCTGGTCGGTAGCGAAGCCGACCTCCTCGAACTTCTGCGCGAAAGCCAGCGTGTCGATCGGTGCGTTCATCGCCTGTCCGGCTCCATCGCGTCGGGCGGCAGCTTCGCAGAGTTGCCGTTGCTTGTCACCGCTTCACCAGCACCTGCTCGGCGAGCAGCCGCAGGATCGCCTTGGGATCGGCCTTGCGCGCGATTTTGACGGTCAGCGGCGCGGCGGCGCCCGACACCCAGATGTTCAGGTCGCTGTCGAGATCGAACGACCCCGCCGTCTCGACCGCGAAGCGGACGATCGAGCGGTAAGGCACGCTCTGCACCGACACCTTCGACCCGGTGATCCCCTGCACGTCGACCAGCACGAAGCGCAGGTCGGTCAGGAACGCGGTATCGCGCACCGTCCGGAACGCCGCCAGTATGGTCTCGCCAGGCAGCAGGATAGTACCGTATTTGTCGGTGATCTCCGACGGCTCAATCTCGTGCGCGCTGAAAATGCCCATCAACTGTTCGCCTTGGCAGCAGCGATCCGATTGTCCCGAAGCGCAAAATCCTTGCCGACGGTGTAGCCGGAGCAGATCATAATGATCATAAACAGGAGGAATCCCGAGAACTTGCGAAGACCCTTGCTCATCGTGTCACCTCCAGCAATCGCGCGTTCACCACCGCGCCACCCCGCGTCAGCCGGATCGCGTCGCCAATCTCGTCGCCGTCGGGCAGCACCGGCCGTCCCGCGTCCTTATCCCAGAAGGCCGACAGGAAATTATACAAGTTGCGCGCGAACAAGGCCGAAGCGTCGGTCGCCAGCCGCGACGGCACGTTGCGATGCCCGACGATCCGCACGCCGTGACGGCTCACCACCTCGCCACCAACCGCGCCCTCGACATTGCCGCCCTGCTCGACCGCCAGGTCGACGATGACCGAGCCGAGCTTCATGCTCGCCACCTGCGCGTCGGAGATCAGCCGCGGCGCCGGGCGGCCCGGGATCAGCGCGGTGGTGATGACGATGTCCTGCTTGGCGATGTGCGACGACATCAGCTCGGCCTGCGCCGCCTGGTACTCCGGGCTCATCTCGCCGGCATAGCCGCCGCTGCCCTCGCCCTCGATGCCCTTCACCGCCTCGACGAAGATCGGCTTGGCGCCGAGCGACAATATCTGCTCGCGCGTGGCGGCGCGGACGTCGGTCGCCGAAACCTGCGCGCCAAGCCGCCGGGCGGTCGCGATCGCCTGCAAGCCGGCGACGCCCACGCCCATGACGAATACCCGCGCGGCGGAGATCGTGCCGGCGGCGGTCATCATCATCGGGAACGCGCGGCCATATTCGGCCGCCGCGTCGAGCACCGCCTTGTACCCGGCCAGGTTCGATTGTGACGACAGAATGTCCATCGACTGCGCCCGCGTGATCCGCGGCATCAACTCCATCGCCAGCGCCTCGACGCCCAGCGCCGCATAGGCGTCGACCCGCGCTCGCTCGCCGAACGGGTTTAGGCTGGCGACCAGCCACGCGCCCGCCTTTACCCCGGCCAGGCTCGCCGGGTCCGGTCCCTGCACGCCGAGGACGACCTCGGCGTCCGCCAGCGTCGCGGTACGATCGCCGATCACCGCGCCGGCATCGGCGAACGCTTCGTCGCTGTAGGACGCCGCCGCGCCCGCGCCCGCTTCGACCGCCACCGTCGCGCCCAGCGCGATCAGCTTCTTGACCGTCTCGGGAATGGCGGCGACGCGACGCTCGCCATCGGCCTGCTCGGAAAGGACGGCGATCTTCACGCGAATGCTAGGAGATTAGCCAGATCACGCCGAACGCGATCACGAAGGTCGCGATCGCGCCCCATTTCAACCAATTGATCATGCCGCTGTAGGTCCGCTCATGCGCCTTCAGATCACCGTTGCCGGCCATAATGTGTTCCCGTGTCTCGCTCGCCTTCGCAACTGTAACTGGCTCGCCCGCCCCCGCCAAGCCCCGTCGCCGGAACTCCCCCACCGCGCTTAAGCCCGCCTTTACCGCAGCGCGCCTATGCCGTCCCGGACCGGGATGGGATGAAGCGATGACGCGCAACGGCCAGCGCCTGCTGATGCTGATCGACGACGAACCGGCGCAACGCCGGTTGATGGCGGCGCTGGCGGCGCGCGCCGGCTGGCGTTCGATCTTCGCCGGCGATGGCGAGGTGGCGATCGCCACGCTGGGAACGCAGGACGGGATGCAACTCGACGCCATCCTGCTCGACCGCTGGGCGCCCGACGCCGACGCCTCGGGGTTGATCGCCGAACTACGCAGCCGGCGCCCGGCGCTACCGATCCTGATGCTCACCGCGAACGGTTCGGTCGCCCATGCGGTCGCGGCGATGCGCGCCGGCGCGACCGATTTCCTAGTCAAGCCGGTCGCCCCCGAGCGCCTGCTCGCCGCGCTCGAGGCGGCGGTCGCCGGCACCGCCGCCGGCGAGCTTCGCCCGCTCACCGAGAAGATCCCGGCGCTGCTCGCGTTCGACGAGATCGTCGGGTCGTCGCCCGGCTTCCGCTCGGCGCTGGCCATCGCCGCCAAGGCCGCGCGCGCCCGGATCGCGGTGCTGCTGGAGGGCGAAAGCGGCGTCGGCAAGGAAGTAATCGCCGAGGCGGTCCACGCCGCTTCGCCGCGCGCCAAGAAGCCGATGGTATCGGTCGATTGCGGCGCGCTGCCGCCCAACTTGGTCGAAAGCGAGCTGTTCGGCCACGAAAAGGGCGCCTTCACCGGCGCGTTCGAGCGCAAGATCGGCAAGTTCGTCGCGGCCGAGGGCGGCACGCTGTTCCTCGACGAGGTCGGCGAGATGCCGCTCGATGCGCAAGCGAAGCTGCTCCACGCGCTGCAAGCCGGCGAGATCCAGCCGATCGGCGCGCGCCACCCGCGCGAGGTCGACGTCCGCGTCATCGCCGCGACCAACAAGAAACTGCTGGCCGAGGTCGAGGCCGGGCGGTTCCGCGAGGATCTCTACTACCGCCTCAACGTCGTCCAGGTGACGATCCCGCCCTTGCGCGAACGCACCGGCGACATTCCCGCGCTGACCCGTCACCTGCTGGCGCGGATCGCGCAGCAACCGGGGTTGCGCCCGCTCGGCATCACCGAAGACGCGCTGGCGCTGCTCGCCGATTACGACTGGCCGGGCAATGTCCGCCAGCTGCAAAACGCGTTGTTCCGCGCCGCCGTGCTGTGCGAGGGCGCGGCGCTGACCCGCGGCGATTTCCCGCAAATCGCGGCGCTCGGCTCGCGCCGAGCGATGCCGCCGGAGGCGACGATGGCGACGTCGGGCGGCGTTACCCTGTTCCGCCCCGACGGCAATCTGCGCTGCCTGGAAGAGATCGAGGCCGACGTCATCCGCCTCGCCATCGGCCATTACCGCGGCCGCATGACCGAGGTCGCGCGGCGGCTAGGGATCGGCCGCTCGACGCTGTACCGCAAGCTCGGCGAACTAGGCATCGACAATGCGGCGGCGTGAAGCGGATGACCTTGAACGAAGCAGTACTGTGAGACTATAGCTCGGAACAGTATCAAAGGTGACGAGCGTTGACGCTCGCCACCTTTGCATCACACCTACTACCTACCTAGGAGAGCCGACACACCGATCTTTACGATCAGAACGGCGACTAAGATTGCTACCAGTATTTGCAAAGATCCAGCCCAGCCGAACAGGAGTATGACACTCAATCCTGTTAATGCGATTAATTCACGTAGGTTGGATCGAACTAGTCTAGATATCATTACTGCTCATTCTTTTTCTTCTTGTAAGCGTCGAGCGATGCCGCCGTGCTGGCGCCAGACCCGCCCACCACGCCAATTGCTGTCAGAACTGCCGATCCAGACCCGCCGATGGCGCCAAAGGTGATGATGGCTAAATCTCGAGCGACACCCCACCAATCGATATGCGACTCACTAATTTGCCGCTGATAATCAGGCTGTAGCTGAAGAGCGCCATTTCCGTCACGATAATAGAAATCGTCGATGGTCTTTTCCTGATCCATTATGAGCTGATATCGGCCTCCAGCCGCGGCTTCGGCACCCCAGTTGACGACCGCTACCGGGCCCTCGACCGGATCATTGTCAGGGCGAGTTTCTACCTTGGACATGCGTATTCTCCTTTTGCTGAGAAGAATGCGTGTTCACTTTGTGTTCCAACATGGCAAGGCTGCTAAACAGGTTTTCTCGATCCACCGCGAACATCATTTTGCACTTAACGCCTGGTCGCGAAGGCCGCGCCAGACGCGTATCGCTTGGACCGTGTCGGCCACGTCGTGCACCCGTAACAGCTGCACCCCCGCGTCCGCGCCCTTCAGCACCAGCGCGATCGAGCCGCCGAGGCGCTCGCCGACCGGCGCCTCGTTCGACAACGCGCCGATCAGCCGCTTACGGCTGGCACCCAGCATCACCGGGCAGCCCAGACCGTGGAACAGGGCGAGGTCGTTGAGCAGCGCCAGGTTGTCGGCCAGGCTCTTGCCGAAGCCGATGCCGGGGTCGACGATGATTCTCGCCCGGTCGACCCCGCCCGCGACGACGGCGGCGACACGCGCCTCCAGCCAGTCGAACACGTCCAGCGCGACGTCGCGGTAGCCGCCTTTGCCATGCCCGCCCTCCTTCGGGTCGGGCGAGTGCATCAGGATCACCGGGCAGCCGGCGCGGGCGACGACCGCCAGCGCGCGGTCGTCCCACAACAGCGCCGACACGTCATTGACGACGCCCGCGCCGGCGGCCAGCGCCGCCTCCATCACCCCGGCCTTGCGCGTGTCGACCGACACCAGCGTGCCGGCGGCGGCGAGGCGCTCGACGACGGGGACGACGCGGGCGATCTCGTCGCCTTCCCATACCGCCGCGGCGCCCGGGCGGGGCGTCTGAGATGGCCGTCACCACGACGTCCGCGGTGCCGCTGAGCCTCACGGGCCGGCTGCCGGGTCTGCGCCGGCTGCGCGGGCACTCGGCGGTGACCCTGGTGGCCGGCG
>CAXTRJ010000012.1:0-24365 GCA_964246585.1 uncultured Sphingomonas sp. | reverse complement strand
CCCAACGGTTCACGTCAAACCCGCACCACCAATTACCGGGACCAAACAACTAGGCAGTCTCATCAAGCTGCAACGCCAGTCGACACCCCAGCGCGCGTCGTTCGCCTGCTCCTAGAGCTGGGCGGTGTCGGTCGTCTCGCGATCGCGCGGCGTGCGGAACGTGATCGTCAGCGAGCGCCGGTCGCGGCGAAGGCGACGCTGGCGCGCCTTCCACAAGTCAAGCGCCAGCACGGATATGATCAGGGCACCTATTCCGCCGAGTACCGCCGCGTACATCATGTCGGTCCCCCGAGTCGCCCCGTCGTCACTGTATGACGCTGGCTGAGACTCGCAACCCGCTGCTTGGTCCGGAGGGGGACAGTCCCGCTCGGGGACGCTCGCCTACTGGACGCGTACTGGCCGGGATTGCCCTGTATCAGGCGCGTGACTTGCTGGTGCGCCGTTGGCGTAGCCGCCGTAACAGCCCACGGCGCGCTAGCGGCTCGAACATCTGCTCGGGCCCTTCGGGATCGAGCACTTCGTTGTCCGCCAGCCATTTCGCCATGTCGCTGATCTCGGGCACGACATAGGGCACCAGCGTTCGACCAATCCCCCGCAACGACTCGATCGCGGCTATGAGCGACCCCGTCTCGCCGATCCGCGCCGTCACCGTCGCCGGATCGACGCCGAGATGCTCGGCCAGTAGGTCGTCGCGGATCGCCGCGATCTGCGCGCGGATCGGCCCGTCCTTGCCCTCGCCCTTGGCCTCAATCGTCAGGTCGCATTCGGTGTCGAGCCGCAGCGACCGGTTATTCATATTGGACGACCCCAATCGGAACACCCGGTCGTCGGCGACCAGGATCTTGGCGTGGCAGTAGATCGGCTCGCCGGCCTCGGTATGCGGATGGTACATCCGCAGCCGCCCATGCCGGTCGCGTCGTTGCAGCACCGTCATCAGCCGTGCCCGCGCCGTATCCATAGCCAGCGGCTCGAGCCACCCTTGGGCGGTCACCGGGTTGACAATCACGAACTCGGGGCCGTCCTCCTCGTCCAGCCGTCGCGCGATCGCCTCGGCGATCCGACGCGACGCGAAATACTGGCTTTCGACGTATAGCGTCCGACGGACGGCGGCGATCTGCGCCAGGAACAGCGCCTCGACTTCGTGGATGCCGTCGTCCTCGCCCATCGTCGGAACGGTTCGCGCGATTTTAACGTCGATGTCGGTGAAATCGACCGGCAGCTCGTCCGGCCAGCAATCGTCGACCGGACCAACCGGCGCGATCGGTCGTCCTCCCGCCATCTGCCAACGCTCGCGCGCCAACTCGCCCAGCGCCGCCGCCACTGGTCCCTCGACCGCGCTGGTCGCGTCGTGCCACGGCTTGTACGGGCGACCATTGGGCTTGCGCCGCCGGGGCTCGCCATCGCTATGGGCGCGGGTGTCCCAGCGGTCGCCGGTCATGTCGATCCCGCCGCAAAAGGCGAAACAGTCGTCGATCACGACGATCTTCTGGTGATGCGACCCGCCTGTCGGGTGGTGCCCGTCGAGCTTGGTCTGGATTCGCCGGTGCCGCATCCAGCGCAGCACGGTGAGGAACGTCGAGCCGCGGAACAGCGACTTTATTGCCCCGACGTCCCAGCGCAGGAGATAGATCTCCAGATCGGGATTGCGGCGCACGAGCCAGAGCAGGAATTCGCCCACCGTCTTCGGTTCGCCCGGAAGCCGTTCCCCTTCATACTCCAGGAGGATCCGCGCGTCGAAATCCCACCCGACCAGCATGATCCGGCGCCGCGCCTGCAGCATCGAGCGGCGGGCGTAGCGGAAGTAATTTTCCGCATCGACGACCACCGCCATGCGGTGCGCGCGCTCGATGCGCCATTGCTCGCCACTCGTCATTGACAATTCTACTCCCGAGCGTCGACCTAGGACGGAGAGGCCGGCAAGCGCAATGGCGCGGGGGTCGCCGCCGCCGCGTCCGCCCGCTAATGTGCGACAATGGTAGAAGGCACGACCGGCCCACGAAAAATCATCCATGTCGACATGGATGCCTTTTTCGCCTCGGTCGAGCAGCGCGACGATCCCGCCCTCCGCGGCCGGCCCGTCGCGGTCGGCAGCGCGGCCGCGCGCGGTGTCGTCGCGGCGGCGAGCTACGAGGCGCGCGCGTTTGGCGTACGCTCGGCCATGCCGTCGATCACCGCTCGGCGTCGTTGCCCCGACCTTCTGTTCGTGCCCCCGCGCTTCGATGTCTACCGAGCGGTGTCTGAGCGGATCCGGGCCATCTTCGCCGACTATACCGACCTGGTCGAACCCTTATCGCTCGACGAGGCGTATCTGGACGTCAGCGTCGACCGCCTGGGCGCCGGCTCGGCCCGGGCCATCGCCGAGGCGATCCGCCGCCGGATCCATGACGAGACGGGGCTAACCGCGTCGGCGGGCGTGTCATACAACAAGTTCATCGCCAAGCTCGCGTCGGACCAGCACAAGCCGGACGGGTTGTGCGTCATCCCGCCCGCCAGTGGCGCGGCGTTCGTCGCGGCGCTACCGGTGTCGCGCTTCCACGGCGTCGGCCCCGTCACCGCCGCGCGGATGGAGGCGCTCGGCATCCGCACCGGCGCCGACCTGCGCGCGGTGCCGCTGGGGACGTTGCAGGCGCGGTTCGGCGGCCACGCCGACTACCTCCACGACGCGGCACGCGGTATCGACCATCGCCCGGTCAGACCGCACCGGGTCAGCAAGTCGATCGGCGCCGAACGCACTTTCTCGACCAACCTGACCGAGCCGGCCGACCTTGTCGCTGCCCTGGCGCGGGTGGCCGACGCCGCCTGGACCCGCATCGCGCGCCACGAAGCGCGCGGCCGCACAGTGACTCTCAAACTCCGCTTCGCCGATTTCCGCACCATCACCCGCTCACGGTCGCTGGGCATACCCATCGCCGACCGGGCCATGTTCGAGTCGGCGGGATCGGCGCTGCTCCAGGTCCAGCTGCCGGTCGGTGACGGCGTCCGATTGCTCGGACTCACCCTGTCGAGCCTTGTCGGGCATGACGAGCAGCCCTCATTGCCGCTCTAGGCCGCGGTATCGAGCGCCAGTATCCCGAGCACGATCGCGCCGAGCGGGCCCGCGCGGTCGCCCAGAGCGGCCGGGACGACGAAGGTTTCGGTGTCGGCGATCGCCGGCAACGCGACATAGCCGCCCAGGCTACGCGCCAACCCGTCGCGCAGGCGCGGCAGCAGATGGGGATTGCCGACCACCACGCCGCCGCCCAACACGATGCGGCGCGGCACGCCGGTAAGCGCCAGGATGTGGAGCAGTTGAACCATGGCGTGGGTGACGCCGTCCCAGACAGGATCTTCGGGACGAATATCGGCGCCGTTCCTACCGCTCCGCGCGGCGATCGCCGGCCCCGACGCCAAACCCTCGACACAGGCGCCGTGGAACGGACAGGTGCCGATCCAGTCGTCGCCGGGAAGCCGGACTGGCCGGATATGGCCGAGCTCGCCATGGGTCAGGCCGTCGACCGGCCGCCCTGCCGCGATCATCCCGGCCCCGACGCCGGTGCCGACAGTGACATAGGCGAGGTCGGAAAGCCCCTGCCCCGCCCCCCAGCGCGCCTCGCCGAGCGCGGCGCCGACGACATCGGTGTGGAACCCCGTCGGCACGGCGTAGCGCTTCGCCAGCCGTCCGGCGACGTCGGTGCCCGACCAGCCCGGCTTGGCGGTGACGGTGATGTGGCCATAGTCGGCCGATGCTAGGTCGATGCCGACCGGGCCGAAGCTCGCGATGCCGATCGCGGCGAAGCCCGACCAGTTGTCGAGCACCGCCTCGATCGCCGCCAACGTCGCCTCGGGCGTCGTCGTCGGAATGCGGCGCTCATCGATCACCTCGTCGGCGCCCGATGCGAGCATGACGACGCACTTGGTCCCGCCAAGCTCCACTCCGGCGATCAGCGGCGCTTTCATCTAGAAATCACGCGAGTAGCGGAAGCCCGCGCTCGACCCGCCGAACGATCCCGCCTGCGACAGGATGCTCAGCGACCGGGTGAGCGCGATCTCCAGCTGCGTCGCGGCGAACCCGCGCGCGTCGGTGATGATCTCGATATATATGTCGTCGGTCAGGTACTTGCCCGCCGCCAGGCTGGTGCCGCGCCCCGAGGCTTGATCGGCGCCGAGCAGGCGGAGCCGGTCGAAGCCCGTCGCCGAGCGCAGCTTGCCCAGCGGGTTGAGCCCGCCGCCGCCCGAGCCGCGCAGCGAGTTGAGCGCGGCGGCCAACTGGATCGCCTCGGTCGCCGACAAATTCTCGGGATTGGTACCGAACAGCAACCGGCTCAGCACCTCGTCCTGCGGCAGCGTCGGCGTCGAGGTAAAGGCGACGCGCGGCCGTTGCCCGGTGCCGGTGATGCCGATGACGGCGGTGATGCCGTCGGTCGTCGTCGTCGCCTGGATGTTGATGTCGGGATCGAGCAGCGCTCCGCCGCGGAAGCGCACCGTGCCGCGATTGAGCTCGAACCGCTTGCCGGCGAAGCTGTAAGTGCCGCGGACGATGTCGAGCCCACCCGTGACCTGTGGCGCCCCCGATGTACCGCCGACGCGCAAATCCATCGACCATTCGGATTCGAGCCCCATGCCCGACACGAACAGCTGGTTCGGCGCGCGGACATTGAGGTCGAGGCGGAACGCGCCGGCCGAGGCGGCGGCACGCTCCTGCTGGGTCAGGGCGACCGCGCCACGACGGCGGACGCCGGTCAGCTCGGGCACTTCCGCCTGTCCCTGACGAATGATCTGGTACCGGGCCTCGGGGATCGTCAGGTCGCCGCGGATCAGCCCGCCATTCGGGCCATAGGTCAGCGCGACGGCGCCAGTCGCCGTCGCGCCGAGCGCGTCGGAGCGGGCGAGCCGCGCATTGTCCAACGTCGCCCGAAGGCTGACCGGAAAGCCGCTCGCCGCCGCCAACCCGATCGTGCCCTGCGCCTGGACGGTGCCGTCGCCGGCGCGCGCCTGGAGCGAGGTGAGATCGAGGCGATCGTTGGTGAATCGTCCGGCGACACGCATGTTGGTCAGGCGCGTGCCGTACGTCTCGTTATCGTAGGTCAGGTTGTCGGCGCGGATCAGCCCGGTGACCTGCGGTGCCTGGAGTCGGCCGGA
The DNA here is from genome assembly GCA_964246585.1 of uncultured Sphingomonas sp. Classification (GTDB taxonomy): domain Bacteria; phylum Pseudomonadota; class Alphaproteobacteria; order Sphingomonadales; family Sphingomonadaceae; genus Sphingomonas. Next base: position 19,247 of record CAXTRJ010000012.1, on the reverse strand, counting down.
GAAGTCGGCCGCGACCGCGACCGGGCCGGACAGTTGCTGGTTAGCCAGCCCGACGAAGCTGAACAACACCGCCGACGGGCCATTGTAGCGGATGCCACCCGACAACGGCGCGGCGAGCAGCCGATCCGACCAGGACACGCCGCCCACCAGCGGGCGAAGCCCGGCGACTAGCCGTCCGACGACGGTGTCGCCGCGCCGGATCAACGCGCGCGCCTCGCCGCCGGCAGTATCGAGGCGGCCGGCGAAGACGACGCCGACCGGCTGCGACGTCGCGGCCAGGCTCGAGCGGGTGAAGTTGGCGATGTTGACGCGCGCGTCGATGGTTGGGACCGCGGCCGTGTCGGATTGGGCGAAGTCGAGGCTGCCCGTCGCCTGGCCGCCTATGCCGAGGTTGGGGATAAGCGCGTTGGCGACGGAAAGGTCGAGGCTGTCGAGGCGGACCTGGGCGTTCAGGCCGGTGCCGTAGCTGCCCGCCAAGCGCATCGAGCCACGGTCGAAGGCGAGGCGGGTGGGCGCGAGCGTATAAGTGCCGCCGCCCGCGCGAATGCGGGCCGGCGAAGTGGTACGGAAGTTCACGCCATTGGCCTGACCCTGCGCCGCGATCAGGTAATTATCCGGCGACAGCCGCGCATTGAGCGCCAGCCGAAACGGGACTCCGCTGGAACCGGTCAGCAGCGCCTGGGCGGTGCCGCGTCCGCCGACGTAGTTGACCTTCGCGCGCGCCGCCGAGAGCACGACCGCGCCGTAGCGGAGATCGGCCACCTGCGCGTCGGCGACGACCTGCGGCGCGGTCGGGAACAGTACGACGCTGGCGTTGACGATCGCGCGACCGATGGTGAAGTCGACCAGTCCCGGAACGGTGGCGCCATTCGCCCGCGCGGCGACATCGACGCGCTGGTAGCCCGCCTGATTGGCGAGCAACGCCGAGCCGTTCAGCCCCGACCCGGCGAACTGGAGCCGGCCGGTGAAGGGACCGGCGGCGGTCTGGACGACGCGACCCGAGGCGGTGATGCCGGCGAACAAAAGACGGCGCACGTCGACCGCCAGCTGGGTTCCGGGCGTCACCACGACGTCGGCGGAGAACGGGCCGTAATTGGTCCCGCCCGTCGCGGTGACGGCATAGGCGCCGCCACGGCCGACGATTCGTGCCTGGAGGTTGGCGAGGCCGACACCGAGGCCAGGTCGCGCGGCGCGGAGCACAACGACGGGCGCGGTGACGCTGCCGGTGACGCGGGCGGACAAGGGGCCGTACTGGTTGGAGTAGGCGTCCGCCTCGACCAGGATACCGCCCGTCGGCGTATAGCGCCCCGATCCGCGCGTCACGCGGAATTGCGGCGCGTTGAGGCGAAGGCCGGAGAAGGTGATGACCCCGTCAGGATTGTAGCCAACATCGGCGCGGACGACCGCGTTACCGCCCAGGAAAGTGCGCGCGCCTTCGTTGAAGATTTGCGAGGTACGCGCCACGATCCGGCCCCTGATGCCGAAACCGCCCGGCGTCGTGACCAGCTCGGCATCCGTCGTCAGGTCGAGGATGCCGATGCTCTCGATGCGATAATCATTGATCCGTCCCTTGAGCGCGCCAGTGTAGCGCCCGGTCGACACGTTGGCGACGACGACGGCAGTGGCGTCGATCCGGTCCGACCTGATACGCAGGTTGTCGGACAAGATGTTGACGCCCTGGATAGCGAGGTCGCCGTCGACGCGGACGTTGGTCAGCAGTTCGCCGGCGGCGACGTTCAGGCCGACGACGCGGCGGGCGCGGGCGCGCAGGGGGATCAGGATGCGGTCGCTGTTCACCCGCGCCAGTCCTTCGGCGTAAATGTCCTCGACCGTGGTCTCGCCGAAGCCGATCGCGGCGGCGCGGACCTTGTAGTCGACCGTCGGCGTCGCGAACGCGCCGTCCAACACCACGCGCGCGGTCACGTCGCGGCCGCGTAGGTTGGGGGCGATCGCGCCGGGGGCGAGCAGTCGCGCGTCGACCGCGAAGTTCCCGAACCGGCTGGCGGCGAAGTCGAGCACGCCGCCGGCATCGACGAACAGCGAGTCCGAGCGCAGCTTCGCCCGGGTATCGGCGCGGCGTTCCTGGAGCGTGGTGTCGATCGCCACCTCCATCCGAGGCGCGGTGAGTCGCTCGACCGGGCCTTCGAGATAGAGCCCGGGACGCGCGCTCCCACGCACCTGGATATGTCCGTCGCGCGCCGTCACGCCTAGATCGGCGAACTGTCCGCCACCAAGCGTCGCACCCGCCCTGCCCCGCCACGACGCCCAGCTGCCCCGGCCGTCGACCGCCACCGCCAACGGCGCGCGGAGCGACCCCATGGTGGCGACGAGGCCACCAACCGGCGCGTTCAGCTTCAGGTTGACGTCAAGCTTGTTTTCCTCGGGCACCGCGTCGAGCGTCAGCGCCAGCGTGTCGCCGCCGGCGATCCCGGCCGCGCGCAGCGCGCCCGCATCGACGACCAGCTGCGCCCGGCGATCGGCGATGTGCGCCGACCCGGCGATCCGGACGACGTGGGCGTTGCCGGTCACCGGCGCGGCGATGACGAAGCGGTCGATCGCCAACCGGTCGACGTCGATGTCTAGGTCGGGCAGCAGCGGCGCGTCCGGATCTTCGGGCGTCGGGATGAACTCGGGCCGCCGGGCCAGCGTTACCAGCCGCGACGATAGCGACCGGACGTCGACATGATTATTGATGAAGCCGAACGGCCGCCAGTCGACGTCGAGGCGGGGCGCGGTCAGGAACGTGCCGCGCGGGTCGTTGACTCGGACGTCGCTCAGCACCATCCGGCCATAAAGCGACCCGTCGATCCGCCCGACGCGGATGTTGAGCCCGGTCGCGGTGATGTAGTTGCCCAGCTGCGTCGCAACGAAGCGCCGGCCGGGATCGGTGTTGATCCCGAGCAGGACGATGCCGACTAGCGCGATCAGCGCGAGGACGGCGATGCCCAGCCACTTCAGGATCCGTCGCCACAGCGGACGACGCGCGGCTTCGGTCTTGTGCGGGGTCTCGGCAGGGAGGGCGATATCGTCGGCCATCAGAACGCCTGCCCGATCGAGATGTACAGCGCGACCTTGCCGTCGCCCTCGCGCGGGTTCAGCGGCGTGGCGACATCGACCCGCAAGGGTCCGAAATTGGTGTAGAATCGCCCGCCGATGCCCGCGCCCATGCGGAGATCGGAAACGCCCGGCGTGATCCCCTCGAACGCGTTGCCGGCATCGACGAACGGCACGATGCCGTAATCGCCGAAGCGGTAGCGCGCCTCCAGCGCGAACTCGGTCAGGCTGCGTCCGCCGACCGGGTCGCCGTTCGGGTCGAATGGCCCCAGGCGCTGGAAACCGTAACCGCGGACCGACCCGCCACCACCGCCATAATAGCGCCGCGACGGGGCCAAGTCGTCGCGCTCGATCCCGGCGATCGTGCCGGCGCGGGCACGGCCGGCGATCACCAGGCTGGGCGAGATCGGGTAGTAGTAGGTGCCCTCCACCATCGCGCGCACATAGGGGCGAGCCGTGCCGCGCACCGACGTCTCCGGGCTGACGTTCAGCTTCAGCCGATAACCGGTGCTCGGGTTGAGCAGGTCGTTCGACCGATCGAACAGCACCTGCCCCGGCAGCGCGGCGATGAAAAAGGTGCCGCGACGACGCTCGCCGGCGGCGAAGTCGAACACGCTCTCGTTGGTGCCGGTCAGCTCGAAGCCATAGGCATAGGAAAATTGCTTCTGCCAGATCGGCGTCGAATCGTAGCTGATCCGCCCGGCGAGCGTCCCGGTGAACGCATCGAATGCGTCGTAGCTGGAGTGGTTGGCGGAGGCGATCAGCTGCACGGTGCGGTCGCGACGGCCGGCGTTGGAGCGGCGGAAGGTCCCACTCAGCCCCTGTTCCTGGGTGCCGGCGACGGCGGCGAGGATCAACGCGCCCTCCGGCGGGAACAGGTTGCGGTGGGTGAACGCGCCTTCGAGGCGGATCCCCTGGCCGGTCGAGTAGCCCCCCGTCGCGGTCAGCGAACGCGCCGGCCCCTTTGTCTGGCGCACCAACAAGTCGACCTGCTCGGTGCCGTCAGGGCCGGGCCGGCCGGTGCGGCGCGGCTCGACCGAAACGGTGGAGAACAGGCTGGTCGCGACCAGCGCGTCGCGCAGGTCGTCGACCATGCGGTTGTCGTACAGTTCGCCAGCGTCGAAGCGGGGAAAGACGTTGAGGTGATCGAGGTCGAACACCGGGTCGCCCTCCGTCACCAGCTGCCCGAAGGACGAGCGCGGGCCGGTGTCGACGGGGAGCGTATACGCGCCGGTCGGGGTCGCATCGTCGAGCAGGATGTCGCGCTCTCCGACGACGACGAAGGGGTAGCCCTGTTGCGGCAGGCGGAGCGCGACGTTCGCCTCCGCCCCCTGGATGCGGTCGGCCTCGATCGGGTCGCCGACGACGAGCGGCAGCTCGCGGTCGACTAAGCCGACGGGCACCGTCGGCGCCGCGACGATCGTGACCGACGACAGGGTATAAAGACGCCCCGGCTGCGCGCTGACGATCGCGCGAAGGCGCCCCGGCGTGTTGGGCACCGTCTCGATTCGCGACAGCGCGACCGCGTCGTAGTAGCCGAGCGACTTCATCAGCCGGACCGCCAGCGCCTCGTCCTCGCGGGCGCGCTGATTGATCTGGGTGGCGTTGTCGGCCTTGCCGTCGCCTTCCTCCAACGCCGATAGCGCCTTGAACCGATCGGCGAGGTTGATCTCGTCGAGGCCGTTCGCCACCGTCTCGTAGCGCAGTTCGGGCGCGTCGCGGTCTGCGACGTCGGCGGCGGTCTCAAGCGGCACGGTATCGAAGCTGCCGATCGGCGCCAGCGGCTGGGCTAATTGCGGGTCGCCCGGACCGATCGGCGGCAGGGCGTCGCCCGTCACTGGCTCGACGGGGATGACGGGAACCGCCGAGCCGTCGGTTGGGGACGCGTCGGTGGCCGGCGGCACCGGCCGCATCGCCTCCAGCGGAGCACCGAGGTCGCCCGATAAGGGCGGCAGCGCGGCGTCGAACTCGGCCTCGGGTACGATCGGGGCGTCAGGCGCTTGATCGGGCGTCGGCGTGGACCCTGGCGTTGGCGAAGCCTGCGGGGTCGGCGCGTCGGGCCCTTGCGCGGGCGCGCTACCGGGATTGGCGATCTGGGCATGGGCGACGGAAGGCAGCGCGGTCAACGCGGCGGCCAGCCAGTAATGTCGTCCCCCCAACACCCGCACGCACACTTCCCTCTCGGGCATTCGCCTCCGCGACACCCCTACGTTGTGCGACGCCGATAGCAAGGATTGGTTTCGCGGGCGTTAGGCGTTCGAACCGTTCCCGCCGAATCGAGCGATGAGCCGACCCGCCATCGCTTCCTGCCGGACGATCGAGACGCCCAGCAGCAGGTTGAGGACGGTGACCTCGACCAGGAAGAACCATAGCGGGCTGCCCAGCGCCATGCTCGCGCCGAGCAACAAGGTGCGCGGGTTGGCGCCGAGCGCGGCCTGGAGCGGCAGCGTCCGCCGGGCGGCGGTGCGGACGTAGCCACGCAGCTCGCCCCGATCGGCACCGACCGTGTCGACCACCGCGTTGGCCCGCTCGGTCGCCGGCCCGGTCGCGGCGGCGGCGCGGACGTATAGCGCGGCTAGCCCCCCGAACAGCCGCGCGACGGCGCTACCCCGCCGGAACGCCTCGCCGCCATCGTCGTGCGACGACCGCATCCAGGGGACGCCGTACGCCCAGTTGAGATAGGTTCGTCGGCCGCTCTCGGCATGGTTGGACTGAAAGGCGCGCGACACGCCCGCCGCGACCGCCAGCACCCAGGCCCAACCCCCGAGCGTGTCGTCGAGGCTCGCCGCCAACATGAGATATAGCGCGAAGTGTCCGCCGTAATCGCACAGGCCGTCGACCAACTCGCCGTTGGCCGAGGCGCGCCCGGTCATTCGCGCGAGGTCGCCGTCCGCCCCGTCGACGACGTGCCATAACAGGTGCAACGCGAGGCCGAGCACCACGCCGGCGGGCCAGCCGACCTGGACATAGGCGACGCCCGCCGCCACGACGAGCAGCCCGCCGGCGACCGACACCATGTTGGGCGAAACCGGCGTCGGCACGAGCGTCCGCGCCAACCGGCGGCTGAGCGGATGATAGATCAGCCGGTTGAGCCCGTCCTCCAGCTCGCGCGGCTTGCCAGGCGTGGGCGACCTCGACTGCTCCACCCCCGACTGTTCCAAACTGGTCGCCATGAACGCGCTTCTCCCCGGCGCTCCCTTGCCATCATTCGTCGCTGCGGGGGAGCCGTGTTTTTGCGCTAAGTCAGCGCAAAGCTTGACTAGCGCGGCGCATCTGTCACCAGTCCGTCATCCATCGCGGCGCTGAATGAGCGTCGCCTCATTTTAGGCGAGACGGAATGGCGGGTATCAGGGCGGCGCTCATCGGCGTCGGTAATTGCGCAAGTTCACTGGTCCAGGGACGCTACCATTACGAAGTGGCGAACTCGGCTCAGGGGCTGATTCACGAGGATATCGGCGGCTACCGCGTCGCCGATATCGATTTCGTGCTCGGTTACGACGTCGACGCGCGCAAGGTCGGCACGGACCTGGGCGAGGCGATCTTCGCCCAGCCCAACTGCACCGAGGTGTTTCACCGCGACGTACCGAAGACCGGCGCGACGGTGAAGATGGGCCGGGTGCTCGACGGCGTCGCCGAGCATATGACCGGCGTCGCCAACGGTCGCGGCTTCGAGCTCGCGTCAGCGGCCGAGCCCGACCAGGCCCAGGTCGTCGCCGACCTGCGCGAGGCCAAGGTCGACGTCCTGATCAACTTCCTGCCAGTCGGCTCGGAAGAAGCGACGCGCTTCTACATGGAATGCGCGCTCGAGGCCGGCGTCGCCGTGGTCAACTGCATGCCGGTGTTCATCGCCAGCAATCCGGAGTGGGCCGAGCGTTTCGCCGCGGCGGGCGTCCCGATCATCGGCGACGACGTCAAGGCGCAGCTGGGCGCGACGATCGTCCACCGCACGCTGTCGAGCCTGTTCCGCCAGCGCGGGGTGACGATCGAGCGGACCTACCAGCTCAACACCGGCGGCAACACCGACTTCCTCAACATGCTCGACCGCAAGCGGCTGACGAGCAAGAAGGAGTCGAAGACCGAGGCGGTGCAGTCGGTGCTGTCCGAACGGCTCGACGACAGCAACATTCATGTCGGCCCGAGCGACTACATCCCCTGGCTCGGCGACAATAAGCTGTGCTTCCTTCGCATCGAGGGCAAGCTGTTCGGCAACGTGCCGATGAACGTCGAACTGCGGCTGTCGGTCGAGGACAGCCCCAATTCGGCCGCCGTCGTCATGGACGCGATCCGGTGCTGCAAGGTCGCCAGCGATCGTGGCGAGGGCGGCATCCTGGTCGGGCCGTCGTCGTTCTTCTGCAAGCATCCGCCCGAGCAGTTCTCCGACGACGTCGCCTGCCAGCTGACCGAGGACTTCATCGCCCCCCGCCTGGCCGCCGAATAAGCGGACGCCGGCGGGTGGATTGCCTGATCATCGCCGCCGGCCACGGCAGCCGGCTGCGATCGCTTGCCCCGTCCAAGCCGCTGGCCCCGGTGGCGGGCGTGCCGCTGATCGAGCATGTCGTGCGCCGCACCGCGCAAGGGGGGGCGACCCGCTTCGTCGTCGTCACCGGTTATGCCGGCGAAGCGGTGGAAGCGTTCCTGAAGACGCTGGCGCCGCGCGCCGGGGTCGTCGTCGACACCGTCCGGGTCGACGATTGGGATTTGCCAAACGGCCATTCGGTGCTCGCCGCCGAGGCATTGCTGGGCGAAGCGCCGTACTTGCTGGTCATGGCCGACCACCTCGTCGACCCCGGCATCGTGTCGGCGATGATCGCGCGCCACGCCCGCGTCGACGGGGTCGCGCTGGCGGTCGACCGGCGGCTGGACAACCCGGCGGTCGATCTGGACGATGTCACGCGGGTGGCGACCGACGGCGACCGCATCGTGGCGCTGGGCAAGGGACTGGCGACCTACGACTCGTTCGACACCGGCGTCTTCATCGCCTCGTCGCGCCTGCGCGCGGCCTTGTGCGCGGTCGCGGCGTCGGGCGCGCCCTGCTCGCTGTCGGCCGGCGTCGGCGCCTTGGCGAAGGAGGGTCGCGCCCATGCGCTCACCATCGGCGACCGCTGGTGGTGCGACGTCGACGATCCCGCCGCCCACCGCCTGTGTGAGGCGATGCTGGCGGAACAGGCGGCGGCGTGAGTTACGCCGCGTTGTGGCGTTGCCGTCACATCACGGCCGACAGCAAACGGGCGCGTTCGCGGTCTTTCGGCCGATCGAACGACAGCAGCATCTGATTCAGCTCTTCGCGGGAAGGCACGAAGAGCGCGACCCCTTGCACGTCAATCTGTTCGCGGGTCGCCGGTAGGACAGAGTTCCAGCCGCCGCGGGAACGGACGTGAAGCCCGGCCATGACCTCGACCGTCAACGGCGGGTCTCGCCAACGTCCGAAGAGATCGGACCTGAACAGCTCGCTCGCGGTGCCGGGCATCATGTCGATGCCAAGTTCGCCCGCTAGTCGAGGAGCATTGTCGATAGTGGTGAGCAGGTCGACATCGCCGACGGCGATCGACCCGGCACCATGCAACGCCACGGCCGTGCTGCCGATGATCCACCAATCACTTTGATCATTCAGGACCGCCGAGACTGACAGGAGCGTTTCCGTAAGCCTAGCGGGAAGTGCCTCCGGACACGACATCGCGGGCAACGCGCGCCTACTCCACCGTCACCGATTTCGCGAGATTGCGCGGCTGGTCGACGTCGGTACCCTTGGCCACCGCGACGTGGTACGCCAGCAGTTGTATCGGGACGGCGTAGACGAGCGGCGCGATCAGCGCGTCGACGGTGGGCATGGTGATCGTCGCGATCGCGTCCTCGCCCGCCTGGGCGATGCCGGCCTCGTCGGAGATGAGGACCACGCGCGCGCCGCGGGCCTGCGCCTCCTGCATGTTCGACACCGTTTTGTCGAACAGCGGCCCCGACGGCGCGATAACAATCAGCGGCACCTGGTCGTCGATCAATGCGATCGGACCATGCTTCATCTCGCCGCTCGCATAGCCCTCGGCGTGAATGTAGCTGATCTCCTTCAGTTTCAGCGCGCCCTCGAGCGCCAGCGGATATTCGGGGCCGCGACCGAGATACAGCACGTCGCGCGCCTGGGCGATTTGTCCGGCCATCGCGGCGATCTCGCCATCGGCGCCCAGCGCGCGGCTCATCGCTTCGGGCACCTCGCCGAGATGCGCCACGATCTCGCGCTCCGTCTCGGGCGACAGCCTGCCCGTGGCGCGGGCGAGATTGGTCGCCAGCGCCGCCATCACCGCCAGCTGGCAGGTGAACGCCTTGGTCGAGGCGACGCCGATTTCGGGGCCGGCGTGCGTCGGCAGCAGCAGGTCGACCTGCCGCGCCATCGAGCTGGTCGGCACGTTGATGATGCCGGCGGTGGTGACCCCGGCGGCCTTCATGTGGTGCAGCGCCGCCAGCGTGTCGGCGGTCTCGCCCGATTGCGAGATCACGACCCCGAGCGTGCCGGGTGTCAGAACCGGGTCGCGGTAGCGGAACTCGCTGGCGACATCGACCTCGACGGGAACACGCGCCAGCCGCTCGATCCAGTATTTGCCGATCATCCCGACATAGGACGCGGTGCCGCAGGCGACGATCGTCACGCGCTCGATCGCGGCGAGGTCGAACGCCATGTCGGGCAGCGCCACCCGCTCCTCGAGCGGGCGGAGGTACGAGCGGAGCGTCTGGGCGACGACGACCGGCTGCTCGTGGATTTCCTTCAGCATGAAATGGCGGTGGTTGCCCTTGCTGACCAGCTGGCCCGACACGCCCGAGTGAACGATCGGGCGCTCGACGCGGTTGTTGGCGCGGTCGTGAATCTCGACCGTCTCGCGAGTGATCGCGACCCAGTCGCCCTCCTCGAGATAGGCGATCCGCTGCGTCAGCGGCGCCAGCGCGAGCGCGTCCGAGCCGAGGTAGTTCTCACCCTCGCCATAGCCGACAGTCAGCGGCGCGCCGAGGCGGGCGCCGATCAGCAGGTCGGGCTGGTCGCGGAACATGACGCCAAGCGCGAAGGCGCCGTGAAGGCGGGGCAGGACGGTCGCGACTGCGTCGCGTGGTGCACGCCCGCGCTCGACCTCGCGCGCGATCAGGTGAGCGACGACCTCCGAATCGGTCTGGCTGCGAAACTCGCGCCCCTCGGCGAGCAGTTCCTCGCGCAAGGGCTTGAAGTTCTCGATGATGCCGTTGTGGACCAGCACCACGTCGCCGACGATATGCGGATGGGCGTTGTCCTCCGTCGGCGCGCCGTGGGTCGCCCAGCGGGTGTGCGCCACGCCGCCGCGGCCGGGCAGCGGCTCGGCGGCGAGCCGGTTGGCGAGGTTGACCAGCTTGCCCGGGGCGCGGCGGCGATCGAACGCGCCGTCGTGGACGGTGCAGATGCCGGCCGAGTCGTAGCCCCGATATTCCAGCCGCCGGAGCCCCTCGAGCAGGCGGTCGGCGACATGGTCGTCGCCGCCGAGGATGCCTACGATGCCGCACATTACGTCGCTCCCCGGTCCTGGATCAGCCGCGCTTACGCGCCGCCATCATGTCGCGGAAGCGCCTGGCCCAGCCGGGACGCGCCTCCTGCCGTCCTCGCGCCAGCGCCAGCGCGTCGGCGTCGACATCGGCGGTGATGACCGACCCCGCCCCGACGATCGCCCCCGCGCCGATCGTGACGGGCGCCACCAGCGCGCTGTTCGACCCGACGAACGCGCCCTCGCCGATCGCGGTGCGATATTTGAAAAAGCCGTCGTAGTTGCAGGTGATCGTGCCCGCGCCGATGTTCGCGCCCGCGCCGACCTCGGCATCGCCCAGATAGGTCAGGTGGTTGGCCTTGGCGCCCGCCCCCAGCACCGCCTGCTTGGTCTCGACGAAGTTGCCGACGCGCGCGCCCTCGCCCAGCACAGTGCCGGGGCGGAGCCGGGCGTAGGGACCGACCGACGCGCCGGGGCCGACTGTCGCGCCTTCCAGGTGGCTGAAGGCGTGGATCACCGCGCCGTCGGCGACCACGACGCCGGGGCCGAACACCACGTTGGGCTCGACCACGACGTCGCGGCCGAGCCGGGTGTCGTGGGCGAACCACACCGTGTCGGGCGCGATCAGCGTCGCGCCTTCGGCCATCGCCAGCGCCCGGCGCGACGCCTGCCAAGTCGCCTCGACCCTCGCCAGTTCGGCGCGGCTGTTGACGCCGGCGACCTCCGCCGCGTCGGTCTCGATCACCGCAGCGGCGCTGCCGTCGGCCGCGGCGAGCATGATGATGTCGGGGAGGTAATATTCGCCCGCCGCGTTGTCGTTGCCGACGCGGGCGAGGAGCGCGAACAGGTCGTCGGCGCGCACCGCCATCAAGCCGGAATTGCACAGCGTCTCGGCGCGCTCGGCGTCGGTCGCGTCCTTCCACTCAACCATGCGGTCGATGCCGCCGTCCGGGCCGGCGATGACGCGGCCATAGGCGCCCGGGTCGGCGGGGCGGAAGCCGAGCACCACCGCCGCCGGCCGGTCGCCCTCGTTCAACCGCCCGAGCATGCGGCGCATGGTCGCCGACGTGACCAGCGGCACGTCGCCATAGAGGACCAGCACGTCGCCCGCGAACCCGGCCAGCGCCTCTCGCGCCTGCGCGACGGCGTGACCGGTGCCGAGCTGTTCCGCCTGGTGGGCCACCGCCACGCCGCCCGCGACGGCCGACTCGACCTGCTCGCGACCCGCGCCGGTCACCACCACCGTGCGCTCGGGCGCGAGCTCGGCGACGCTGGCGAGGAGATGGAGCAGCATCGGCCGCCCGGCGACCGGGTGCAGCACCTTGTGCAGGTCGGAGCGCATCCGGGTGCCCTTGCCCGCCGCGAGGATGATGGCGGCGACGGGCCGATCGGTCGAGGAGCGCTCAGCGGTCATGCCGACGCGACTGCCACCAATCCCTTGCCAATTCCATAGCGACGCTGGCAGGCGGCTGGGCGATGACCAGTTTCCCTTTCGCCATCGTCGGGTTCGACCTCGACGGCACGCTGCTCGACACCTCGGGCGACCTCGCCGCGGCCGTCAATCACGCGCTGTCCTCCGCCGGGCGCGCGATGCTTACCGTCGACCAGGTCAAGCCGATGATCGGCGGCGGCGCGCGGCATATGCTGGCGCAGGGCATGGCGGCCACCGGCGGGTGCTCGGACGAGGAGCTGGACGTCCTCCACCAGCGACTGCTCGACCATTACGAGGCGAACATCTGCGTCCACACGCAGCCCTATCCCGGCGCGCTCGACGCGCTCGACGCGCTCGACGCGCGAGGCGTCAGGGTGGCCGTGGCGACCAACAAGATCGAACGGTTCGCCCGGACGGTGCTCGGCGACCTGGGGCTGACCGAGCGCTTCGACTGCATCATCGGGGGCGACAGTTTGGGGGCGGGGACGGCCAAGCCTTCGCCCGCGATGATCCACGCGCTGGTCGAGCGATGCGGCGGAGGACGGGCGGCGTTCGTCGGCGACTCGCGGTTCGACGTGGAGGCGGCGCACGCGGCGGGGTTGCCGGCGGTGGCGGTCAGCTTCGGCTTTCTGCAGGGGCCGATCGGGGAGCTGGGGGCGGAGGCGGTGATCGACGGTTACGAGGAACTGGTGCCGACGCTGGAGCGGTTGGGGCGAAGCTGAAAAAACTGAGCTATGCGAGCACCGGCCACGAAACCTTGGATCGTTTTAGATCAACGGCTTACAGGCCCCTCCTCTATCTTGTTATCACCGTCGCCATTTGGCCCATAGATGGCGGGCGAGCGTGACCGGCGGCATCCGGAGCCAGTGGGAGCGGACGTAGAACGCCAGGCGCGTGACCGGACGGGTCGGTCGACCCCAGCCGTCGCGGGCCAGCAGGCGGCGGCGAAAACCCTTGTCGCTCGGCCGCGCGGCATAGGTGACACCGACGGGATCGCCACCGGACCGGATCGGCGTTCCAAAAAGCTGCCCCATCAGGCGAAGCGCGCGCAGGACTTGCGGTCCCAGCCCGTGGGCGTGAGCCTCTTCAACGACGCGGAAGTGGAAGTCGTCCCGGGTTTCCGAGAACTCCCGATACAGGCAGTGAATGTCCCACAGATTGCGGAGGCCTCCCGAAAGGTCGCCGTCAGCGATCAGGTGCGCGGCGGCGTGCACGATCATGTGCTCGGGCGACAAGACGCGAAGGCCGTTCTTCAACGCCGAACTCCGGTCGATCAGGTCCGCGGGCAAGGGCTTAGGCCGCGCGGTCGGTGGCAGGATCGTGTGGTGGACGTCGATCATCCGGTCGCGGGTCCGGTGGATCAGCGGCGGCAACTCGTGCATCCAGCGGCGATAATAGGCGTCGTCATAGGCGTCGGGCTTGACCCACTCCCACCCGGCCGCCAGCAGCGCCGCCTCGACCGCGTCCAGCGCCGCGCGCGGGACCAGGATGTCGCAATCGCCGATCGAGCGCCCCTGCCCAGCCGCCAGCCCGGCGGCGACATAGGCGGTGCCCTTGAGCAGGATCACCGGGCAGCCGACCTCGGCTAGCGCCCGCCGGGTCATCTCCGCCTCCCATAACGCGGCGGCGCGGCCCTGCTCGGCCGAGGCGATCGCGTCGGCGAGGATGCGCGCCACCGACTCGGGCATCGCCAAGCCTAGGGCGCGGTGCGCCAGCGTCCCGAGGAGCTGCTCGGCCCGCGCGACCGCGATCACCGCCGTCCACGCTTCCGCGTCGAGCCCGGCGCACACCGCCGGCTCGGCGAGCAGCCGCGCGAGCAGCCGGGCGTCGCTCATCCTCGCCACAGCCGCTCGACCTGCGCCAGCGCGGTGGCGGCGTCGGGATAGTCGATCGCCGTCGCCGGGATTTCGGTCGCTAACCGGGCTAGCGCGTCGAATCCGGCCTCGCCCATCGCGACATAGTTGGTCGACGCCTGGGTCAGCCGGACGAACACCTCGCTGGGGCTCACCGCGCGCTCGGCCGCCTCGAAGCCGTAGCGCGGGAACAAGATCGCGACCGGCCGCGCGGGCGTGTCCATCGCCGCGAGCGATGCGGCGTCGGGGACGAGGTGGCGGATGCCGCCCTTTGGCGTGTCGCGCAGCCACGGCCCGAACCGCGCCGCCGGCGTCGCCGCCGCGACCGCCGACACCGCGTCGTTCTTCAGGCTGATCGGCCGGGGGAACGGGTGGAGCAGCCCCGTCGCCGGCTCGACCAGCGCGAACTCGTCGCCGAGCAACCGCCATCCCGCCGCCGCCAGCAACGCCGACAGCGTCGACTTGCCCGCCCCCGACAGCCCGGTCAGGATCACCGCCCGCCCATCGCGCTCGACCGTCGCCGCGTGAAGCAGCAGGTAGCGCCGTTGGCCGAGCGCCATTTGCAGGTTCATCGCCATCTCGGCGGCGAGCAGCCCCTGGGCGAGCGGCAGCGGCGCGGCTTCCGGCAGCACGTAGTCGCCGCCGATCGTCACCGATGGCCGCAGCCAACGCCGCCACGGTCGCGACGCGGACAGCCGGACGGTGAAGTCGGCGACCCCGTCATGCGGCTTCGGATAATCGGCGTAGAGCGCTTCCAGCACCGCGACCGGCGCGCGCCAGTCGGAGCCGACGCGGAAGCCGACCGGCCCGACGCGGACCGCGAACCGGTGCCTCACGCTGGCGAGACCGTCAGGCGCTCGACCAGCCCGGCGGCGACCAGTTCGTCGAGCCGCGCGATCAGCGATGCCGCGTCCTCGAGTTCATAGTCATTGGTCAGGCTGGCGAGCAGCCCATCCGCCGTCAACGCCCGCTCCGCCAGCGCGGCGAGGATTTCCGGCGCGGGCGAGGTCAGCAGGTGTGTGATGCCCGACGGACGGTGATACACGGCGACGAACGCGTCGAGCGGCACGGCGCGCAGCGCGGCCGACGACACCGCGACGTAGCGCGCCGTCGTCAGCGCGGCATCTGCAGCGACGCGAAGCAGGTGAAGCCGCTCGTGCCCCGCTGGAGCCGGCGGATGTAGTTGACGTAAGCCCGGCTCTGCTCGGCCTCGACGCCCGGCAGGCGATCGCCGTTCAGCGCGCGGCGGACGTCCTCGCCCTTGAACGCGCGTCCCGCCGGGGCGAACGCGCCCGCGGTGCCCGCCGGCACCACCTGCCCATCGGCGGCGATATAGCTGCCAGCGCGGCCGGCATCGGGCACGGGTATCTCGCAGGTCAGGACGGAGGCACTGGTCTGCGCCAGCGCGGGGCGGATCGACACCACCGCCGCCGCCGACACCGCGCCGAGCATCAGCGCGCGCCGACGCGTGGGAACGCCTCGCGCCCCTTCATCCTGGACGCCGTCCTCGGCGTCGTGGCCGGCCTGCTCGTCGGGTCGCGCGTCGTCGCTCATGGTCGCCCCTTATGCCCCCCTGCCTTTCACATTCGTGAAAAGGGGGCAAGCGCCAGCCACGTTCCGAAAAGGGACGCGGTGCGCTAGGAAGGTTCGATGTTGGACGGAATCGGGGCAAGGACGGCGTGGTCGGTCGGGGTCGCCGTCGTCGCGTCGGTGGCGGTGTTCCTGCTCGGGCACAGCATCGAGGCGGCGCTGGTGGCGCTGGTCGGCGGGGTGGCGGCGGCGCTGGTCGCGACCGGCCCCGCCGAGTCGACGCGGCCGCGCGTCGAGGCCGAGCGGCCCGACGACCGACCGTCCGCATCCGTCCCCGCCGCGATGCTCGACACCATCGCCGAGCCGATCCTGCTGGTCGATGCCGGACGGGTGGCGCTGGCCAACGCCGCCGCCCGCGCGCTGCTGGGCGAGCACATCGTCGGCGACGACGTCCGCGTCGCCATCCGCCACCCGGCCGCCGCCGAGCGACTCGCCGCCGCCGTCGACGTACCGACCGACAAGCCGGTCGACCTGGTCGGGCTAGGCGCGCTCGACCAGCATTGGCAGATGCGCGTCGGCGAGACGGCCGATGGCACGCGCGTGGTCCACCTGGTCGACCAGACCGGGCACCGCGCCGCCGAGCGGATGCGCGTCGACTTCGTCGCCAACGCCAGCCACGAACTGCGTACGCCGCTGGCCGCGATCCTGGGCTTCGTCGAAACGCTGCGCGAGGAAGCGGAGGGCGACGCCGCCGGGGCCGACCCGGCGACGCGCGCGCGCTTCCTGCGCATCATCGACGACGAGGCGCGGCGGATGGAGCGGCTGGTCGGCGACCTGATCTCGCTGTCGCGGATCGAGGCGGACAAGTACCGCGCGCCAGGGAGCGCGGTCGATCTCGCCGAACTCGTCGCCGAAACCCGGGGCGCGCTGGTCGACGTGGCCGGCGAGCGGGGGCTCGACCTGGTCGCGGCGATCGACCCCGGCGTCCCGCCCGTCGCGGGCGACCGGGCGCAGCTGTCGCAACTGCTGCACAACCTGGTCGGCAATGCGTTGAAATACGGTCGGTCGGGCACCCCGGTGACCGTCGCGCTGCGGCTGAACGAAGGCGGCATGGTCCGCCTGTGCGTCGCGGATCGCGGCGAGGGGATCGACCCCAAGCACCTGCCGCGGTTGACCGAGCGGTTCTACCGCGTCGACGCCGGACGCAGCCGGACGCTGGGCGGCACCGGGTTGGGACTGGCGATCGTCAAGCACATCGTCGAGCGGCATCGCGGCCGGCTCGACATCGCCAGCGTCGTCGGCGAAGGCACCACGGTCACCGTGTTGCTGCCCGTCGCGACGCCTGCCGCGACCAGTGTCATCAAGCCGTAACGACGTTGTCACACGGGTCCGAATCATGAAGCGCCGCGCAATCCTCCTTGCCGCCCTGGCGCTTGGCGCCTGCGTCGACCAGGCGAGCGGCGGCGGCGCGGGATCGCGCGACCAGATCAGGGCGGTCGGCTCCTCCACCGTCTATCCGTTCACCACCATCGTCGCCGAGCGGTACGTCGCCGCCAACCCCGACGCGAAGGCGCCGGTGATCGAATCGACCGGGACCGGCGCCGGCATGAAGCTGTTCTGCGCCGGCGTCGGCGCCGACCATCCCGATATCGAGGACGCCAGCCGCCGCATGAAGGCGAGCGAATACGCGACCTGCGCCAAGAATGGCGCGCGCGACATCCTGGAGATCCAGGTCGGCATCGACGGCATCGCCTTCGCCGAGGCGAAGAACGGGCCGAAAATGGCGCTGACCCCGGCCGACATCTACCGCGCGCTGGCCGCCGCGCCCGGCGGCCGGCCAAACACCGCGCGGCTGTGGCGCGACGTCAATCCGGCGCTGCCGGCGATCCCGATCCAGGTCTATGGCCCGCCCTCGACCAGCGGGACGCGCGACGCGCTGGCCGAGCTGATCCTGGCGGCGGGATGCGAGGCGGTCGACCCCGCGGCCGAGGCGCTGGACGGCGACGCCTTCGCCGCGCGCTGCACCCGGGTGCGCGAGGACGGCGCCTATGTCGACGCCGGCGAGAACGACAACCTCATCGTCCAGAAGCTCCAGTCCAATCCCAACGCCATCGGCGTGTTCGGCTACAGCTATCTCGAGGAGAACGCCGGCGCGGTGAACGGCGTCGCGCTCAGCGGCGTCCAGCCGACCTACGACGCGATCGCCGCCGGGCGCTATCCCGGGTCGCGGCCGCTGTATATATACGTCAAGAAGGCGCACTTGTCCGCTATCCCGGGCCTGCGTGCGTTCCTCGCCCGCTATGCGCAACTGTGGGACGCGGACGGCCCGCTGGTCCGACGGGGCCTGATCGCCGCGCCGGACGCGGTCCGCGCGCGGGCGGCGGCGGTGGTGCGGGACGAGATCACGCTCGATCCGGCGGCGCTGAAGTGATGGCGTTGGCCGGATAAATGTCCTCCCTCGCCCTCCTCTTCGTCGTCGCTGGCCTGGGGCTGATCGGCTGGCTGACGGCGCGCGTGCGGGCGGCGCGGCAGCGGCGCGGCAGCACGCGGTTCAGCTCGCTGCCGGGTCACTATGGCTGGTACGTCGCGCTGTCGACGGTGGTCCCGCCGCTGATCTTCCTGGCCGTGTGGAGCTTCACCTCGCCCGCGCTGGTGACCGACGCGGTGCTGGCGACCCCCGCCGCCGCGTCGCTGCCCCCGCCCGGCTTCGAGCGCGCGTCGATCCTGTCGGAGGCGCGCGAGCTGGGCGCCGGGCGGAGTTTCGGCGCGTTCAACCCGCTCAGCGCCGCGCTGGCACCCGAATACCGCGCGGCGCAGAAGCGCTACGACTGGATCGCCACCGGCCTCGCGCTGCTGCTCGCCTTCGCCAGCGGCGCT
This sequence comes from uncultured Sphingomonas sp., assembly GCA_964246585.1. Classification (GTDB taxonomy): domain Bacteria; phylum Pseudomonadota; class Alphaproteobacteria; order Sphingomonadales; family Sphingomonadaceae; genus Sphingomonas. The sequence continues at coordinate 1,008 of CAXTRJ010000012.1, read as the reverse complement.
TTCGCCTTCACCCGGGTCCGCCCCGGGTTCGCCGCGCGGACGAAGCTCGAGCGCGTCGTCATGGCGCTGCTCCTGGCCGCGTCGCTCATCGCGATCCTGACCACCGTCGGCATCGTCGCCTCCTTGTTGTACGAATCGGCGCGGTTCTTCCGAATCGTGCCGATCGCCGATTTCCTGTTCGGGACGCATTGGAGCCCGCAGGTGATCTCGCCAAGCGATCCCGGCGCGTCGCTCGGCGCGGTGCCCTTGTTCTGGGGCACCTTCTTCATCGGCGCGGTGATCGCGATGATCGTCGCCATCCCGTTCGGGCTGATGAGCGCGATCTACCTGACGCAATACGCCGCGCCGCGCACCCGGCGGTGGATGAAGCCGATCCTGGAGGTGCTGGCCGGCGTCCCGACGGTGGTCTACGGCTATTTCGCCGCGCTGACGGTGGCGCCGCTGGTGCGCGACTTCGCCGTATCGATCGGTATCAGCTGGGCATCGTCGGAAAGCGCGCTCGCCGCCGGGCTCGTCATGGGGATCATGATCATCCCGTTTGTGTCGTCGATGGCCGACGACTCGATCGCCGCCGTCCCCGCCGCGATGCGCGACGGCAGCCTGGCGATGGGCGCGACCAGTTCCGAGACGATCAAGAAGGTGCTGCTCCCCGCCGCGCTGCCCGGCGTCGTCGGGGGCGTCCTGCTGGCGGTGAGCCGCGCGATCGGCGAAACGATGATCGTCGTCATGGCGGCGTCGGGCGTCGCGACGCTCACCGCCAACCCGTTCGCCAGCACCACGACCGTCACCCGCCAAATCGTCGACCTGTTGACCGGCGAGGCCGAGTTCGACAGCCCCAAGACGCTCGCCGCCTTCGCGCTGGGCCTGACGCTGTTCGTCGTCACGCTGCTGCTCAACATCGTCGCGCTCAGCGTCGTGAAACGGTATCGCGAAGCCTATGAGTAGCTCCATCGTCCCCCAGTTGGCGGCGACCACCGCCGCGGCGGAGCCGGCCGCGCGGGTGCCGAC
>CAXTRJ010000011.1:0-24421 GCA_964246585.1 uncultured Sphingomonas sp. | reverse complement strand
AGGATATCGCCCGACTTGACCGTGTCGCCTTCCTTCACCAGCCACTTGGCCAGCGTCCCCTCCTCCATCGTCGGGGAGAGCGCGGGCATCTTGATCTCGGTCGGCATCAATATTGCTCCACCAGCACGTCGGTGTAGAGTTCGGCCGCGTCGGGCTCGGGGGTCTGCTCGGCGAAGTCGGCGGACTCGTTGACCTCCTTGCGGATCGCCTGCTCGGCCGCCTTCAGGTCGGCCTCGGTGACGCCCTGCTCCTCCAGCATCTTCTTGACCCGTTCGATCGGGTCGGACTTGTCGCGCACCGCCTGGACCTCCTCGCGGCTGCGATACTTGGCCGGGTCGGACATCGAATGGCCGCGGTAGCGATAGGTCTTCATCTCGAGGATCACCGGCCCCTTGCCGGCGCGGACCCACTCCAGCGCGGTCTCGGCGGCCCCGCGACAGGCGAGCACGTCCATCCCGTCGACCTGGATGCCCGGGATGCGGAAGCTCTCGCCCCGCCGGTACAGCTGGTCCTCCGCCGACGACCGGTTGACCGACGTGCCCATGGCGTATTGGTTGTTCTCGATGACGTAGACCATCGGCAGCTTCCACAGCTCGGCCATGTTGAAGCTCTCGTACACCTGCCCCTGGTTGGCCGCGCCGTCGCCGAAATAGGCGAGGCAGACGCCGCCGTCCTCGCGGTATTTGTGCGCGAAGCCGAGCCCGGTGCCGAGCGACACCTGCGCCCCGACGATGCCGTGACCGCCGTAGAATTTATGCTCGACCGAGAACATGTGCATCGAGCCGCCCTTGCCCTTGCTGATCCCGGCGGCGCGGCCGGTCAGCTCGGCCATGACGTCCTTGGGCGGGATGCCGCACAGCAGCATATGGCCATGGTCGCGGTAGCCGGTGATGACGCTGTCGGTCTCGGACAGCGCCGACTGCAACCCGACCGCGACCGCCTCCTGGCCGATATAAAGGTGGCAGAAGCCGCCGATCAGCCCCAGGCCATAGAGCTGACCCGCCTTTTCCTCGAACCGCCGGATCAGCAGCATCTGCTTGTAGAACTCGAGCAGTTCGTCGCGCGACGCCTCGTACGGTTGCGGCTCGACCGGTCGCTCGCGATTGGGGGCGGGGGGTTCGGCGGATCGTGCGGGAGCTTTTGCCACGGCTGGAACCTGTTCTTTTCCGGGGAGGATGCTTGCCTATAAGCGCGGACGGGCGGTCCACGCAATCGCACAGCGACGGCCGGGCCGGGGCTGTCGATGTTGGAACGGAACCGGCACAGGCTGGCCGATGACCGACATCGCCTTCACCCCCGTCCCCACCACGTCGTCGCGCCACGCGTTTCCGGGAACCTTGGTCATTTTCCATGCGCGCGTTTCCGGTCACTTTGGTCAGTTTCGGGGCTAGTCCGCCGAACTTGCCCTGCCCGCGTGTCCGCGCGTAAGGCTCCGACCGATGCAGCCGCCGCACCCTTTTCGCATCGCCAATTTCCGTGCCTACTGGGCGTCGCGGCTGGTTGGCACGATCGGCTCTAGCGCGCTCGCCATCATCGTCGGCTGGCAGGTTTACGACATCGCCCGTCAAACGATGGACATCCGGGAGGCCGCCTTCCTGCTCGGCATGATCGGCTTGGCGCAGTTCATCCCCTTGTTCCTCCTCACGCCCGTCGTCGGCTTGGTCGCGGACAGCGTGGATCGACGCTGGATCGTGCGGGCCACGACCGCGCTGCTCATCCTCGTCACCGCCGGCCTCGGCATCCTGACGACGCTCGGGCGGATCGACTTGCCCGCGCTGTTCGCCGCGGCGGTCGCGATGGGGGTGGCGCGCGCGTTCGCGGGCCCCGCCTACTCCGCCCTGGCGCCGAACCTGGTCCCGCGCGAAAGCCTGCCGACGGCGATCGCGGTCAGCTCGATCGCGTGGCAGGTCGGCACGATCGCCGGCCCCAGCCTCGGCGGCGTGCTGTTCGCCATTCGCCCCGACATCGCCTATGCCGTCGTCGTCGGCCTGTTCTCCTTTGCCCTCGTCATGGTGCTGCTCGTCGGCCGGGTGCCGCAGCCGGCGGCGCAAAAGGATCACCGCCCGCTCGCCCGCATCGTCGAGGGGTTCAGCTATGTCCGGCGAAACCGGCTGGTCCAGGCGGCGATCACGCTGGATCTGTTCGCGGTGCTCCTCGCGGGATCGACCGCGCTCCTGCCGGTATTCGCGCGCGACATCCTGAAGGTCGGGTCGGAAGGCCTCGGGCTTCTCGCCGCCAGTTCAGGCATCGGCGCCGCGTCGATGGCGGTGCTCTTTTCATTCCGGCCGATGAAGACCGAGGTCGGCGTCAAGATGCTGGCGGCGGTGGTCGTGTTCGGCATCGCCACGATCGTGTTCGGCCTGTCGCGATACTATTGGCTGAGCGTCGCCTGCCTCGTCGTCGCCGGTGGCGCCGACATGGTATCGGTGTACGTCCGCTCCTCGCTGATCCAGCTCCACACCCCCGACGCGATGCGCGGTCGGGTCAGCGCGGTGTCGCAGCTCACCATCTCCGCCTCGAACGAATTGGGGGAGGCGGAGAGCGGCCTGCTCGCCGCGCTGCTCGGGCCCGTCGGCGCGGTGGTGTTCGGCGGGGTCGGCGCGATCGCGGTCACGCTGCTCTGGTCGCGGCTGTTTCCCGAGCTCAAGCTTGCAAAGAGCTTCGACCCGCCCGAAATCCTGTCGAACAAACCGCTGCACGGAGTCGCCCAGCCATGAAGGCCAACACGATCCTCGACACGATCGGCCACACGCCGCACATCCGGATGCAGCGGCTGTTCCCCGGCTCGGAGGTGTGGATCAAATCGGAGCGGTCCAACCCCGGCGGCTCGATCAAGGACCGCATCGCGCTCGCCATGATCGAGGCGGCCGAAGCGGACGGCCGGCTCCGGCCCGGCGGCACGATCATCGAGCCGACCAGCGGCAACACCGGCGTCGGCCTGGCGATGGTTGCGGCGGTGAAGGGCTACAAGCTCGTCCTCGTCATGCCCGAATCGATGTCGCTCGAACGCCGGCGGCTGATGCTGGCGTACGGCGCGACGTTCGACCTCACCCCGCGCGAAAAGGGCATGAAGGGCGCGATCGAGCGCGCGCTGGAGTTGGTCGACCAGACGCCCGGCGCCTGGATGCCGCAGCAGTTCGAGAACCCGGCCAATATCGACGTCCATGTCGCGACCACCGCCCAGGAGATCCTGGAGGACTTCCGCGATACGCCGATCGACGTGTTGATCACCAGCGTCGGCACCGGCGGCCACATCACCGGCGTCGCCGAGGCGCTGAAGCAGGTCTGGCCCGACATGCAGGTGTTCGCGGTCGAGCCGGCGGCGTCGCCAGTGATCGGCGGCGGCCAGCCCGGGCCGCATCCGATCCAGGGGATCGGCGCCGGGTTCATTCCGGTCAACCTCCACACCGCCGCGCTCGATGGCGTGATCGAGGTCGACGCCAACGTCGCCAAGGACATGGCGCGCCGCGCCGCGGCCGAGGAGGGCATGCTGGTCGGCATCAGCTCGGGCGCGACGCTGGCGGCGATCCTGCAGAAACTGCCCGACCTCCCCGATGGCGTCCGCGTCCTCGGCTTCAATTACGACACCGGCGAGCGTTATCTGTCGGTGCCCGACTTCCTGCCCGAGAGCTGATGACCTCGCCTCTGGCGCGTCCGGGCGCTTTCCTCCACGCGATCCTCGCGGCGATCGCGACGGTCGCGCTCGGCGTCCCGGCGCTGATCGTCGCGAACCCACCGGTCATCCCGCCGCCGGTCAAACGCGTAGCCCGGGCGCCGCAACGCGTCGTGCCGGCGGCCGAACTGCCGCCGGTCGAGCCGATGAAGCTCGTCGACCTCGCGCCCGAGGACGCGCGCTCGTTCAACGCCACCGTCCCCTTCTCGACCGAGCCCAACCCGGCGGCGCGGCCGTTCCGCTTCGCCGGCGGGCCCGAGGATCAGGCGCGGGCGGTCGACTGCCTCGCCGCCGGCGTGCTTTACGAAGCGGGCGACGACGCCGTCGGCGAGCGCGCGGTGGCCCAGGTCATCCTCAATCGCCTGCGCCACCCCGCCTTCCCCAAGACGGTGTGCGGCGTCGTCTTCCAGGGCCAGGAGCGGCGCACCGGCTGCCAGTTCACCTTCACCTGCGACGGCGCGCTCGCGCGGCCGCCGTCCGAGGACGGCTGGCGGCGCGCGCGCGAGATCGCCACGGCGGCGCTCTCCGGGGCGGTGTACAAGCCGGTCGGCCACGCGACGCACTATCACACCGACTGGGTCGTGCCGTACTGGAGCTCGAGCCTCGACAAGATCGTCGAGGTCCACACCCATCTCTTCTTCCGCTGGTCGGGTTGGTGGGGGACCCCGCCCGCGTTCAATCGCCGCGTCTCGCAGGAGGAACCGGTCATCGCCAAGATCGCCGCCTGGTCGGAGGCGCACCGCGCCGGCGCGGTGATGGACGAAGCCGAGGCCGCGTTCGCCGAGGCGATGGCGCTGACCGGCGGCGCGGCGCAACCCGTCGCGACCGAGGAGAACAGCTTCCTGGTGACGCTGCCTCCCGACGTCACGGCCGACGAGTTCCCCGCCCTCGCCACCTTCGCCTGCGACGAACGACCCTATTGCAAGTACCTCGCCTGGACCGACACGGCGCGGACGCCCAGGACGCTGCCGCTCGACGCCGGGCAGGTCGCGACCATGGCGTTCAGCTACCTGCGCGACCGCGCCGCCGGCTACGAGAAGGGCCTGTGGAACTGCCGCCAATTCAAGCGCGCTGTGCCGACCCAGTGCATGAAAGTGCAGGCCTATACGCCCGGCGCGCCCACCGCGCCCGACGCGGCGCCGTCACCGGCCCCGCGCGGGCCGGAAACGCTCGGCGGTGTGCGCTTCCGCCTCGACCCGGCGCCGCGCCCCACCCCGTCGCCGACGTCGCGGCCAAGCGCCGCCGCGACGCCGTCTCCGACGGCGCGCCCTAGGCCGCCAGGAACATCTCCGGCGGCAACGCCATGAGCGACTCCGCGCCGCCCTCGATCTTGCGTCGCAGCGCGCCCGTCTCCGGGAGCATCCGCTCGCCATAGAAGCGCGCGGTGACCAGCTTGGCGTCGAGGAACGCCTGGTCGCCTTCCCCCGCCGCCTTCAGCCTCGCCGCCGCGACCGCCATCCGCAGCCACATCAGCCCGACCGCGACGACGCCCATCAGGTGCATGTAGCTGACCGCCCCCGCGCCGACATTGTTCGGGTTCTGCATTCCGTTGGCCATGAACCACATCGTCGACGCCTGGAGGTCGCCCAGCGCCCTCTCCAGCCGCCCGGCATAGTCGGCGGTGGCGGCGTCGCCCTTCGCCGCGGCGACCTCCTCGGCCACCAGCGCGAAGAACGCCTGGATCGCGCGGCCGCCCTTGGTGGCGAGCTTGCGCCCGACCAGGTCCATCGCCTGAATGCCGTTGGTGCCCTCGTAGATCTGGGCGATGCGGGCATCCCGGACGTACTGCTCCATGCCCCATTCGGCGATGTAGCCGTGCCCGCCATAGACCTGCTGCGCGTCGGTCGCGATCTTGTAGCCCATGTCGGTGCCGTAACCCTTGATCACGGGCGTCAGCAGGTTGATCAGGTCGTCCGCCTTATCGCGCTCCGCCTCGTCGCCGGCATCGTGCGCCAGATCGACGAGCAACCCGCCCCACAGGCAAAGCGCGCGCAGCCCCTCGGTCAGCGACTTGGCCTCCATCAGCATCCGGCGGATGTCGGGGTGGACGAACAGCGTGTCCGCCTTCTCGCCAGGCTCGCTCGGCCCGGTCAGCGCGCGACCCTGGCGACGGTCGCCGGCGTAGATCACCGCGTTCTGGTACGCGACCTCGGCGACGCCGAGCCCCTGCAACCCGACGCCGAGCCGCGCCGCGTTCATCATGATGAACATCGCGGCCAGGCCCTTCATCTCCTCGCCGACCAGCCAGCCGGTCGCGCCGTCATAGTTCATCACACAAGTCGAATTGCCGTGGATGCCCATCTTGTGCTCGATCGAACCGCACGAGACCGCGTTCCGCGCGCCAAGACTGCCATCGTCTTTCACCATCACCTTGGGCACGACGAACAACGAGATGCCCTTGGAGCTGTCCGGCGCGCCCGGCGTCTTCGCCAGCACCAGGTGGATGATGTTGTCGGTCAGGTCGTGCTCACCCGCCGAGATGAAGATCTTGGTGCCCGTGATCGCGTAGGAGCCGTCGGCGTTCGGCTCGGCGCGGGTGCGGATCAGCCCCAGGTCGGTGCCACACTGCGGCTCCGTCAGGTTCATCGTCCCGCCCCACTCGCCCGACACCATCTTGGGCACGTACATCGCCTGCTGCTCGGGCGTACCCTTGGTGACCAGCGCGGCGATCGCCCCGTGGGTCAGCCCCGGGTACATCGCGAACGCCATGTTCGACGAGATCATATATTCCTGGAACGCGATCGAGACGACGTGCGGCATCCCCTGTCCACCGAATTCGGGCTGGTTGCCCAGCGTCGCCCAACCGCTCTCGACATATTGCTTATAAGCTTCCTTGAAGCCCGTCGGCGTGGTCACGCTGCCATCCTCATGCCGGGTGCAACCCTCGCGGTCGCCGACCTGGTTGAGCGGGAACAGGACGTCGGCGACGAAACGCCCACCCTCCTCCAGCACCGCGTCGACCACGTCGGGGGTCGCCGTCTCGAACCCGGGCAGGTTGGCGTAGCGGTCGAGCCCGACGACATGCTCGAGGACGAAGCGGGTATCGCGAACGGGAGGCGTATATTGCGGCATGGGTCAGTTCCCTTCGGTGTCATGGGCGCGACCGGCTTCGAGCACGGCCACGAAGTCGTTCAGTTCGGCGACGGCCGCGTCGATATCGCGGCGTTGCGAGTCGAGCAGCGCGATCCGCGCCTGGCAGCGCTCGATCGCGACCTGGCGCTGCGAACGCCGGCCATCGCCGAGGTCGTACAGGTCGATCATCTCGCGGATTTCGGCGAGGCTGAAACCGACCCGCTTGCCCCGTAGGATCCAGGCGAGCCGAGCGCGATCGCGGTGCGAATAGATGCGCGCGGTTCCGCGACGCTCGGGCGCGATCAGCCCTTCATCCTCGTAGAAACGGAGCGCGCGCGCGGTGATGTCGAACTCGTCCGACAAGTCAGAGATAGAGAATCGCTCGCGATCGGGACGTGGCTCGATCGTCGCGTAAGTCGATGCGCTCGCCATGAGCCGTCGTCTACCTGTCCTTTACGTCAACGTCAATTGTCGCACACCGGCCGTCCCCGGACGTCACGCATCGCCGCCGCTTCCGACACCGAGCCGCTGAGCCGTTCGACATCGACCGCCGCCAGGGTCGCCCGGCCGGTGCACAGGGCGTCGCACTCATCCGGTAGCGCCGCGGGGAAGGTGATCCGCTCGCCGTCGACCCGCGCGGTCAGGCGGCACGCGCCAAGCGCGACCTCCAGCGATCCGCCCGACCGGGTCGCCTCGCCGCGTCCAAAGCAACGCTGGCCTTCGCCGTAATCGGCCACGACGCCGACCCGCAGCCGACCGCCCTCGCCAGGTAGGACGCAGATCCGGTCACCGTCGCTGGCGTAGGATCCTATGACCGGCGCGGAGGCCGGGTCGGTCACGAGCCCCGCCCGGACCGCGGCCGACTCGAGACGGCCGCCGTCACCCGGCGGCGGCTCGGGCGACGCGTCGTCACCGCATCCGCCAATGATCAAAGCAATCGCGAACACCCCGAGCTTCACACGACCGGCACCAGCCCTTCGCCGTCTATGCGACGGTAGAAGCAACTCCGCGCGCCCGTATGACAGGCCGGGCCGGCGGGTTTGACGAGGAGCCAGACCGCATCCTGGTCGCAGTCGATCCGCGCCTCGACCACGCGCAGGACGTTGCCCGACGTCTCGCCCTTTTTCCACAGACGGCCACGACTGCGCGACCAGAAGTGCGCCTCGCTACTGGTCATCGTTAGCGCCAACGCTTCGGCGTTCATGTGCGCCACCATCAGCAGCTCGCCCGAAGCTTGATCGCTGACCACCGCCGTCACGAGTCCCGCCGCGTCGTACTTGGGCCGGAGTACCAACTCGGTTTCGCGCGGGTCGCTCATGCCGCCTTTTGCAGGTGCCGCCGCCCGAGCAGCTCGGCGATCTGCACCGCGTTCAGCGCCGCGCCCTTGCGTAGATTGTCGCTGACGCACCACAATGACAGGCCATTTTCGACCGTTGGATCTTCGCGAACGCGGCTGACATAGGTGGCGAACTCGCCGACGCACTCGACCGGCGTGATGTAGCCGCCGTCCTCGCGCTTGTCGTAGAGCATGACGCCGGGCGCCTCGCGCAGGATCCCTTGCGCCTGCTCGGCCGAGATCTCGTCCTCGAACTCGATATTGATCGCCTCCGAATGGCCGACAAAGACAGGCACACGGACGCAAGTCGCGGCTACCTTGATCTTGGCACCCATGATCTTCTTGGTCTCGACCACCATCTTCCATTCCTCCTTGGTCGATCCGTCGTCGAGGAACTCGTCGATATGGGGAATGACGTTGAAGGCGATCTGCTTGGTGAACTTGGTCGCGACGGCGGGGTCGCCGACGAAGATGTTGCGGCTCTGCTCGAACAGCTCGTCCATGCCGACCTTGCCCGCGCCCGACACCGATTGATAGGTCGCGACGACCACCCGCTTGATCCGGGCGACATCGTGGAGCGGCTTCAGCGCGACCACCATCTGCGCGGTCGAGCAGTTCGGGTTGGCGATGATGTTCTTGCGGGCATAGCCGTCGATGGCCTCCGGGTTCACCTCCGGCACGATCAGCGGCACGTCGGGGTCCATGCGGTACAGCGACGAATTGTCGATCACCGTGCAGCCCGCCGCGGCGAATTTGGGCGCATATTCCTTTGTCGCCGCCGAACCGATGGCGAACAACGCCATGTCCCAGCCGGCCGGGTCAAAATGCTCGATATTCTGCACCTTCATCTGGCGCCCGGTGTCGCCATAGTCGACCATCTCGCCCTGGCTGCGCGACGAGGCGAGGACGGCGATCTCATCCGCCGGAAATTCGCGCTCGGCCAGGATGTTGAGCATCTCCCGCCCGACGCTGCCCGTCGCACCCGCGACGACGACCCGGTAACCCATTGCCTGTCTCCATGCTCCTTCGTCATGCCGGACTTGTTCCGGCATCCACGGTTCCACGAGAGCCTCGATCCGCGGCTCCTGCACGACGGTGGACCCCGGAACAAGGCCCTCCTGAGCTTGTCGAAGGGTCCGGGGCGACGGGTCAGGGCTTGTTCTTCACCTCGCGATCGAGGAAGCCGAGGATCGTGCCCCAAAGGTGCTGGCTGACCACCGGCCCGCCGACCCGGTGGGTGTAGCCGGGGTAAAGCATCATCTCGAACGGCGTCGCGGTCGACTGCATTTTGGCGGCGAAGGCGGTCGCGTTGTCCAGGAACACGTTGTCGTCCGCCATGCCGTGGATCAGCAGCAACGGATCGGTGATCTTCGCCGCCTCCTCGACCGCGTTCGACGTGGCGTAGCTGGCCGAGTCCGTCTTCGGATCACCGAGGTAGCGCTCGGTATAATGCGTGTCGTAAAGCTGCCATTCGGTCACCGGCGCGCCGGCGACGGCGGCGGCGTAGACGCCCGGGTTCGCCTGCAGCATCTTGATCGACAGGTAGCCGCCATAGGACCAGCCATAGGTGGCGACCTTGGCCGGATCGATGAACGGCAGCGACTTCACGTAGTTCGCGCCGGCGAGCTGGTCGGCAACCTCGACCGTGCCCATCGCGTGATAGATCTGGTTCTCGAACGCCTTGCCGCGATTGTACGACCCGCGGTTGTCGATCTTGAAATATACCCACCCCTGATCGACCAGGAACTGCGGCAGCGCCCCTTGCCAGGCGCGCGTCACCATCTGGCCGGTACCAGGGCCGCCATAATGCTCGAAGAACACCGGGTATTTGCGGCCCGGCTCCAGCGGCGGGGTGATCATCTCCCAATGCAGCGTCGAGCCGTCGACCGCCTTGATCGTGCCGAAGCGGGTCGGCTGGTGGCTGGCGAGGAATGGCGCGTAGGGGTGTTCGCCCCGGACCGCGTTCTCGTTAATCCACGACAGCCGCTTGCCCGCCGCGTCGGCGAGATAGACCTGCGTCGGCTGCGTCGAGCTCGAGCGCGACACGATCACCCTTGTCGCGGCCCCGTCCATCGTCGCGCCGTTCCACCAGCCGGCCTCGGTCAACCGGGTCAGCACGTTCGGCCGGGCGATGTCGACCGCATAGAGGTGCTGCTCCAGCACGTCGTCCTTGTTGCCGATCAGGAACACGCGGCCCTTCGCCTCGTCGACGCCGACAACGCTCTGGACCACCCATGGGCCCTTGGTCAGCTGCGTCCACTTCGCGTCCCGCCACAGGTAGAGATGACCATAGCCGTCGCGCTCGGATCGCCAGATCAGGCCCCCGTCCTTCATCGGCCGGACATCGGACAGGTTGAGCCAACTGCGCGCGCCCGAGCGCTCGCTGAACAGCACGGTCGACTTGCCGGTGACCGGGTCGACCCGGAGCATGTCGAGCGTCTTCTGGTCGCGGCTCTGCCGTTGCACGAGCAGCGCCGAGCCGTCGGGCAGCCAGTTGACCCGCGTCAGGTAAATGTCGGGATTGGCGCCCAGGTCGACCTTGACCTGGCCCGTGCCGTCGGGACGCATGACGTATAGCTCGACCAGCACGTTGGGCGTGCCCGCGGCGGGGTAGCGCTGCTCGTAGACCTTGGTGCCGGCGGCGCCGATCGCCGCGCGGACGGCGACGCCGACGGGCGCTTCGTCGAACCGCTCGACGGCGATGTACCGCTCGTCGGGGGACCACCAGTAACCGGTACGGCGATCCATTTCCTCCTGCGCGACGAACTCGGCCTCGCCCCAGTGGACGGTGTCCTGCCCGCCCGTGGTGACGGCGCGCGCGGCGCCGCCGGCCAGCGGCTGGACGTGAAGGTTCTGGTCGCGGACGAAGGACACGAAGGTGCCGCGCGGGGAGACGTCGGCGTTGAGCTCGCCGCCGGGCGTGTCGGTCAGCCGACGCGTCTGACCGTCGAGCGTCGCCAGGTAGATGTCCCCGTCGAGCGGCACCAGGATCGATTTGCCGTCGGGCGCCCAGTCATAGCCGACGATACCCTTCGACCCGCCGATGCGGGCGCGTTCGCGCTGCATCTTTTCGGCCTCCGACAGCTCGGCCCCGGTGCCGACCCGCTTGGAGTCGACCAGCATCCGCTCCTGCCCGGTGCGGGTGTCGAGCGCCCATAGGTCGAGCCGCTCCTTTTCGTCGGGACGGGGGCGCAGCGAGGTCAGCAGCGTCCCGTCGGGCGACAGGCGCAGCGCGCGGGGTTGGGCGCCCGACAGGTCCGGGCTGCCGAACACCCGCGCCATCGTGAGGTCGCCGGGAGTGGGCTTGGCGACCTGGACCGGTTCGTCAGCGGCCATCGCCGTCGTCCCGACCGAGGCAAGTGCAAGCCCGAGCATCCATCCGCGCATCCCAATCTCCGTGTCGAGCCATTCCGCGGCGAACGCGGACTGTGGCGGCCTTATCGCGGCGGGGACGGCCAGCGTAAAGCGGCAAGCGGCGGCGGAAGGTGGCAAAGGTGGCGCGCAAACGCTCTTTTGCCAATCCAACAAATCCAACAACGGGTCATGGGAAACGGTTCTAGTCGTCGCCGTTTCCGGCTACACCGGCGCGGTGCGGCGGGACCGATCAGGGGGCGAGGAACAGTTGGCGCTGCGGCGGCGCAGCGCCACCCCGGCGTGGGTTTCGCTGCTGCTGCGCCTCGCGCTCGCGCTGTTGTTGATCGGCATCGCGCTGGCCGGGCACTGGTTCGACCGAGCCGGGCTGCGCGACAACACCGACGGCGCGATCAGCTTCGTCGACGTGCTGTATTTCACCACGATCACCGTCACCACGGTAGGCTATGGCGACATCGTGCCGGTGACCGACCGCGCGCGGATGTTCGACACGTTCGTCGTCACGCCGATCCGGTTGTTCGTGTGGCTGATCTTCCTGGGGACCGCCTATGACTTCGTGTTCAAGCGCATTTGGCAGCGATGGAGGATGCAGGTGATCCAGCGCACGTTGTCCGGCCATTTCATCGTCGCCGGCCACGGCACCAGCGGCGCGGAGGCCCGGCGCGAGCTGGTCCGACGCGGCGTCAGCGATGCCGCGATCGTCGTCATCGACCAGCGCGCCGCCAGGCTGGCGGAAGCCGAGGCGGACGGCGCCACCGTCATCGAGGGCGACGCGACGCACAACGCGGTGCTCGAGGCGGTGCAGATCGCGCGCGCGCGGTCGGTGATGATCTCGGCGGGTCGCGACGACACCTCGATCCTGATCGTGCTGACCGCCAGGCGACTGGCGCCCAACATCAGCATCAGCGTGGTGATCCACGAAGAGGAGAACGAGCCGCTGGCGCGCCAGGCCGGCGCGGATGTGGTGATCAACCCGACCAGCTTCGCCGGGTTGCTGCTGGCCGGGTCGACCGACGGACCGCATCTGACCGAGTACATGACCGATCTCGCCGCCACCAGCGGCCGTGTGTCGCTACGCGAACGCCGCGCGACGGCGGCCGAGGTCGGCAAGCCCTTGGCCCCGCTCGGCACCGGGCTCGGCGTCCGCATCTACCGCGCCGGCAAATGCTTCGGCTTCTGGGAGCCGGAGGCGCAATCGCTGGAGGAAGGCGACCTGATCGTCGAGATCGTCCCCGGCGGCGAGCCGCGCAGCATGATGCCGGATCTGACCCGGCGCGGCTGACGCACGAAGGGCGCGGCGGCCTTCACCACCGCGCCCTTTCGCTGGTCGACGAGGCCAGCGGTCACTCGGCGGCAACGGCGCCCTTGGCCGGGCGGTTGTCGCGACGCTCGGCGATACGGGCCGACTTGCCGGTCCGACCGCGCAGATAGTAGAGCTTGGCACGGCGGACGGCGCCCTTGCGGACCACCTCGATCGAATCGATGTTGGGCGAGTAGAGCGGGAAGACGCGCTCGACGCCCTCGCCGAAGCTCATCTTACGGACGGTGAAGGACGAGCCCATGCCCTTGTTGGCGCGGGCGATGCACACGCCCTCGTAATTCTGCACGCGGGTGCGCTCGCCCTCGACGACCTTGACGCCGACCTTGAGCGTGTCGCCCGGGCGGAATTCTGGGATGGCGCGAATGCCGGTGAGCTTGGCGATCTGCTCGGCTTCGAGCGTCTGGATCAGGTTCATTGGTCGTTCCCGTTTCGTCGCCGCGCGCCAGAGGGCGACCCGACCCGAACGCCCTCGTGGCGCTCCCAAAGGTCCGGCCGCCTTAGCCGTGTATCGGTCTCCGCCTGAAGCTTGCGCCAGGCGGCGATCCTCGCATGATCCCCCGATCGCAGCACTTCGGGGATCGTGCGCCCTTCCCATGTCGCGGGTCGGGTATAATGCGGATATTCGAGGAGGCCGCTTTCGAAGCTTTCCTCGTCCCCGCTGGAAGCCGCGCCCATTACGCCGGGGAGCAGCCGAACGCAAGCGTCGAGCAGGACCAGCGCCCCCATCTCGCCACCCGACAGGACATAGTCGCCGATCGACACCGGCTCGACCGCGCGCGCCTCGAACAGCCGTTCGTCGAAGCCCTCGAACCGGCCGCACAGGACCGTGACGCCCTCGCCACTCGCCAGCGCGCGGACGCGAGCTTGGGTAAGCGGGAAGCCGCGCGGCGTCATTGCGAAGATGGGGCGGTCGTCGGCGACGCTATCGAGCGCGGCCGCGACGACGTCGGCGCGCAACACCATCCCCGCGCCGCCGCCGGCCGGCGTATCGTCGACCGAGCGGTGCTTGTCGGTGGCGAAATCACGGATGTTGACCGGGTCGATTGACCAGCGCCCCTCGGCCAACGCCCGGCCGGCGAGCGACACGCCGAGCGGGCCGGGGAACATCTCCGGATAGAGGGTCAGGACCGTCGTACGGAAGGTCACCGGGTCCAGTTCTCGACCAGCAAGCCGGGAATATCGGCGAAGTCGCGCTCGTTATCGGTGACCAGGGTCGTATCGAGCGACAGTGCGTGGGCGGCGATCAAGCGGTCGAAGCTATTGCGCTTGAGGCCAAGCTCGCGGGTGATCCGCCCGTAGACCCCGGCCGCCGCTTCGTCGAATGGGCGTACCGGGACCAGTCGGGCAAGCATCGCCAGATGGCGAGCATCCTCGCTGATGCCCGACCGGGGACCGACCGACAGCTCGGCGAACGTGATGGAGGACATCGCCACGTCGTTCGGCGGCGATCGTTCCAGCCGGGCCAGCAGCGTCCTCGGCTCGCCCCTGATGATCCGGATGCAGATGTTGGTATCGAGGAGAAAGGGCATCAGGCGACCTTGCGCTCGCCCTCCCCCACGCTCCAATCTCGTGCCGGCTCATCCGCCGGGCACCGACCGTCCGCCATGAATTCGGCGGAGAAGCGGCCGAACACGTCCGCGAACGCGATGTTTTCGGGAATAACGGGTTCGATCAGGATCGTGCCATTCTCTGCCTTAGTCAGATCGAACTCGGCGCCCGCGGCGACGCCAAGCGCCTTGGGCAGTCGAACGGCGAGCGAGTTACCCGACTTGAACACCTTGACGCGATATTCCTTGCTCATCGGAACCTCCGTAGTGACGTGACGTATGTACGTCGACATCGGAGGTCAAGATTGATGGACGATTGCCTCATCATCGGCGCGGGCCCGGCGGGGCTGACCGCCGCGATCTATCTCGCGCGCTTCCTCCTGAAAGTGCGCGTCGTCGATGCCGGACATAGCCGGGCGACATGGATCCCGCGGACGCACAACCATGCCGGCTATCCCGGCGGCATCGCCGGCACCGAGCTCCTCGCCCGCATGCGCGAGCAGGCGGCCGAGTTCGACGTCGCGGTCGAGGACGGCGTCGTCGAGGCGGTCGCGCGGGAGGAGGACGGATTCGTCGCCACCGTCGCGGGCAAGACCATCCGGGCGCGAACGGTCCTGCTGGCGACCGGCGTGGTCAACAACCGGCCCAAGATGGCGCCCGAACTCCACGACCTAGCGGTCCAGCGCGGGCTGCTCCGCTATTGCCCGATCTGCGACGGGTTCGAGGTGACCGACAAGCGCGTCGGCGTGATCGGGACGCGCGACCACGGCGTCAACGAAGCGGTGTTCCTGCGGACCTACACGACCGACGTGACGCTGATCGCGCCCGACGCGGCGCATGAGCTGGGCGACGAGGACCAGGCGCGGGTCGACAGATACGGTATCCGCACCGTCGACGGCCCGTGCCGGCCGCTGCGCATCGAGGGCGACACGATCCTGGTGTCGACGCCCGAGGGCGAGTTGGCGTTCGACAGCATCTATCCCGCGCTTGGTTCGGTGATCCGGTCGGAGCTGGCGGTCTCGCTCGGCGCGGAGGCGTCCGACGATGGCTGCATGGTGGTCGACGATCATCAGCGGACCAGCATCGCGGGCCTCTACGCCGCCGGCGACGTTGCCAAGGGCCTCGACCAGATCAGCCACGCGATGGGCGAGGCGGGCGTCGCGGCGACGACGATCCGCAACGACCTGGCGAAACAGCGCATGTTGACGCGCGAAGCCGCCTGATGATGAGAAAGGACCGCATGATGGACGACGCCAGGATCGTGTACGAGCCGCTCGACACGCCCAAACCGGTCGCGGACGACCTATGGATCGTCGACAGCGGGCCGCTCCACGCGTTCGGGCTATCGCTGCCGATCCGCATGACGGTGATCCGGCTGACGGGCGGCGACTTGCTGCTCCATTCGCCCACCCGCCATACGCCGGCCCTGCAACGCGAACTGGAGGCGTTGGGCCGGATCCGGCATCTCGTCGCGCCCAACAGCGGTCACTGGATGATGGTCAAGGAATGGCAGGACGCGTGTCCCGACACGCTCGGCTGGGCCGCGCCGGGAACACGCGACCGGGCGCAGGTGAAGGCGTCGGGCGTCCGCTTCGATCACGAACTGGTCGATCAGGCGCCGGTCGAGTGGTCGGGGGAAATCGAACAGGGCGTGTTCACGATCGCGGGCGGTTTCAGCGAGGTGTTCTTCTTCCACCGCGCCAGCCGGACGCTGGTGATGACCGACCTGGTCGAGAACCTGGAGCCCGACAAGCTGGGCTGGATCGAGCGGGTCGTCATGCGCGCCGCCGGGACCACCGCCCCGGACGGCCGGGCGGTCGCGCCGATCCGGGCGATGGCGAAGCTTCACCGCGAGGAGGTGGCGCGCACCGCCGCGCGGCTGGTGGCGCTGGCGCCCGAGCGGCTGGTGTTCTCCCACGGCGCGTGGTTCGACCGGGATGGCACCGCGGAGCTAAAACGGTCGATGAGGTGGGCGTTGGATGATTGAAGGCGCGATTTGCGCGATCGATCGATGAAACGACATCATGCGCGGATCACCACCCCGGCGAAGGCCGGGGCCCAGTCAGGTTGCGATCTGGCGGTTTGATGTGGTTGCGTCCTCACGACGGCCACCGTGACTGGGCCCCGGCCTTCGCCGGGGTGACGTTCAAAGCGCCGCGATCGTGGCCCTCAAGTCCTCCGCCGTGGTGCGGACCGGCTCGAAGCGCGTGACCCTGCCGGCCGCTTTCGCCTCCTCCAACCGAGCGCAGAACGCCTCCGGCTGCTTGAAGTCGAATTCGTACAGCACTGTCGGCGGGTAATCCCACCACGCGCTCGCCAGCAACGCCTCGGCCAGCTTCGGCGGGAAACGATCGCGGATCGGCTTGGCGGGGACGCCACCGACGATGGTGTAGGGGGCGACGTCCTTCGACACGACCGACCCCGCCGCGACCACCGCGCCGTGGCCGATCGTCACGCCGCGCGCGATCTGGACATTGCGACCGATCCACACGTCGTGGCCGATCACGACCGGACCGCCGAAGCGATCGGGGAACTCGGCCGGGGGCGGCAGGCCGCCGCCGAAATCCTCGTGCGCTATCCGCAGGCCGGGGTAACCGAAATCGTAGGTGATCATCGACTGCGTCACCCACTCGCTCGGGTGGCGTTCGCCGAAGAACTCGACCTCGCTGGCGATCGAGCTGTACCGGCCGACGGTGACCCGGCCCATATAGTGGCTGGTCTCCGAGTAGGAGAACGCGCCCAGGTCATAGAACTCGCGGGTGGCGGGGAAGCTGCAATAGGCCTCGACCGTCACGTCCTTGGGGAACAGGATGTGATCGTAGGGCGGCTCGCCCGCCGGGCGCAGGCCGATCCGCCGCGCGAGGAGCGCCGCCTCGACCCGCGGCGTCAGTCGCCAGGCGATGTGGCGGTCGTTGTCGAACAGCAGGTCGTCCAAGCCTACAGCGCCTCGGGCTTGGTCGGGCCGGCGTGGATGAACTTGTGCAGCTTGATCGCCGGGAAGGTCCGCCGGACGCGCGGCTGGCCGGTGTTGAACTGGTCGACCAACTCCTTCCATTCGGCGGCGCGGAAATGGCCGTTGGACTCGGCGTCGCTCATCACCAGCGCGGTGCGGGCGCGGAACAGCAGTTCGGCGCTGGCCTCGGCGATGATGCCGTCGCGCTTCGAGATCCGATGCGTCCCCTTCAGCCAGGGGTTCAGGCGGTGCAAGAAATCGTGGCTGTACAGGCCAAGGAGGCACCGCGCGAGCGGGGACGCGGGGAGGTGGTCCCAGGCGACGGTGCGATTGAACTCCTCGACGCTCCGACGAAAGCCGGGGAAGATGACGTTGGTGTCGTGCATCAGGAACGCGTAGCCGAAGCGCCAGCGCAACGGCGCCTCGTAGAGCGCGCTCCATTCCCAGCCGTCATGCGTGCTGAACGCGTGGTCGACGCCATCGATCGCGCGGTTCTCGTCGCGCTCGGCGCCGTTGACCACGACCTTGATCCGATCGGCCGGGATGCCCTCGGCATAAAGTTGCGCCAGCAGCGTCGGCACGGTGCGGTCGTAGAAGCGCAGGCACGACGCGACGAGGTAGATCACGTCGCTGGCGTCGCGGTACGGTTCGTGCGGGATCAGGCACAGTCGCTGGGCGGCGTTGACCTTTTCCGGCTCGTCGCAGAAATGGCCGATCGGCATCGGGCCCATCGTCTGCGTCCAGGTCGAGCTGGGGATGTACTTGTTGCCGCCGGAGACGAAGGCGAACGCCTCCGACGCGGGCACGTCGCCATGGTCGTATTGCGCCCAGCTGCCCTCGTTGGGATTGCCGTGGCCGGTAATGCGACCGTCGGGCTGGAGCGTCACGATCGCTGTCGGCTCGATCATGAAGCCGCGGCGGAGTTGCTTCACACGGCCGAACAGATGCGGGCGACCGACCAGGCGGGCCATGTCGACGCCGTCGCGGATGGCGAGCGGGTCCGACGCGGGGCGATGCGGCTCGATGTGGATCGCGGGCACGTGATCGTCGGAGCGGCCGAAGCCGCGCGGGGTGCTGTCGTCCAAGGATCGTCCTTTGTCGTGCTGCGATGCGGCAGGGACCGCCGGCCCGGACCGCCTAGAGGGGCGATCCGCGGTTGTCACCAACCGGCGTCACGGCCGCGAAAACTTCGCCCAGTCGGGCGGTAACCTGGATGACCTATTCGACGAACGCCGCGTCGACCGTCACGCGCGCGCCGATCGTGGCGGCGGCGATCGGCACCATGAAGCGCCTGCCGTCGGGCTTCTCGATATCGAGGATGTCGCCCGCGCCGAAATTCTCCACCGCGGCGACGGTGCCCACGGCCGTGCCGTCCTCCGTGTCGCACGGCAGCCCGACCAGGTCGGCGTGATAATACTCGCCCTCCTGAAGCGGCGGCAGCGCCGAACGGGGCACCGTCAACTCGGTCCCGCGCATCGCCTCCGCCGCGTCGCGTCCGGTGACCTCGGCGAAGCGGGCGACCGCGCCGTGCGGGCCGCGGCGGACCTGGACGATCGTCAGCGCCCCGTCGTTGAAGGACCGGTACGGCGAGAGGTCGTCGGTGAAGGTCTTCAGCCGCACCTCGCCGCCCACGCCGTGCGCGCCGGCCGCGACGGCGAGCGTCACGGTCGGCTCGCCGTCACGCGTCGTCGGGCGATCCGGCACCCTCGCCGGGGTCGTCGTTCGATCCCTCGGCGGGTTCGGTGGCCGAGACGCCCTGGTCGGTGGCATCGGACTGGTCATCGGGCTTGGTCGGATCGGGCATGGCGCGCTCCCTTGGCGATTGCCGAAGGGGAACGCACCAACCCGTGTCCGGTGCCTTACTGCTCGGCGCCGGCCGTCGGAGCCACGTCGGCGTCGGCGGGCACTTCGGCCGGGGCGTTCGCCCGGGCGGTGGCGGCCTCGTCGGCGGCGGCCTGCTTGGTCGCGCGCTCCTCGGCGCGCTCGGTCGCCTTTTCGCCCGGCTTGCCCTTGTTGGGGTTGGAGCGCGCCTCGCGCTCGCGGACACCGGCGGCGTCGAGGAAGCGGGCGACGCGGTCGGTCGGCTGCGCGCCGACGGACAGCCAGTGACGCGCTCGGTCGGCGTGGAGCTGGATGCGCTGCTCGTTGTCCTTGGCGAGGAGCGGGTTGTAGTTGCCGATCTTTTCGATGAAGCGGCCGTCGCGCGGCGAGCGGGCGTCGGCGACGACGATGCGGTAATAGGGGCGCTTCTTGGAGCCGCCGCGCGACAGGCGAATGCTGATGGCCATCTGATCTTTCCTTGCTGTCTAAATCGTCATCCCAGCGAAGGCTGGGATCGTCTGGTTCATGGGTTCCGCCCTCCTCCAACGCGACCTCAGCCTTCGCTGGGGTGACGATAGAGGGCTGGCGGACGTCATTTCTTCTTCATCATATCCTCGAAGCCGGCGGGCAGCTGGGGCATCCCCTTGCCGCCGGGCAGCCCGGGTAGGCCGCCGCCCTTGCCGAGCATGTCGCCCAGCCCCGGTCCGCCGAGCGCGTTGCCGATACCGCCGAGCCCGCCGCCCTTGCCGAGCATCGCCATCATGCCCTTCATCCCGCCCATCTTTTTCAGCTTCTTCATGGCGGTGGACATTTCGAGGTGCATCTTGAGCAGCTTGTTGACGTCCTGGACGGTCGTCCCCGACCCCTTGGCGATGCGGATCTTACGCTTGGCGTTGATCACCGCGGGGCTGGTCCGCTCCTTGGCGGTCATCGAGGTGATCATGGCGTCCATGCGGACCAGGATCTTCTCGTCCATGCCGCCCGCCGCCAGCGCGCCTTGCGCCTTCTTCATCCCCGGGATCATCCCGGCCAGCGCGCCGAGGCCGCCCATCCGGCGCATCTGGCCGAGCTGGGCGCGCAGGTCGTCCATGTCGAACTGACCCTTGGCCATCTTGGCGGCCATGCGCTCGGCATCGTCGGCCTGGATGCTTTCGGCGGCGCGCTCGACCAGCGACACGACGTCGCCCATGCCGAGGATGCGACCGGCGACGCGCTCCGGGTGGAACGCCTCCAGCGCGTCCATTTTCTCGCCCGTCCCGGCGAATTTGATCGGCTTGCCGGTGACCGCGCGCATCGACAAGGCGGCACCGCCGCGCGCGTCGCCGTCCATCCGGGTCAGCACGACGCCGGTCAGCGGCACCTGGTCGGAGAAGTTCTGGGCGACGTTGACCGCGTCCTGACCGGTCAGCGCGTCGACGACGAGCAGGATCTCCTGCGGCCGGGCGACGTCGGACACGGCGCGCATCTCATCCATCAGCGCCTGATCGACGTGGAGCCGTCCGGCGGTGTCGAGCATCAGGACGTCATAGCCCTGGAGCTTGGCCGCCTGGAGCGCGCGCCGGGCGATGTCGACGGGTTGTTGCCCCGCGACTATCGGCAGTGTCGCGATCTCGCCCTGCGTACCCAGCGTCGCCAACTGCTCCTGCGCGTTGGGCCGGTTGACGTCGAGCGACGCCATCAGCACCTTTTTGCCCTCGCGCTTTGCGAGCCGCTTGGCGATCTTGGCGGTGGTCGTCGTCTTGCCCGAGCCCTGCAGCCCGACCATCATGACGACGGCGGGCGGGGTGACGCCCAGCTCCAGGTCCGATGCGTCGGCGCCAAGCATCGCGACCAGCGCATCGTGGACGATCTTGACGACCTGCTGACCCGGCGTGACCGAGCGCAGGACATTCTGCCCCACCGCCGCTTCGGTGATGTCGTCGACGAACTTGCGCGCGACCGGGAGCGCCACGTCCGCCTCGAGCAGCGCCACGCGCACCTCGCGCATCGCGCCGCGCACGTCCGCCTCGGTCAGCGCGCCGCGCCCGCGAAGGCGGTCGAACACCCCGCCCAGCCGGTCGCTCAAGCTTTCGAACATCGAACCTTCACCCTTGCCGTGCCGCCAAACGAAAAAGCGCCGGCGGGCGAAACCTCGCCGGCCAGCGTACGCCCATGGGCGCTTGCCTCATCGTCCCGCAACAGAACTTGTCGGCGTCCGTAGCCCAAGCAGGCGTCAAGGGCAAGCCGCGCCCCTCTTTACCCTTCGTTTACCGCGATCATGCGACACGTGGCGATGGACAGCAAAGGCGATCGCATGACATCGGACGGCAAGAGGGCGAATGGCGAGTTCGTCACCGGCGCGATCACGGGCGCGGCGATCCTGCTGTTCGTCGCGACCGGCGGGGCCGCGCTGTCGTCGGCCATGCGCGATTTCCTGGTCGCGGGCGAGCAGTTCGATCACAATCTTGGCATCGCGGCCGTGCTCAACATCGCGCTGATCCTGTTCGGTTGGCACCGCCACCGCGTCCTGACCCGCGCGGTCGACGAGGGAGTCCAGTCGGGCCGGATGGGCAAGACCGACCCGCTGACCGGCTTCCTGTCGCGCCGCTCCTTGTGCGAGGAAGGCGCCGACATGTTGGTCCAGGCCGGCCGCCGCCGCAAGGCGATGGCGCTGCTGATGCTCGACCTCGATCATTTCAAGACGGTCAACGACATGCACGGCCACGCCACCGGCGACGCATTGCTGCGCGAGGTCGCGGCGTGCATCGGCGGCGCGATGCCGCCGGTGGCGCTGACCGCGCGGCTCGGCGGCGACGAGTTCGCCTGCGGCTTCCTGTTCGACCCCACCCACCCCGACACCGTCGACCGCATCGCCGAGCAGCTGCTGATCCGCCTGGCGCTGCCGTTCGAGGCGGAGGGCGTCCGCATCCATGTCGGCGCGTCGATCGGCGTCGCGCGGTCCGACCTCGATTGCCAGAGCATCGAGTCGCTGATCCGCGCCGCCGACATCGCGATGTACGCCGCCAAGGCCGCCGGCCGCAGCCGCCATAGCTGGTTCGACCGGTCGATGGAGCGCGAGCTCCAGGCGCGCAACGAGCTGGAAGTCGGCCTGCGCGGCGCCATCCCGCGCGGCGAGATCGTGCCCTATTTCGAGCAGCAGATCGATCTCCTCACCGGTCGCCTGACCGGGTTCGAGGTGCTGGCCCGGTGGGAACACCCCCAGCGCGGGCTGGTCAGCCCCGAGCTGTTCATCCCGATCGCCGAGGAAACCGGGCTGATCGCCGAGCTGTCGCTGTCGATCATGCACCAGGCGTTCCTCGCCGCGCGCGACTGGGACGCGTCGCTGACGCTATCGGTCAACGTGTCGCCGTGGCAGCTGAAGGATGCGTGGCTGGCGCAAAAGATCATCAAGGCGCTGACCGAGACGGGCTTCCCGGCCAGCCGACTGGAGATCGAGATCACCGAAAGCTCGCTATTCGAGAACCTGCCGCTGGCCCAGTCGATCATCGGGTCGCTGAAGAACCAGGGCATCCGCATCGCGCTGGACGATTTCGGCACCGGCTATTCGTCGCTCGCGCACTTGCGCGCGTTGCCGTTCGATCGGATCAAGATAGACAAGGGCTTCGTCCAGTCGATCAACGACAATCCCGAGAGCGCGGCGATCGTCACCGCCATCGCCGGGCTGGGCGAGAGCCTGAACCTGGCGGTCACCGCCGAGGGCATCGAGGACGCCGCCGTCGAGGCGCGGATGCGCGCGCTCGGTTGCGCCAAGGGGCAGGGCTACTTCTATGGTCGCCCGGTCAACGCCACCGCGATCCGCCGCCTGCTAGCCGAACGCCGACTGCTCGCGCAGGCGCCGCTGGCGCCCGGCCCTGTCATGGGAAACAGCCACCGTGCGACCGGCTGATCTCTACCTCACCCGTTGCCTACCCTCACCCGTTCGTTTCGAGCGTAGTCGAGAAACCTGACCCCGTACGTACCGAGACGATCCTCGACTTCGCTCGAAACGAACGGTGGTGGGAACTCTGACCGTCGGGCGGATAATGCTCCATTTTACCAGCCGGCGTCCGACCGGCTGAGATACGCCTCCTCGTCGGGCGTCGACGTTCGCCCGAGCGCGGCGTTGCGCGACGGGAATCGCCCGTAGCGCTCGATCACGTCGCGGTGCTCCACCGCGAAAGCGAGGTTGCGCGGATCGCCAAGCGCGATGAAGCGCTCGACGCTCAGCGCCTGTGTCACCGCGTCCTCGGTGTGCATCAGGGGCATGTAGACGAACACGCGACGGTCCGGCGGATAGCGTTCTTCCCAACCCCGATCCATCGCCGCGTGGGTCAGGTCGAGCGCGAGCGCGTCGCCCTCGAACGCCCTGGCGGTGCCGCGCCCAATATTGCGCGAGAATTGGTCGAGCAGGATTACCGCGGCAAGCAGCGCGTCGGGGTCGTCGCGCCACTCCTCCGCCTCCGTCGCCAACACCTCCGCGCGCAACCGCCCGAAGCGCTCGCCGATCGTACGATCAAGCTCGGCGACCTTCGCGAACTGTTGATCGAGCGTCAGCGCGAACCAGAAGTCGAGCACGTCACGCGCTCGCGCGTGGACTTGCGCGCCGTCCGTCCCTAGATCGCCCTTCATGTCGCCCGCTCCCGCGCCCGAGGTCGTCAGCCTGGGTTGCCGCCTCAACATCGCCGAGAGCGAAACGATCCGGGCGCTGTGCGCCGGGCGCGACCTGGTCGTGGTCAACAGCTGCGCCGTCACGGGCGAGGCGGTCAAGCAGACGCGCCGGGCGATCCGGCGCGCCCGCGCCGCGCGGCCAGGGGCCGAGCTGGTCGTCACCGGCTGCGCCGCGACGATCGACCCCGCCGGTTTCGCCGCAATGGTCGAGGTCGACCGCGTGGTCGCCAACGACGCCAAGCTGTCGCCCACCACGTGGACCCCCGCGGGTTGGGAAATCTCGCCCCTGCCCGCCGCCTTCCCCGGCCATGCCCGCGCGCCCGTCGCGGTGCAGAACGGGTGCGACCATGCCTGCACTTTCTGCATCATCCCGGCGGGACGCGGCGCGAGCCGGTCGGCGCCGGCGGGCGCGGTTATCGACCGCGTCGGCGCGCTGGTCGATGCCGGGCACCGCGAGGTGGTGCTGACCGGGGTCGACCTGACCAGCTACGGCCCCGACCTGCCGGGCGCGCCGACGCTGGGGATGCTCGTCGAGCGGGTGCTGCTCGCCAAGATCAAGCAGGGCCTGATCTGGCACTTCCAGGGCTCGGGGAAATCGCTGCTCATGGTTTTTACCGCATTTAAGCTGCGGGCGCTGGCTGCGCTGGCAGCCGAGCGGGAGGTGGACGACGTCGTGGTC
>CAXTRJ010000010.1:0-25545 GCA_964246585.1 uncultured Sphingomonas sp. | reverse complement strand
GCCAACGCCCGCGTCAAGGTCGCCCAGGCGCAGCTGAGCGAGACGCGCGCGCGCAACGGCCGACTCGACATCCGCGCCCCCGCCGCCGGCCTGATCCTGACGCGCCAGGCCGAGCCCGGGCAGATCGTCAGCGCCGGGACAGGCATCCTGTTCCGCATGGCGCAAGGCGGGCAGATGGAAATGCGCGCGCAGCTGAGCGAGGCCGACCTCGCCGGGTTGCCGGTCGGCGCCCGCGCGCAAGTGACCCCCGTCGGCGGCGCCCGGTCGTTCACCGGCGAGGTGTGGCAGGTGTCGCCGATCATCGACCCCCAGACGCGCCAGGGCATCGCCCGGATCGCGCTCCGCTACGACCGGGCGCTCCGGCCCGGCGGGTTCGCCGCGGCGACGATCGTCGGCGGATCGAGCGTCGCGCCGCTGCTCCCCGAATCGGCGGTGCAGAGCGACGCGCGCGGCAACTACGTCTATGTCCTCGACGCGGAGGACAAGGCGGAGCGCCGCGCCGTGACCGTCGGCGCGGTGAGCGACGCGGGCGTGTCGATCGCCAGCGGGCTCGCCGGCACCGAGAGGGTGGTGCTGTCCGCCGGCGCGTTCCTCAACCCCGGGCAAAAAGTGAAGCCCGTGCGCCAGAAAGCGGACGCCTGACCCCATGAGCTTCCGCAACATCTCCGCCTGGGCGATCCGCAACCCGGTGCCGCCGATCGTGCTGTTCATCGCGCTGACGATCGCCGGGATTTTCAGCTTCATGCGGCTGGACGTCAACCAGAACCCCGATATCGACTTCCCGATCGCCTATGTCTCGATCGGCCAGCCGGGCGCCGCGCCGAGCGAGCTGGAGACGCAGATCACCAAGCGGGTCGAGGCGGCGGCGCGCGGCCTCCAGGGGATCGACGAGATCCGCTCCACGGTGAACGAGGGTAACAGCACCACCGTCGTCCAGCTGCAGATCGGCGCGCCGATCGACCGCGCGGTCAACGACCTGCGCGACGCCATCGCCCAGATCCGCGGCGACCTGCCCGACGGCATTCTCGAGCCGCAGATCGGCCGGGTCGACACCTCCGACAACGACATCGCCAATTTCTCCGCGATCGCCACCGACATGACGGTGGAGCAACTCAGCTGGTACATCGACGACACGGTGAGCAAGGAATTGCTGTCGATTCCCGGCATGGCCGGGGTCGACCGTCGCGGAGGCGTCAGCCGGGAGATCCGGGTGATCCTGGATCCCGTGCGGCTACAGGCGCAAGGGCTGACCGCGACCCAGGTCAACCAGCAGCTGCGCCAGATCAACCTCGACGCGACCGGCGGCAAGGCGTCGATCGCCGGGTCCGAGCAGGCGGTCCGCGTCCTGGGCAACGCCCGCGATGCCTATGCGCTCGGCCAGACGCAGATCGCGGTCGGCAGCGGCCGTACCGTCCGCCTAGTCGACATCGCCGACGTCCGCGACCTTTATGCCGAGCGCCAGTCGCTGTCGGCGGTCGACGGCAAGCAAATCGTCTCGTTCGACTTCAAGCGGTCGAAGGGCGCGTCGGACGTGACCGTGTTCCACGCCGCCGAGGAGAAGCTGGCCGAGCTCGAGAAGCGCAATCCCAAGGTCCGTTTCCAGCTGCTGTCGACCAGCGTCACCTACACCGAATCCGAATATGACGTCGCGATCGAATCAATGATCGAGGGTTCGGTCCTGGCGGTCATCGTCGTGTTCTTCTTCCTGCGCGACTGGCGGGCGACGCTGATCTCGGCGCTGGCGATCCCGCTGTCCGCCATCCCGACCTTCTGGTTCATGGACCTGATGGGGTTCAGCCTCAACACCATGACCTTGCTCGCGCTCAGCCTGGTCGCGGGGGTGCTGGTCGATGACGCCATCGTCGAGATCGAGAACATCGTCCGCCACATGAAGATAGGCAAGACGGCCTATCAGGCGTCGATCGACGCCGCCGACGAGATCGGGCTGGCGGTGCTCGCCACCACCATGTCGATCGTGGCGGTGTTCCTGCCGGTGTCGGTGATGCCGGGCGTGTCGGGCCAGTTCTTCAAGAATTTCGGCCTGACCGTCGTCGCCGCGGTGCTGATGAGCCTGGCGGTCGCGCGACTGATCACGCCGATGATCGCGGCCTACTTCCTGAAGGATTTCGGCCACGCCACTGTGACCGACGGGCCGGTGATGAGCCGCTACATGCGGCTGCTCCGCTGGACGCTCGACGAAACGCGGGCGAGGGCGGTGGCGGCGCGCGGGGGCGTGTGGCGGCTGCTCGCCACCTTCCTCGACCACCGGGTGTGGATCATGGGGGTCGCCGCGCTGGCGCTGGTCGCGACGGTCGCCATTTTCGCCGTCCTGCCGCAGGAGTTCCAGCCGCCGCAGGACAACGACCGCAGCACGGTGACGGTCGACATGGCGCCGGGATCGACGCTCCGTCAGACGGAGGCGGTGACCGACCGCGTCGTCGAGATCCTGACCGCGCAGAAACCGCTGGTCACCTCCGTCTATCAGCGCACCTATATCGGCAACGGCCGGGTCACCGCGACGCTGGCGGAGGACCGCGAGAAGACCAGCGTCGAGTTCGAACGCGGGCTCGCCCCCGAGCTCGCCGCGATCCCCGACGCGCGCGTGTCGTTCCAGAACCAGAATGGCTGGGGCGGGCCGAGCCGCGACTTGTCCATCACGCTCGGCGGCGACGATCCCGTGCTGCTCCAGGCGACCGCCGATCGCATCGTCGCGGAGATGTCGCAACTGCGCACGATCCGCGCGCCGCGCGTCGAGGGCGGGCTGCAGCGGCCCGAGATCGTCATCCGGCCACGGCTCGACCTCGCCGCCGACCTCGGTATCACCACCAGCGCGCTGTCCAACGCGATCCGCGTCGCGACGCTGGGCGACATCGACCAGAACAGCGCGCGCTTCTCGCTGTCGGACCGCCAGATCCCGATCCGCGTCGCGCTGGCCGAGAGCGCGCGCGAGCGGTTGTCGACGATCGAGAACCTGCCGGTGACGACGCAGACCGGCGGCTCCGTGCCGTTGAAGGTCATCGCCGACATCGGCTTCGGCGCCGGCACCACCGAGATCGAGCGGATCAGCCAGCAGCGCCAGCTGACCATCGGCGCCGACCTCGCCCCCGACGTGATCGAGGGTGATGCGCTGAAGCAGATCGAGGCGCAGCCCGCGCTCGCCAACCTGCCGGTGGGCGTCAGCCGCCTGACCGTCGGGCAGAGCAAGGCGCAGGCCGAGCTCGTCACCAACATCATCGTCGCGGTCACGTCGGGCTTTTTCCTACTCTTCGCCGTGCTGGTGCTGCTCTATCGCCGGTTCTTGCCGCCGTTCGTCAACCTCGGCTCGCTGTTCCTGGCGCCGCTGGGCGCGTGCGTCGCCTTGTGGATCGCGGGCATGGCGGTGTCGCTGCCGGTCTATATCGGGCTGCTGATGCTGCTCGGCATCGTCGCCAAGAACTCGATCCTCCTGGTCGACTTCGCGCTCGACCAGATGGGGCAGGGCGTGCCCAAGTTCGAGGCGATCCTCGACGCCGGGCACAAGCGCGCCCAGCCGATCGTGATGACGACGGTCGCGATGGTCGCCGGCATGATCCCGACCGCCTTGTCGATCACCGGCGACGGGTCGTTCCGCGCGCCGATGAGCGTGACGGTGATCGGCGGGCTGACACTGTCGACGCTGCTGACGCTGCTGATCGTGCCGTCGGGGTTCAGCATGGCGGTCGGGGTCGAGCGGTCGATCGGCGCGCGCCTTGGCCGACGCCTGCTCAGCTACAAGCCGGGCGACGAGGGCGGACCGCTGATCGACCACCGCCCGTCCGGCGCGATCGGCTATGGCGACGGCGCCCCGCGTCCGGCGGAGTAGTCGCGCCCCTACCCGTCGTTCCAGCGAAGGCTGGAATCTGTCGCGAGCGAGGGTACATCCGGTCGACGCGATCCCAGCCTTCGCTGGGATGACGGCCGGGAGCTGAGATAACGGCCGGGAACGCAAGGCCGGCGTGAACAATCCCGGCGCTCGGGGATTGGTCAGCCCATGATCTCCTCCGCCCGCGCGCGTCCTCACGAGGCCACCCCCGCCGGGCTGGTGCGGATGCGCCTCGTCGCCACCGGGTTGCTGGTGGCGATGGCGGTGCTGTTCCTGGCGACGCGGACGCTGGACGACGGGGATGCGGGCGTCGGCTATCTGCGCGCCTTCGCCGAAGCGGCGATGGTGGGCGGGCTGGCCGACTGGTTCGCCGTCACCGCGCTGTTCCGCCATCCGCTCGGCCTCCCGATCCCGCACACCGCGATCGTGCCGCGCAACAAGGACCGGATCGGCGACCAGCTCGCGCTGTTCCTCCGCGACAATTTCCTCATCCCCGGCGTCGTCGCCCGCCGCATGGTGCGCCTCGACGTCGCCGGCGCGATCGCCCGCTGGCTGACCGATCCGCCCGAGGGCGCCGGCGGGCGCTTCCGCCAGGGCGCGTCGAAGTTGGTCGCGCAAATCCTGGAAGGACTCGACCCGGCGCGGCTCGGCGGGATGGTCAAGGCCGGGATTGCCGCCCGCCTGCGCGAGACGGCGGTGTCGCCGATCCTGGGCCAGCTGCTCACCGCCGCGATCGCCGAGGGACGGCATACGCCGTTGATGGAGGGTGTGATCGGCTGGGCGGGTAAGGCGCTGGCCGACAACGACCATCTGGTGCGCGCGATGGTGCATGAACGCGCCGGCTCCATCCTGCGCTGGACCGGGCTTGACGAGACGATCGCCAACAAGCTGATCGACGGGCTCGACAAGCTGCTCCTCGACATGGCCGGCAAGCCCGATCATCCGCTCCGCCTGAAGGCCGAGGAAGGGCTGGCCAAGCTGGCCCACGATTTGCAGCACGACGCCGCGACGCGCGCCCGGGTCGAGGCGATGAAGGACGAGATCGTCGCCAACCCGGCGATGCAGCGCTGGATGGGGGGCTTGTGGGAACAGGCGCGCGCGGCGCTACTGGCGGTCGCGCGCGATCCCGAACGCGCGATGGCGGGCCGGATCGGCGACCTGTTGCGCCAGATCGGCATGACGCTCCAGGGCGACGCCCGGCTGGCGCGCACGATCAACCGCTTCGTCCGGCGCGCGGTGGTCGGCACCGCGGCGGCGTATGGCGACGGCATCGTCCGGCTGGTGTCGGAGACGGTGCGCGGGTGGGACGCGGGGACGATCACCCGCCGGCTGGAGAACGCGGTGGGCAAGGACCTGCAATTCATCCGCATCAACGGTACGCTGGTCGGCGGCATGGTCGGGCTCGTCATCCACGCGGCGGACCAGGCGCTCTGAGCGTCCGCGCGCGCGAACGGCTTGGCGCTCGCCGCAACCGTCTTGCCGCGACGCCGCAATTGGCCCAAAGCGACCGGCGATGAGGGCTCCAGCCGACTTCACCGAGGACCAGGACGGCGCTGGGGGCGGCGGCGGCGCGGCGTTGCGCTTCACCGGCAGCCTGGCACTGGCCCAGCTCGGCACGTTGCCCGACCGGCTAAAGGCGCATGACGGCCGCGTCGAGCGACTCGACCTCAGCGGCATCGAGCGGATCGACACCGTCGGCGCCTGGGTCGTCCACCGCTTCGCCAAGGAGCGCGACGCCCGGATCGATGGGCTGGACGAGGACGGCCAGCGGCTGATGGCGCAGGTCCAGGGCGCGGACCACCCCGCCTCCGTCCGACGCGTCTCGCCCAGCTCGTTCACCCGCATCGTCGGCGAGGTCGGCGAGGCGACGATCACCGCCGGGCGGACCATGCTCGGCCTGCTCGCCTTCCTGGGCGCGACGATCATCGCGTTCGGCAACGTCATCCGCCACCCCAGCCGCTTCCGCTTTGACGCCACCGTCCACCGGTTCGAGGTGGTCGGCGTCGCCGCGCTCGGCATCATCGGGCTGATGAGCTTCCTGATCGGCATGGTCATCGCGCAACAGGGCGCGGTGCAGCTGCGCCAGTTCGGCGCGGAAGTGTTCACCATCAATCTGGTCGGCCGGCTGACGCTGCGCGAGATGGGCATCCTGATGACCGCGATCATGGTCGCGGGACGTTCGGGCTCGGCCTTCGCCGCGCAGCTCGGCACGATGAAGCTGACCGAGGAGATTGACGCGATGCGGACCATCGGCGTGTCGCCGATGGAGGCGCTGGTCCTGCCGCGGACGATCGCCACGGTGGTGCTGATGCCGCTGCTTGGCTTCTACGCGTCGATGATCGCGCTGATCGGCGGCGGCCTGCTGACCTGGGTCACGCTCGACATCCCGCCGGTCACCTTTGTTCAGCGCATCCGCGAGGTGGTGCCGATCACCGACCTGTATATCGGCCTGGTCAAGGCGCCGGTGTTCGGGCTGATCATCGCGATGGCCGGTTGCTACCAGGGGATGCAGGTCGAATCGGACGCCGAGCAGGTCGGTCTGCGCACCACGGCGGCGGTGGTGCAGGCGATCTTCCTGGTCATCGTCGTCGATGCGTTCTTCGCGGTGTTCTTCACCTGGATCGGGTGGAACTGATGCAGGAGGATGCCGACCCGATCATCGTTGTGCGCGGGGTGCGTAACAGCTTCGGTGACCAGGTGGTCCACGATGGCCTCGACCTCGACGTGCGGCGCGGCGAGATTCTGGGCGTCGTCGGTGGGTCGGGGACCGGCAAGTCGGTGCTGATGCGCTCGATCATCGGGCTGCAGACCCCCGACGCGGGCGAGATCACCGTGTTCGGCGAGTCGGCGGTCGGTCGCGAGGAGACCGAGGCGGTCGACATCCGCAAGCGCTGGGGCGTGTTGTTCCAGGGCGGCGCGCTGTTTTCGACGCTGACCGTCGCCGAAAACGTCGAGGTTCCCTTGCGCGAGTTCTACCCCGAGCTCGATCAGGTGCTGCTCGACGAGATCGCGTCGTACAAGGTGGTGATGACCGGGCTGCCCGCCGACGCCGCGCCCAAATACCCCGCCGAGCTGTCGGGCGGGATGCGCAAGCGCGCCGGCCTCGCCCGCGCGCTGGCGCTCGACCCCGAGCTGCTGTTCCTCGACGAGCCGACCGCCGGGCTCGACCCGATCGGCGCCGCCGCGTTCGATGAATTGACCAAGTCGCTCCAGCGAACGCTGGGGCTGACCGTGTTCCTCATCACCCACGACCTCGACACGTTGTACGCGATCTGCGACCGCGTGGCCGTGCTCGCCGATAAAAAGGTCATCGCGGTCGGCACGATCGACGAACTGCTCGCCCTCGACCATCCGTGGATCGAGGAGTATTTCAAGGGGCCGCGCGGCCGCGCGGCGGAGGCGGCGGTCGGGGCGCATGGTCAGGCGGGCGGGGCCGATGCCGAGGTCGACGCGCATCCGACCGAGGTTCAGGTGAAGCGCACGGGCCAACCCTCGTCGGGCGGCCAAGCCGAAAACGCAGCAAGGGCAAGCTGATGGAAACGCGTTCTAACCATGTCCTGGTCGGCGCCGTCGTGCTGATCCTGCTCGCCGTGCTGGCGCTGTTCACCGTATGGATCGCGCGGCTGGGCGGGCAGAGCGAGCGCGAATACGACATCTTCTTCCGCCAGGCGGTCGACGGGCTCGCCCGCGGCTCGGGCGTCGCCTTTTCCGGCGTGCCCTCGGGGCAGGTCAAGGAGATCGCGCTGTGGAAGCCCGATCCGCAGTTCGTCCGCGTCCGCATCTCGGTCAACGAGGATACGCCGGTGCTCCAGGGCACCGTGGCGTCGATCCAGGGCGTCGGCTTCACCGGGGTCAGCCAGGTCCAGCTCGACGGCGCGCGCCGGGGCGCGGTGCCGATCACCTGCCCCGAGGGCGGCAACTCGCCGCAATGCCCGTACGGCGTCCCCGTCATCCCGACGCGGCAGGGTGGGCTGGGCGCGATTCTGAACTCCGCGCCGCAACTGCTCGAGCGTTTGTCGACGCTGACCGAGCGTTTGACCGGCCTCCTCACCGATCGCAATCAGGCGTCGGTCGCGGGCATTCTCGAGAACACGCAGCGCCTGTCGGACGCCTTCGCCGACCGCGCGCCGGAGATCGCCGCCACGCTGGCGCAGACCCGCATCGCGATCGAGCAGGCTGGCGTCGCCTCGCAACAGATCGGCGAGCTCGCCAACACGACCAACGGCCTGCTCGCCGAGGATGTCCGCCCGACCATCGCCAACCTCAACCGCACCATCGCCACGGCGCAGCAAAGCGCGGAGGCGCTGAACGGCGCCATCGGCGAGGCGCGACCGGGGCTCCAGGCGTTCTCCAAGCAGACGATCCCCGAGATCGGCCTGCTCGTACGCGACCTCCGGGCGACCTCGGCGGCGCTGTCGTCGATCGCGGAAAAGGTCGATCAGCAGGGCGCGTCGTCGCTGATCGGCAGCCCCAAGCTCCCCGATTACGAGGGCAAATGACCATGAAAGCACCGATCGCCGTCCTTCCGGCGCTACTCCTCGCCGGCTGCATCAGCTTCGGCGCGTCACCGCCCGAGTCGCTGCTGACGCTGACCCCCGAGGCGGCGGTCGCGGTCGGGCAAAGCCAGACCTCGGCGACCGCGCCGACCATCACGGTGGCGGTGCCGAGCGTACCGCAGTCGCTGGCGACCGCGCGCATCCCGGTCCAGGCGACGCCGACCTCGATCGCCTATGTCAAGGACGCCGCCTGGGCCGAGCCGCCGGCGCGGCTGTTCGCCCGGCTCCTGTCGGACACGGTATCGACGCGCACCGGCCGTGTCGTGTTGGTGCCCGGCCAGTCGACCGTCGACCCCGGCGCGCGGCTCGGCGGCGAGCTGCGGGCTTTTGGCGTCGACGCGGCGTCGAACGAGGCGGTGGCGACGTACGACGCCACGCTGATCCGCGGCGACACGGTCGCGGTCGAGAAGCGCCGCTTCGAGGCGCGCGTACCGGTGGCGGCGATCGACGCCGCGTCGTCGGGCGTGGCGCTCAATCAGGCAGCGAACCAGGTCGCGGCTCAGGTGGCGGACTGGGTCGGTCGGTAGTCGCATGAGTGCCACCCCGGCGAAGGCCGGGGTCCAGTCGCGAAACCGTTGCAAGCTGTGGCATTCCACTCTTAACAGCCACACTGACTGGCTCCCGGCCTTCGCCGGGGTGGTGCCGTTAGATGTTAGCTCTAACGTCCTTTCGGGTTTCGCGTGATGACTGATGCGCTACTTCGCGCCGACCCGTCGCGTCGCCAGCGGCACCTCGCACACGTCCGCCCCGCCGCCGCCGACGGTCGGCGGCGCGGGGTTCTCGCGCAGACGCACCAGCGCGGCGAAGCGGGGGTTGTCGGCGGCGCGGTATTCGAAGCGGGGGCGATCGGCCGCGGGAATGTCGCTCGCCAGCCGGGCGGAGACGATGTCGGTGCGCTCACCGGCGCTCGCGTACACGCCCATCGCCGCGTCGCTGCGGGGCAGGGCGGACAGATGCTTCATCCCCTCGATGATCCGGCCGACGACGGTGTAGTTGCGATCGAGCCGCCGCGCCGACTGGCCGATCGGGGTGAACAGCTCGGCCCCGCTGCCGCTGTCGGGGGCGCTGTCGCGCGCGACGCCGACGGTGCCATAGCAATGCGTCAGCCACGCCTTGACGCCGTCGGTCGCCACCGGCCAGCCATCGGCGGTGACGCCCGACGCGGTCGATCGGCTGTCGGGGCGCGCCATGCGCTGGGCGGGCGAAAAAGCGGCGATCTCGAACTCGGGGGTGACGCGCGCGGCGACGCCGGCGGGCAGCGGCTTCTTCTCGGTCGCGTCGCCCCATTGCGCGACCCAGTTCTCCTGGACGCGGTAGACGCTCTCGCCATCCCACCACCGCGCCCGCGCCAGCGCGCGAATGTTGGCGACGTGCGCGGGGGCATGGGTCGCGGCGAGGCGGATCACGACGGTGCGGTTCTCCGCCAGCGTCAGCACGAGCAGCTCGTCGTCGGGGATCGCCCGCCAGTCCGCCGGCACGGGGTCGGACGCGAGCGCGGCGGGCGCGGCTTGGTAAGCGGCGGCGAGGGCGAGAAGGGTAGCGATCATCGGAGGATGGTGCCCCAGCCAGTAAGCCGGCGCAACGCCCGCCACTCGCCCCGCCGCTTGCGATGCGCCGCCGCACGCTCTAGGGGCGAGGCCGTCCAGCGATATGCGGAGCGGTGGCCGAGTGGTCGAAGGCGCTCGCCTGGAAAGTGAGTATACGCCAAAAGCGTATCGAGGGTTCGAATCCCTCCCGCTCCGCCAACAGCCCAGCTAAGTGGACCGCCGACGCTATCCCGTTCTATGAGCAGGGGTCTGTTCAAGGCGCACGTCGCGGATAAACATTTCGGAGGTTTCTTGGAAACGATCAACGGCGCGACCTCCGCAGGCCGACCGGTTCCGGAAGGAGCGCCGGCAACGCGACGCGCCGGTCCGCCTGGCGATCACCGATACCTGCGGCTGTTCGCGAAGACGCGAGAACCTGACCAAGGCCGGGTGGCGCGACTTCATCGGGCCGAACCAGGGCTTGCTGCGGGAAGCCGCGTGATATTGTCCCACCTTCGCGGTCGGCGCGTTAATGATTTTCTAACGCGCACGGCTCTTCTCGCCGCCGCGGTGACGCTGCCCGCGTCGGCGCAGGTTCCGTCACCGCTCCAGCGGTACCGGACGCCGGTGACGAGCCCGACGATCGCCATGCTGAAGGCTGCCGAGGTGAAGCGGTGGCCCGCGTTCGAGGCGCGCCAAGGCGTGGCGGTCGACGACCGGCATTTTTACGCCGTCTACAATTTCCTGATCGGCAAGTACGACAAGACGAACGGTCGTCGCGTCGCCGAATGGGTCGGCGATCGGTTGCGGATAACCCACCTCAACTCCTGCGCGGCCATCGCGCGCGAGCTGGTCTGCGCGCATTCGAATTTCCCGCAGGTGCCGATGACGAGCTCGGTCGAGTTCTTCGACCCCGCGACGATGCGCCATCTGCGCTCGGTCCCGCTCGGCATCGCCGACGGGTCGCTGACCTGGATCGAGCGGTACGGCGGCAAATGGTGGGCGGGCTTCGCCAACTATGACGAGAAGGGCGGCGAGCCGGGGCGCGACCGCCGCTTCACCCAGGTGGTGACGTTCGACGACCAGTGGCGCCGCACCGGCGGCTATCGCTTCCCCGACAGCGTACTCGACGGCTTCGCGCCGCTCAGCAATTCGGGGGGTAGCTGGGGTGATGACGGTCTGCTCTACGTCACCGGCCACGACAAGCAGGAGATCTACGTCCTGCGCGAGCCCGGCGAGGGGGCGACGCTGGAGTATGTCGCGACGATCGCGGCGCCGCTCGACGGCCAAGCCTGGGCTTGGGACCGGACGGCGCCGCGTACGCTGTATGGCATCACCCGCGCCGACGGGGAGGTGGTCGTGATGCGCGTGCCCCCAGTGCCGGTCCGGCCGCGCTGACGCAAAGCGGCCGGCTTCTCGCGCCTCAGAAACGCAAGCTGACACCGAAATCGCCGGTGAACGAGTAGATTTCGCGTGAGAAGATCTGGTTGGCGTTGGTCTGGTAAAAGGTGTTCGGCGCCTCGCCGATGTTCGACAGCGAGCCGAACACCTCGATCCCGCCGTCGATCGCGTAACTCAGGCGAGCGTCGATCACGGTCCGGGCCTGTTGATACACGTCGGACGCGGTGCTGCCGCCGACGTTGACGATGAAATCGTCGCGGTAGCTGACGGCGACGCGCGCCTCGAAGCCGCCGCGCTCGTAAAACAGCGTGGCGTTGGCGAGGAAGTCGGATTGGCCGAAGAACGGGATGTCCTCCGACTCGCGCCCCGGCACGATGACGTCCGAGGTGACATAGGTGCCGTTGACCGACGCGCCGAAGCCGTCGAACGGCGACGGCAGGAAGGTGAAGCGGCGCTGGAGATTCGCCTCCAAGCCGAGCAACTCGCCGCTGTCGGCGTTCTGCGGCTGCGCCAGCGACAGGAGCGGCACGCCGGCGAAGCTGGTGTTCTGGATGGTGCGGGTGAAGATCGGGTTCTTCACCCGTTTGTAGAACGCGCCCAGCGAAAAAATAGTGTCGGAATCGGGATAGTATTCCGCCGACAGGTCCAGCCCCATCGCGGCATAGGGGTCGAGGTCGGGGTTGCCGGCGACCCCGGTGCCGTTGCTGTCCTCGGTGAAGGTTGGAACCTGCGCGTCGTAATTGGGTCGGCCGATGGTATTGGTCCACGCGCCGCGCAGCGTGAAATCGGTCCGCGGACGGTAGTTCAGGTGCACGCTCGGCAGGAAATAGGTGTAACCCTTGTCGAAGCTGAGCGGGGTTATGCCGCTCGCGCGAAGCGAAAAGGCGTCGTACCGTCCCTCGGTCCGCTCCACCCGCACGCCGCCGATCGCGTTCAGGTCGCCGACGACCACGCTGGCCATGCCGTAGCCGGCGTAGATCTTTTCATCGACGCGGTAGTCGAGCGACCGCTCGTTGAACGCGGTGGTCGGCGCGTCGATCATGACCAGCGCGGGGTTGGCGTCGTAGAAATCGAGCACGCGGCGATAGTCGATCGCCGGTCCGAACTGGTAGTCGCCCTTGTAGAAGTCGTCGGGCGGCAGCAGCACCGCGCCGGTGCCCGCCAGCGTGCTGGTGCCGACCGCGAGCAACTGCGCCTGGGTGTTTTCGCGATCCTTCACGCGCTTGGTGAACTTGCCGCCGATCTTGAGGAAGCCGCGCTCGTCCCCGCCGAACGGGAATTTCAAGTCGGCGCGGACCGCGTTCAGGTCTTCGTCGATCTGTTCGCGACGCAGGCGGATGCGGCGTAGCGGGAAGGCTGCGGGGTCGAACAGCGTCGGGTCGATCTGGCTGAACAGCGGCCGAGGGTCGGTGAGTTCGAGCGTGCTCGACTTGCCCGTGGCCGAGCGGAACTCGAGGTCGTCGCGGACCGGGGTGTGCTCCTGCGCATGGGCATAGGTGTAGTTGAGGTTGACCTCGACCTGGTCGAACAGCAGCTCGACGCTGGGCGAGATGTTGTACAGCTTCTGCGTCTGCTCGTTCTGCCGGAACTGGCGCGTGGCGCGGCCATTGGGGAAGCGGATCGAGGTCGGCGTCGGCCGCGTCGGCGTGCCCGCGGCGAAGGCGAAGTTGAACTGGTCGCGCTCCTCCACGTCGGTGTATTCGTTGTAGATGTTGCGGACATAGACGCGGACGTCGTCGCTCGGCCGCCAGTCGAGGTTGAGGATGCCGCCGATCCGTTCGCGCATGATGCGATAATCGAACAGCGTGTAGTTGGTCGGCGTGGCGATGCCGGCGACGGTCGTCCAATTGGCCGGCTCGGCCAGGTCGCTGTCGATGAACCGCTTGAGGTAGCTGCCGGCGACGACGATGCCGAACTGGTCGTCGGGGCCGAAACGCTGGCCGTGCGTCGCGCTGCCGCCGAAGCCGACCTTGCCCGACTTGTCGTTGTAGGTGCCGCGCGCGGTCGCGAAGGTGAACGGGTCGGGGCGGTCGAACGCGGTCGGGGTGACCAAGTTGATGCTGCCGCCGATCGCGTTAGCGTCGTAATCGGGGGTGACCGCCTTCACCACCTCGATCGCGGCGACCAGGTCGGAGGGGATGGTGTCGAGCGCGACGCGGCGCCCCTCCGCCTCGGGGATGCCGACGATGTTGCCGTCGACCGTCACCTGGTTGAGGTTGGGATCGATGCCGCGAACGACGACGTAGCGCGGCTCGCCCTGGTCGATCTGGACCGACACGCCCGGTAGGCGCTGGAGCGCCTCGGCGGTGTTGTAGTCGGGCAGCTTGCCGATGTCGTCCGATGCGACGACGTCGGCGATCGTCGGCAGCGCCCGCTTGCGCTCGATCGCCTGTTCGCGCGAGGCACGCGACCCGGTAACGACGATCTCGTCGGCCGGATCGTCGGCGGGCAGGTCGGCCGGCGGCAGATCCTGGGCCGGCTGGGCATCGGCCACGCCCGTGCTCTGCACGCTGGTACCGGGCGACGGCACGGGAAGGTCCTGAACATCGGCATGCGCGACCGCCGAGCAGGCGACGCCGGCCAGCGCCAGCGCGCGCGCGACGCGCACCCCGGTCGCCGCGATGGCTGGAAAGCTGATAGGCATGTCTGTCCCCCGATGACGTCGACGCGGCGGCTAGGCGGTGCGGGTGACAGTCTCGTGATGCTGGCAAGTCGGTTGTGCGACAGTCGGGCGTTGCAGCGAAAGCGTCACAACGCGCTGATACGCGGCGGCAAACCCGGAGAGTTCGCCCATGATCGCAACCATCTCGCGCCGCTCGATCCTGCAGGCGGCGTCGCTCCTCCCCGCGATTGGGCTGCTGTCGTGGCCGGCGCTGGGCGCGCCGCTGCGGGGTTTCACGCATAGCGTCGCCAGCGGCGATCCGGGCCAGCGCGGCGTGATGCTCTGGACCCGCTACGTGCCCGCCGACGGCGCCGAGACGACGCTCGGCGTCGAGGTCGCCGAGGACGAACGCTTCGCCCGGGTCGTCTCGCGCGGGACCGCGAAGGCCGGCCCGGCGTCCGATTATTGCGCCCACGCCCGCCCCGCCGATCTCAGGCCCGGACGCTGGTATTACTACCGCTTCACCGCGCCGGGTGGCGCGACATCGCCGATCGGTCGGACGCGGACGCTGCCGGCCGGTTCGCTCGACCGGTTCCGTATCGGCGTCGTGTCGTGCGCCAACGCGACCTCGGGGTGGTTCAACGCCTATGCCCATGCCGCGATGCGCGACGATCTCGACCTGATCGTCCACACCGGCGATTATATCTACGAATCGCCGGTCGATCGCTCCGACGCCCTCGCCGCGCTC
Organism: uncultured Sphingomonas sp.; assembly: GCA_964246585.1. Lineage (GTDB taxonomy): Bacteria > Pseudomonadota > Alphaproteobacteria > Sphingomonadales > Sphingomonadaceae > Sphingomonas. The sequence continues at coordinate 10,871 of CAXTRJ010000010.1, read as the reverse complement.
GCGGCCGCGCGCGACGTCCAGCCGAAGGGCGAGGCGGTCTCGCTCGCCGACTACCGCCTACGCTATGCCAGCTACCGCGCCGATCCGGGGCTGATGGAGCTGCACCGCCGCTTCCCGATGATCGCCATCTGGGACGATCACGAGGTCGCCAACAACAGCTGGAAAGACGGCGCCAAGAACCACGGCCCGGGCGATGGCGAGTGGCGCGTCCGTGCCGCGGCGGGCATGCGCGCCCACCGCGAGTGGCTGCCGATGGCGCAGGCCGAATATGATCGCTACCAGATCGGCGATCTCGCGACGCTGTTCCGGCTGGAGACGCGGCTGGTCGGGCGCACGAAGCAGCTCGACTTGGGCGCGGCGCTGTTCGGGGCGAGCGATCCGGCGGCGGCGGTCGCGGCGTTCCGCGATGGGCCGCTCGCCGCGGCCGATCGCACGATGATGGGCGCAACGCAGGAACGCTGGCTCGCCGACGGCCTGGCCTCGTCGACGGCGGCGGGGACGCCGTGGCAGATCCTGGCGCAACAGGTGATCATGGCGCCGACTCGGCTGCCGGCGGTGACCCCCGCCTGGTTCCCGCCGGGCACGACACTGTCGCCGCGCGACGAGGCCGAACTCTCGGCGGCGGTCTCGCTCGCGAAGGCCGGGTTGCCGATGGGGCTCGACCGCTGGGACGGCTACCCGGCCGCCCGCGCGCGTCTTCTAGACGCCGCCGCGCGCGCGAACGCCGATCTCGTCGTGCTCAGCGGCGACAGCCACAACGCCTGGGCGTATGATCTCGAACACGAAGGCAAGCCGATCGGCGTCGAGTTCGCCGGCCACAGCGTGTCCTCGCTCGGCCTCGAGAAGCGCTTCGCCGGCGACCCGCGGGCAATCGCGCGCGACTTCGTCGCCACCAACGCCGGCCTGACCTGGTGCGACACGAGCAGGCGTGGCTACATGGTGCTCGACATCACGCCCGAACGCGTCAGCAACGAATGGTTGTTCCTGCCTTCACGCGACAGCCAGTCCACCGTGATGCTGGACAGCCATCGGATGATCGCCCAGCGCCGCTCCCGCCGTCTCGTTGTCGCCTGAGACGACGAACGGGCCGTTACACCGTCGGAACAAAGCCGCGCCACGCGCGTCGCGCTGTCGTGCCCAATTTCACCGAACAATCCGAGATGATCAGGCAGGAGGCGTTGCCGCTGCCGCCCGCGCGCGATACGCTGGAGCGGCGCGTGTTCCGTACCACCGTCGTGGTGCTCGCGACGACCGCGGCGGCCTATGTCGTCTGGCTGCTCGTCGACTTGCTGCTGCTGCTGTTCGCCTGCGCGCTCGTCTCGCTCATCCTGTTGACAGTCACCAACGTCATTCGCCGCAACACCCGACTGCCGTTCGGCGTGTCGCTGACCCTGGCGATCGTCGGGCTGTTGGCGCTGATCGGCGGCGCGATCGGGTTCTTCGGCGCGACCTTGCAGGGCGAGTTCGCAGAGCTCGCCACCCGCCTGCCCTCGGCCTGGGCCAACCTGCAGGCCCGGTTGAGCACGTCGACGGTCGGGGCGACGATCCTCGACCGCGCGCAGACCCTGGCGCCCAGCGCGCAAACGGTGGTCAACGCCGCGACGACCGCGCTCGCCGCCGTCGGTGGCGCGCTATCGGGCCTTGCCATCGTCCTGATCGGCGGGTTGTATCTCGCCGCCCAGCCGACATTGTACTCCGTCGGCCTGCTCAGGATGGTGCCGGCGCGGGCGCAGAAGCCCGCCGCCGAGACGCTGGACGCGATCGCGGTGTCGCTGCGCAACTGGCTGAAGGGTCAGGCGCTCGGCATGCTGTTCGTCGGCGTCGGTACGGGGTTCGGGCTGTGGCTCGTCGGCGTCCCCGCGGCGTGGGCGATCGGCCTCGTCGCCGGGCTGGCCGAGTTCGTGCCCTACGCCGGCGTGATCCTGGCGGGCATACCGGCGATCGTGCTGGCGTTTGGTCAGGGCACCAGCACGGGGCTATGGACCATCGGTGTCCTACTGGCGGTGCAGCAGTTGCAGGGGAACCTCGTCATGCCGCTGCTCCAGAACAAGATGGTCGACCTCCCTCCGGCGATCACGATCTTCGGGATCATCGCGGCGGGCATCCTGTTCGGCGTCGCGGGGGTGCTGCTCGCCACGCCGCTGACAATCGTCGTCCTGGTGCTGGTGCGCCGCCTGTACCTTGGCGAGGACAAGCACGAGATCCTTGAAAGCGGCGCCGCCACTCCCGCCCCGCCCCCGACCACGCCCAAGTCGTCGAACTAGCGGGTCGATCGGGGGCGCATTCCCCGACCGACGACCACGGCCGGCGCACGCAGCCTTCCGCTCACCACATCCGGCGACTTGGCGCGTGGGCGACGCCGCCCGCCACCGGGTCGATGTGGTCAGCGCGCGGGGGCGTCCTTGGCGAAGAACAGTTTCCAGCTCCAGGGCGGCATCGCGACCCGCGCCGGCTTGTTCATGTCGATGGTCTCGCTGCTCCCCTGGTCGCGCCAGGCGCCGGTCTGCCCGGCGACCGTCAAACGAGCGACGCGCGGCTCGGCCGACAGGTTGAAGATCGCCAGCATCCGGTCGTCGCCGCGCTGGCGCAGGAACGACAGGACGTGCGCCTGGTCGTCGTTGACCACCTCCTCGATCGGCCCGCCCCACGGCCGCGCCCACATCACCGGATGCCGTTTGCGCAGCGTCAGCAGCCGCCGGTAGAGCTCGCCCTGCGGATCCTCGCGCCACACGATCGGGTCGCGTTCGAACAGCTTCAGCCGGCGGCGATTGCCCGCTTCCTGGCCGTTGAACACCAGCGGCATGCCTTCGCTGGCGATCGACAGCGCGATCGCGGCGTCGAGCGCGGGGCCGTAGCGCTCATATTCGGTGCCCTGCCAGCTGTTGGCGTCGTGGTTGCTGATATACAGCATTCGCGGCGCGTTCTTCGGCCAGAACCGGCCGTCCCAGGCGTAATAGGCGCGCAGTTCGTCCATGCTGCCGCGCCCGGCGGCGAACGCCTCCAGCGCCCGGGTCCACGACCAGGCATAGGTCGCGTCGAACGCGGCGTAATGAAGGTCGCGGCTTTCCCACTCGCCGAGCATGAAGACGGGCTTGATCGCGTCGAGTTCGGCGCGGGTCCGGTTCCAGAACTCCAGCGGCATCAGCCCGGCGGCGTCGGCGCGGAAACCGTCGACCCCGCCCTCGCGCACCCAGAACGCCATCGCGTCGGCCATGTAGCGTTGCAGTCCGGGCGCCGCATAGTCGAACTCGACGACGTCGTTCCAGGTGAACCACGACGGCGATCGTAGCTTGCCGTCGGCGGTGCGCTCATACCAGTCGGGATGCTCGGTCGTCAGCGGATTGTCCCACGCGCTGTGGTTGCCAACCCAGTCGAGGATGACCTTGAGCCCCAGGCCGTGCGCGGTCGCGACGAAGCGCTTGAGGTCGTCCATGCCGCCATAAGCGGGGTCGACGCCGCGGAAGTCGCGCACCGCGTAGGGGCTGCCGAGCGGCCCGGCGGGCCTGACCTTGCCGACGGGATGGATCGGCATCAGCCAGACGATGCCGATGCCCAGCGCCTTCAGCCGCGGCAGATGCGCCTGCGCGGCGGCCAGCGTCCCCTCGGGGGTGAAATGCCTGAGGTTCAGCTCGTAGATCGCGGCGTCCTTGACCCATTCGGGGTGCGTCCTGCCGTCGAACCGCGTGTCGGCGGCTGCCTCCTGTGCCGATGCGGCGACGGGCGCCACGGTCGCCAGCAGGGCGAGGGCGGCCAGCATCGTGGCGATCGGCCGCCGCCGCCGGGGACTCGAGACGGGTTCACGCATCCTGCTTCTCCTGTTTGGCGGCGCAATGCCTGGCGACGAAGTCGGCGTGCGTCGGCAGCGCCGCGACCTGATCGGCGATGCCGCCGCGAATATTGCCGAGGAACGCCGCCAGCTGGTCGGGCGATAGCTGCTCGGCGAGCGGCGACCAGCGTGTCGGCGCGATCCCCTGGCCGGTCATCACCTGGACCCAGCCCGGCTCGGTGAACAGCTCGTCGCCCTCGCGCACGACGCGACCGCCGGCGCGGAACTGGCGGATCTTCTCGGCCAGCGTGTCGGGGATCGGCGTCGCGCGGCAGCGTTCCCAGAACGCGCCGGGCCGCTCATTGGCGTGATAATGCAGGATCAGGAAATCGCGAATGCGGTCGTATTCGACATCGGTCAGCCGGTTGTACGCGTCGCGCGCCGCGTCGTCGTCGCGGCCGGTCGGGAACAGCTCTAGCAGTCGGGCGACCGCCGACTGGACCATGTGGATGCTGGTCGATTCGAGCGGCTCCATGAATCCCGACGCCAGCCCGACGCCCACGACGTTGCGCTCCCAGAAACGCCGGCGCTTGCCCGTCGTGAAGCGCAGCGCGCGCGGATCGCCCAGCGCCGCGCCGTCGAGCTCGCCCAGCAACCGCGCCGCCGCCTCGTCGTCGGACAGGTCGGCCGACGCATAGACCAGCCCGTTGCCGACCCGGTGCTGCAACGGGATGCGCCATTGCCAACCGACCGGGCGCGCCGTCGCGCGGGTATAGGGGAGGGGGTCGCCCGTGGACTCGCACGCCACCGCCATCGCCCGGTCGCACGGCAGCCAGCGCGACCAGTCCTCGTAACCGACGCCGAGCGCCTCTCCCAGCAGCAGCGCGCGAAAGCCCGAGCAGTCGAGGAACAGGTCGCCCGAGACGACGCGGCCGTCGTCGAGCCGCACGCCCGAGACATCGCCCGTCGCCCCGTCGCGCTCGACCGCGACGACGCGCCCCTCGGTGCGCTCAACCCCCGCCGCCTCGGCCCCCTGGCGCAAGAACCCGGCGAGCAGCGTCGCGTCGAAATGATAGGCGTAGGGCAGGGTGGGCGTCCGGTCGAACCGGCCGGCGCGCGCCGCCACCGCGGTCGGGACGTAGGCGTCGAGAGGTTTGGCGACGCCCGCCGCCCGGCCGCGCAGCCAATAGTGATGGAACGGCACCACCCCCAGCGCCCGACCGAGCGCGCCAAACGCGTGGAGGTAGCAATGCCCCGGCCGCCACCAGTCGACGAACTCGATGCCGAGCTTGAACGTGCCCCCCGTCGCCGCGAGCAGCCGGTCCTCGTCGAGGCCGAGCCCGCCCGTCAGGAAGCGGATTTGCGGGATCGTCGCCTCGCCGACCCCGACGGCGCCGATCGCGTCCGACTCCACCAGCCGGATGCGCGTCGCGCGCGGCACGAAACGCGCGAGCATCGCCGCTGCGATCCACCCGGCGGTGCCCCCGCCGACGATCACGATCGTCCGCGCGTCGACCGCCACCGGCGCGCCGCCGATGGCGGTCGACGTCACGTCAGAACTTGTAGGCGAAGCCGGCCAGGAAGCGGCGGCCATAGTCCTGCGAATCGATGATCAGCCCGGTCGCCGAGTCCTCGGTGATGAACGGCGCGCTGGTCAGGTTCTGCCCCTGCGCCAGGATACCCAGCCCCTTGAGCGGCCCGTTCTGGAATTCGTAGCCGATCTGCGCGTCGACGATCGTCTCGCCGCGCGCCTGCCGGTTGCGCGCGCCCGGCCCCAGGCTGATGACCTCCGCCAGGAAGCCCGAACGGTAACGGATGCTGCCACGGGCCGAGAACCCCGCCTTCTCGAAGAAGGCGGTGCCGCTGGCGACGTGCTTCGACAGGCCGGGCAGCGGCTGCGTCGGCGAGTCCGGGTTCGCCTGGATATTGCTCTCGGTGTAGGAATAGCTGCCGACCAGGCCGAACCCGTCGAGCGCGCTGGACAGGTCGGCTAGCGGCAGCGTCCCCGACACCTCCCCGCCATAGATCACGCCGCCCGTGCCGTTGACCGGTTGGCGGACGACGCCGATGTTCGTCGCGGGCGTCGCGCCGTTCGTCTGCGCGCCGGTGAAGTCGAACAAGGTCAGCTGCTCGTAGATGTAGGTTTCGAGGTATTTGTAGAATCCCGCGACCGCGAAATAGCCCGTCCGGCTGATATAATGCTCGGCGGAGACGTCGATGCCCGTCGCGATCCACGGCTTCAGCCTGGGGTTGCCGCCGCCGCCGGCGAAGAACGCCTGGAACGGGTTGGTGCTGCCGACCAGCGCGGGGTTGATCCCGTAGTTGAGCGACGCTTTCAGCTGGTCCATCCGCGCCCGCGCCAGCGTCCGGGCGATGCCGACGCGCAGCACGTTCTTGTCGTCGAACCGCATGCTCATGTTGAGGCTGGGCAGGAAGTCGATGTAGCTCCGCCCGCCATCGTTGGGGGTCGGCGTGCCGGTCAGGTTGGCAAAGCTGGTCGAACTCTGGTCGGTGTAGACGCCCTGGACGCCGACATTGCCGGAGAAGGTGCCGCCGCCCGCCTGCGTGTCGAAGTTGAGCCGGAGCCAGCCGGTCGCGACATTCTCTTTCAGCGACCAGGTGTTGAACAGCGTCGGCTCGTTCGCCGCGACCAGGGGTACGAGGATGCCGTCCGCGATCAGGGCGGGCGTGTCGAAACTGACCTGTCCCGGAATGCCGAGATAGGCGAGGCTGGTCGTGCCGAGGAAATATTGGTCGGGCACCGTCACGCTGGTGCTGCTCGTCGGGTCGGCGATATTGGCGGCGGTGGCGAGGAAGAAGCCCGACGGGACATAGTCCTTGCTGCGCGAGGTGAAGTTGCCACCGACCTCGACCTCGTAGCCGTCGCCCATGTCGTACGAGGCGCTGCCGCGAAACGCGTACAGCTCGTCCTTCACGTCGGGCGAGCTGAGGAAGCCGTCCTGGCCACCCGGGACCGACCCGGGACGCGGACCGGCGGCCCAGCCTTGCGGGCTGGTCAGCTTGATCAGGTTGGGATCGGCGTAGTCCAGCGTCGAGCTGAACGTCGTGATGCCGTTGGCCTGCGTCTCGAAGCCGAGGACGTCGTACGGTCCGTTGCCCGCCCCGCGCGAGGTGCCGCTATAGGTTTCGACATACACGTCGTTGCGCGTCACGCGCGAGAAGCTCGCGTCGCCGACCAGCGTCACGGGCCCGCTCTGATACCTGGCGTTGAACCCGGCCGAGAAGATCTCGGCGTTGCGCTCGACATAGTCGTTGCGGACGACGCCCTTGACCGTGTTCCACGTTCCCGACGTGATCGAATTGCCGTCGATCGCGTAGCCGGGCTGCAGCGTGGCGTTGCCCCAAAACAGCGGCAGCTCGATGCCGCGCAGCGACTGTTCTTCCTTGAAGTCGGTGTAGAGCAGGTCGAGCGTCGTGGTCAGCTCGGGCGTCGGCTCCCACTCGACCGTGCCGACGACGCCGGTGCGGGTCAGCTTGTTCGACTGGACGAACGGCTTGGCGCCGCCGATGATGAACTTGCCTTGGGCTTCGGCGAAGGCGGGGTTGCATCCACCGCCGCCGGCCACCTGATATTCCGGGCGCGTGGCGCAATCGAACGTCGGATAACCCCAGGCGTTGTAGCGCTCGAACTGGCTCGGCGACGAGTTGTGCGCCACGCCCAGCGTGATGCCCAGCGTATCGCCGGCGAACTGGTCGATATAGGTGCCGCTGACCCGGTAGCCCTTGTTGGTCGTGTCGGCGTTGAGCGGGCCCTTGGTGACCAGCTCGCCGCGCGCGTTGGCGGCGAACACGCGCTTGCCGTACTGCAGCGGGCGGATCGTGCGCAGGTCGATCGTGCCCGACAGGCCTTGGCCGATCAGCCCGGCGCTCGGCGTTTTGTAGACGACGACCTGGCCGAGCAGCTCGGACGGGTATTGGTCGAACTCGACCGCGCGGTTGTCGTTGGTCGTCACCTGCTCGCGGCCGTTGAGCAGCGTGGTCGAGAAGTCGGGGGCGAAGCCGCGGACGCTGATCGCCTGGTCGCGACCGTCGACGCGCTGGGCGGTGACGCCGGGCAGCCGCGCGATCGACTCGGCGATCGAGTTGTCGGGCAGCTTGCCGATGTCCTCGGCCGAGATGCTTTCCAGGATCTGGTCCGAATTGCGCTTCTGCGCGATCGAATTGGCGATGGCGGCGCGGAAACCGGTGACGACGATGTCCTCGCCTTCCTCGTCCTGGCCGACCACCGCCTGCGCCGCGACCTGATCCTGCGGCGCGGTCTCGCCGGCTTCCGACAACGGTACCTCGGCGCTGTTGCCGGGGGTCTGCGTCGCCGCGGGATCGGAGGAACTCGGCGTGTTGGTCGTGGGTCCGGTGCCCTGCTGGTCGACCACCTGCGCGAACGCGGTCCCGGTCGACGCCGCGACGATCAGCGCGGCGCCTAGCGCCCGCAGGCTGACCGACGACAGCCGCGTCGCTCGGTCGGCGATGCCTGAAAACTTTGCACGATCAATCAGTAGATTGCCCATTCCACCCTCCCCCTATGCGGCTTCTCGACCCGCCAGGGGTGAGCCGCTTTGCTTTTCTGCGCCAAGCATAATCCCGTTTTCGCGGACGATGCAAGGGAGGGACAGACATAAACTGTGCAAAGTTTTGCAAAGGAGGTCAGGAAGCCGCCAATCGCGCCAGCCATTGCTCGTGTCGCGGCATCGCCTCCGCGGCCTCGCCGATCAGCGTGGCGATGCTGGACAACCGGCCGCGCGCGTCCACGCCCGGGCGTTGATCGACCAGCGGGTCGTGGCGGCGCGGCAACCCGTCCTGTCCGATCAGCACCGCCAGCCAGCTGGCGTTGGCGAACAGTTCGGGCCCGGGCGAGACCAGCCGGCCCCATTCGCGGAACTGACGCAGCCGGTAAGCCAGGTCGTCGGGCAGCGTCATCTCGCGGCAGTGTCGCCACATCGCGCCGTCGCGCGCGTTGGCGTGATAGTGCAGGATCAGGAAATCGCGAATGCGGCCGTACTCGTGATCGTCAGCCGATCATACTCGCGCGCGCCGAGCGGATCGCAGTCGCGGTCGGGGAACAGTGCCAGGAAGCGCTGGATGCCGCTTTGCACCAGATGCAGGCTGGTCGACTCGAGCGGTTCCATGAACCCGGCGGCGAGGCCCAGCGCCAGGCAGTTGCCGCGCCAGAATGATTGGCGCCGCCCGGTGGTGAAGCGCAGCGTCCTGGGCGTCCCGATCGGCGCGCCTTCCAGCGAGCCGAGCAGCGTTCCGGTCGCCTCGTCCTCGTCCGCATATGCACTCGCGAAGACGTGGCCGTTGCCGATGCGGTGCTGCAGCGGGATGCGCCATTGCCATCCGGCCTCGCGCGCGGTCGAGCGGGTGAACGGTTGCCGCTCGCCGCCCGCCTCGCACGCCACGGCGACCGCCCGGTCGCACGGCAGCCAGCCGCTCCAGTCCTCATGGCCGACGCCGAGCGTCCGGCCAAGCAGCAGGCTGGCGAAGCCGGTGCAATCGATGACGAAGTCGCCCGCGACCTCGCGCCCGTCAGCGAGCATCACGGCGGCGACGAAGCCCGTGGCCGGGTCGCGCCTAACATCGGCGACGCGGCCCTCGCTGCGCGCGACCCCGTCCGCCTCGGCCCGTTGTCGCAGGAACCGGGCGAACAGCCCGGCGTCGAAGTGATAGGCATAGTCGAAGGTCGACTGGACGTTGCGCGGGTCGGGCGACGGCTGGGCGAACCGGCCGCGTCGCGCCATGCCCCACGCCATCGAATAGTCGTCGAGCGGGCGCCCCCGCCCGACCAGCGCCTCGCGCAGCCAATATTGGTGCAAGGGCACGCTGTCGAAACCGACGCCATAGGTGCCGAATGGGTGGAAATAGCGCTGCCCCGGCTTCGACCAGCCAACGAACTCGATGCCGAGCTTGAACGTCGCCTTGGTCGCCCGAACGAAATCCTCCTCGGTGATGCCGAGCCGCTGGAGATAGGTCTTGATCGGCGGGATCGTCGCCTCGCCGACGCCGACCGTGCCGATCTCGTCCGATTCGACCAGTTCGACCCGGCAACCGCCGCGCACGACATGGGCGATCGAGGCGGCGGCCATCCATCCGGCCGACCCGCCGCCGACGATCACGATGCGGCGCAGCGCGCGGTCGCCCGGCTGGCCTGGCCCGTTCATGGCTGGAGCGGGCCGGCGAGGAACGCCTTCAACCGCTGCCGCAGTTCGGGGGTCATCTCGCCGAACAGCCCGCGCGCCTCGGCGGGCAAATGCTCCATCGGATCTCCGTTCCGTTCGAAGATGTAGTGGTCGAAGAACACCCGCCACGCCTCGCGTTCGTTGTCGGGCAGGTCGCGCAACGTCAGCAGCGCGTGGAGCAGCGTGAACAGCGGCGTGATCAGCCAATCGGGGCCGTCCCGCCACCAAAAATTGACCATCGCGCCGACCGGGTCGAGCGATTCGACATGATGCCACCAGAGACTCGGCAGGTAGAGCGCGTCGCCGGGCTCGAGCTCGGCGACCTCGGCCGCCGCCAGCGCCTCGCGAAAACGCGGGAAGCGCGCGAAATCGGGCTCGGCGAAGTCGACCAGGCTGGTCGGCTGCCCCGCCAGCGTGTGGTCGAGCGGCCCGACATACAGGTTCTTCACCTGCTCGGTCGGGAACAGCGTGAAGCGCCGCCGCCCGGCGACGACGCAGGCCAAGTTCTGCGGCACGTCCCAATGCGCCGCCGTCCGCGCCCGCCCGCCGAGCCACAACGACACCAGCATCTCGCGGTCGCGATCCAGCAGCGGCATCGGCAACTGGTCGCGCAGCCCCGGCACCGTCTGGGCGATCGGGATGCCGCCGGCATAGGCCGTGTGGGCGCGCGGGTCGTCGCGGTGCTCGATCAGATAGGCGAGGAGGTCGGGAAGCGGCACGACCCGGCGCTCGTGGTTGAAGCCGCTGAGGTCGTCGGCGTAACCGAACCGGCCGCCGATCGCCGGCGCCCCGAACCAGGCGTTGACCGGCCGAGCCGCCGGCCGCGCGAGGAGGTAATCGGCCAGCGCCTCGTCGCCCCGCGCCGCCGCCGCGACGATCGGCCAGTCGGCGACCAGCCCGCGCAGCAC
>CAXTRJ010000009.1:0-26116 GCA_964246585.1 uncultured Sphingomonas sp. | reverse complement strand
ATCGACGCCAACGAGGACTCCCAGGCCGTCGAGCGCGCGCTGGCCCTGTTCGCCAGCGCCGCCCGCGCGGTCGGTAACGATGGGCGCGCCGCGGGCGCCATTGCCGATCGGCTGCCGACCTGCGGCGCGGCGGTAACGCCAGGGGATTACCTGGTCGTCGTCGTGTTCCGTGACCCCGTCGCGCGCGCGATCCGGGCGGCGCCGCTCCTCGCCAGCCGCCCCGCGATCGTCCGCGCCTTCCTCGACGGGCTCGGCACCGACGACCTCGACGACCATGACGCGATGACCGGCGCCGCCCTGGTGATCGAGCTGCGTTGCCGGACCGCGCCCTCGGCCGCTCATCCAGGGTCGCATCTGCCGCTGGAGGTGCCAAGCGCCTGGGCGGCCGCGCGCGGCATCTTCGCACGCTTCGACGACCATGGGTCGAGCGAGGAACGAGTCAACGTCGCTTCGACCAAGGTGGAAGCTTTGAAGACGCGATTTGGCCCGGACAGTCCAATCCTGATCGGCCCAACGGCTCACCTAGCCGAACTGTCGACTGAACGCGCCCAGTCGCACGGCGATATCTCGCCCGCGGTGTTGACCGCTCTCGCCAACGATATCGACCGCCTGGTCAAGCTGGCCGGCGGCACCGAAGGGTTCGCGCCGCCCCAGTTGAACACGCTCGCCGAAGTCCGCAAGCTGGGCGCCGACGCCACCTCCGAACAGGTCAGGGCGGCGTGGGTGACCGGATATCGCGATTATCTGGCGCGCGCCGATTTCGCGGTCGCCTACCCCGCCTACCGGGCAAGCAACGGTTTCTTGACCGGCGAGGAACGCCTGGAGCAGCTTGGCCGCCTAATCGAGCGCGGCCGCGCGACGGTCGGCGCGACCGATCCCCGCGTCGTGGCGCTGGCGCTGGCGCACATCGCGATCGCGCGCGAGCTGGAACAGCCCGCCGGCATCGCTGCGCTGGCCCGCTCGGTCGGGTTGCCGACGGACCTGTGCGTCACCCGCGACGCCGGGCCGAAGCTCACCGCCAACGAGATCACCGAGGATGACTTCCCCGAGGATGTCATCACCGCCAACCTCGCCGGCATCTCCGTGCTCGAATTCGACCTCGACGCCGCCGGCCGGCACGGGCCGCCGCGCGCCATCGCGAGCTACCCGCCGCTACTGTTCGACAACGTGGTCGCCGCGCGCCAGGGGACGATCGCTTTTGCCCCGGCCCGAAGCGGCGGGCGCGACGTCGCCTGCCGTGGCGCGGTGCAGCGCATTCGCTGGACCCTCCCGGACGGGGACGACGCCGGCGAAGCACCATTGCTGCCCTCGCAACCCTGGCGGGAAGGCGTCTGATCGGCGGAGCCGGGCTCGACCCGAGGGCGCGACCACGATAACGTCCGTCGATGAACAGCATCGCCTGGATCGCCGCCGCCGCCCTCGCCGCCACGCCGCAGATGGTCGACAACCGCTACCATGTCGACGACGCGATGAAGCGGCCCGCCGCCGCCCGCCTGGTCTGGTCGGACGAGTTCAACGGTCGCGCGCTCGACGCGACGAAGTGGCGCTACGATACCGCCCGCAACAAGGCCGGCTGGCACAACAATGAAGCGCAGTACTACGCCGACACCCGCCCCGAAAACCTGCGGCTGGAGGATGGTCGCCTGGTCATCGAGGCGCGGCGCGAGACGCTGTCGGAGGCGCCCGACTGGGGTGGTCAACGCTACACCTCGGCCCGCATCCTGACCAAAGGGAAGGTCAGCTGGACCCATGGCTTCTACGAAATCCGCGCGCGCTTACCTTGCGCGCGCGGTACCTGGCCGGCGATTTGGATGCTGCCGGACGTGGGCGGGTGGCCTGACGGCGGCGAGATCGACATCATGGAACACGTGGGCTGGCGACCGACCGTGGTCCACGGCACCCTCCACACCGGCCTGTTCACGCATAGCAAGGGGACGCAGCGCGGCGCCGAGACGACGGTGCCGACCGCCTGCACCGCGTTCCACCGTTATCAGCTCGACTGGACGCCGACCGCGATCACGATCGGCATCGACGACCGCGCCTTCATGCGCATCCGCAACAACCAGCCCGGCGGTCGCGGCGCCTGGCCGTTCGACGCGCCGTTCCACCTCATCCTCAACCTCGCCATCGGCGGCGACTGGGCCGGCCAGAAGGGCGTCGACGACGCCGCGCTGCCGCAGCGAATGGAGGTGGATTACGTGCGGGTGTGGCAGGCCCCAGCCTAGCGGCTCGGGTCGATCAGGTACTTTTCGCCGGTCGACTTGCGGTTGTACGCCAGCGCCATCTCGGGCTTGAGCACGTCCGCCAGCGACAGCGTCGCGGTGTAATGGCTGGCGAAGGTCGTGGTCAGCTCGCGCGCGACCCGGTCGCGTAGCCGCTGCGTCTCGGCCCCGCCGATCTTCTGCAGGAACGGCGTCAACAGGAACCCACCGACGCTCCAGGCGAAGCCGAAGCCGCGATCGAGCTCGGTCGGCCCGGTGTCGAGGCCACCATAGATGTAGACCTGCTTGAACGTCGACGAGCCGTAGCGACTGTACCCAGCCGCCGCGCGGTTGGCCGCGGCCTCCATCGCGTGCAGGATCGCGTTCGCCAGCCGCCCGCCGCCGATCGCGTCGAAGGCGATCGTCGCGCCGGTCTCGGCGACGGCGTCGGTCAGCTCCGCCCTAAAGCTCGTGGACGAACTGTCGACGACGTGTTTCGCGCCGATGCCGCGCAACAAGGCGGCCTGCTCGGCGCTGCGGACGATATTCACCAGCGCCAAGTCGTCGGCGATGCATATCCGGTTGAGCATCTGCCCCAGGTTGGACGCCGCCGCGGTATGGATTAGCGCGGTGTGCCCTTCGCCCCGCATCGTCTCGACCATCGCCAGCGCGGTCAGCGGGTTGACGAACATCGACGCGCCATCGGCCGCGCTGGCGCCCTCGGGCAGCGGGATGCAACTGCTCGCCGGCACCGTGCGGTACTGCGCGTACATCGCCCCGCCCAGCATCCCGACCTTGCGCCCGATCAGCCCGGCCGCGTTCTCGCCGGCCGCGATCACCGTGCCGGCGCCCTCGTTGCCGACCGCCATCGACTGGTCGAGCCTCGGCTTCATCATTCCCATCCTCGCCGCCGGCACGGTCGCGGTCAGCGTCGGGCGCTCGGGCGAGCCGACCGCGACCAGCGTCGTCACGTCGACGGGGCCGAGCAGCAGCCCCAGGTCGGACGGATTGATCGGCGACGCCTCGACCCGGACGAGCACGTCGTCGGGCCCCGGCTCGCGCACGGCGACCTCCTCCAGACTTAAGCGAAGCTCGCCCCCGGACGACACCGTCGAGCGTAGTTCGAGTCCCGTCGTCGGGTGGTCGGCCATCATCCTGTCCTTTTCTCGATCGTCGCGGCCGGTCCGACCCCGTCAGTCCCCCGTCAGGATGCGATCGACCAGCTGCTTGACGCTCGGCACGAAGCCGTTCGAATAGAACGGGTCGCGCTTGAACGTGTAGGCGCTATGCCCGGCGAACATCAGGTTCTGCTCGACGTCGCCGCCATGCGCGATGTCCTGCAACGTCTTCTGGATGCAGAACGACCGCGGATCGGCCAGCCGCCCGGTCGAGTTGGTCTCCGTATCCGCCCAGGACGAAAACGAGCATTGCGACAAGCATCCCATGCAATCCGCCTGGTCCTTGCGGATCACCTGCTTCTCGCCCGGCGTCACGAATACCAGCGTGTTGTCCGGCGTCTTCAGCGCGTCGGTGAACCCCGCGCCGAACCACTCGCGCGCGCGCAGGAGGTCGCCGCGCGTCACCCAGAAATTCTTGCCCTTCACCCCGACATCGAGCTGGAAGACATGATCGCCCGCTTCCTGCGTCGAAAAGGCGATCTGCCGCTCCGACCTGGCCTCCAGCGCGCGCAGGAACGGGTTGCGCACCGCCGACGAGTAGAAGCCGGTCGGCGAAAAGCGGTGAAGCAGCACCTCGCCTTCCTCGATCGTCGTCAATCGCGCCTTCCATTCCTCCGCGATCGGGCTTTCGCGCGTCAGCAGCGGCCGCGTGCCGAACTGGAACGCGATCGCGCCCAGTTCCGGATTGTCGATCCAGTCGCTCCAGTCGCGCAGATACCACACGCCGCCCGCCATCACGATCGGCACATCGTCGGAGATGCCGCCCTCGCGCATTGTGTCGCGCAAATCCTTCACCCGGGGATACGGATCCTGCGGCTTCAATGGATCCTCGGCGTTGGACAGCCCGTTGTGCCCGCCCGCCAGCCACGGATCCTCGTACACCACCGCCGCCAGCCACTCCGACGCTTTCGAATAGGCCCGCTTCCACAAGGCGCGGAACGCCCGGCCCGAGCTGATGATCGGCAGGTAGTGGACGTTGTGCGAGGCCGCGATCTCCGACAGCTTGTACGGCATCCCCGCGCCGCAGGTGACGCCGGACACCAGGCCCTTGGTCCGCTCCAGCACGCCCTGGAGCACGCGTTGCGCCCCGCCCATTTCCCACAGCACGTTGATGTTGATCGCGCCTTTGCCGCCGGCGATGTCGAAGGCGCGCCGCACCTGCTCGACCGCGCCATCGATCGCGTATTGGACCAGCTCCTCGTGCCGCTCGCGCCGGGTCAGCGCGCGGTACACCTGCGGGATGATCTTGCCCTCGGGGTCGTAGCTGTCGGCGTTGACCGCCGACACGGTGCCGATCCCGCCCGCCGCGGCCCAGGCCCCCGCCGACGCGTGATTGGTCGCGGCGACGCCCTTGCCGCCCTCGACCAGCGGCCAGACCTCGCGGCCGTTATACACAATCGGTTGCAGGCCCTTGAACACCGTCGCCATCATCCTTCGAACAGAAGATACTCGCATCCATAGCGCAAGGTTGCGTGGGCGCGAATAAAAGGTGCGTTCGTTATCCTCTCACCACAATGCCACCCCGGCGAAGGCCGGGGTCCAGTCACGGTGCGCTTGCAAGCCGCGTCGGGCGCTCTCTTATCGGCCAGCGTGACTGGGCCCCGGCCGTCGGGATGGCTGCTGAAGTTTAAGCTGCTACCCCAACACCCCCGGCCGCCGCATCGCCCCCTCGTACAGTGCCTTGTACCGCGCGATCATCATTCCTTCGTCATACTCCGCCCGCGCCCGCGCCTGGTTGGCCGCGCCCACCGTCCGCCGCAGCTCGGGATCGGCGGCGAGCGCGGCGATGGCGTCGCGCAGCCGCACCTCGCCCGAATGGTCGGGGATGAACGGCCGGTTCTCCGCCGCCACCATGTCGGGCACGTCGCCGACCGGCGGCGCCGCGATCGGCAGCCCGGCGGCCATGCCCTCGACCACCGAAATGGGGAACTGCTCGCTCCACGACGACAGCGCCATGATGTCGAAATGGCCGACATAGCGATACGGCCGGTCGAGGAACCCCGGCATGACCAACTGGTCGCTCATCCCCATCGCCGCTGCCGCCTGCGCGATGCGATCGCGCTCCGGCCCCTCGCCGACGATCACCAGCCGGCAACGCTGGGCCACCCCGGCGACCGACCGGACCAGCCCCGGCAAATCCTTGACCTCGCGCAGTCCCGCAAGCGCGCCGATCACCACTTCCTTCTCCCGCCGGACGAAGCCGGGGATCGCCTTGGGCTCGGGCTTGCCGGCATAAAGCGCGGTGGCGATGCCATTGACCACCCGGTGGACGCGCGCGCGCGGCTGCTTCCACGTCTCCAGCGCGATCCGCTCCAATGCCCGGCTCGGCACTACCAGCGCGTCGGCCGCCGGCAGCGCCAGCCGGCGATAGATATTGCGTTCGCGCTTCAGCCCGCCCGCCTCATCGGCGTTGAACCCGTCCTCGTGATGGATCAGCGGCGGCGCGCCCTTGGCGAACACGCGCCTCGCCATGACCCCGTCGATCGCGCCCCAGTTATACGTCAGCACCAGGTCGAACCGCCGCATGAACCGCGCCAGCGCCTCGAACCGCGCGACCGACGGCCGCCCGGTCAGCGGCGGCGGATCCTGCGCGATCTCGTAACTGACGCCCTTGGCGATCGACGCGCGCGCGCTCAATTGGTCTGGCATCCCCGACACGATCGTGTGCCGCGCGGCGCTTCCCCACGCGTTCATAAGCCGAACCGCTCGCGCCTCCTTGCCGCCGAGCGAAAAGGTCGAGTGAAAATGGAGGATGTTGACCGGGGCGGGCATGAAGGGCTGTTAGAGTATCGCTGCGACTTACAAAATCCACCGTTCGTGCTGAGTAGAGACCGAGTAGCTCCAACGGAGCGTATCGAGGGCTCGTATCGAAGCACCGATCCACGCGCACTCTTGTACTTCGATACGCAACTTCGACAAGCTCAGCGGCTACTCAGGACGAACGGAGGAAGTCGATAGACCCGCTCAAGCCCCGTCCGGCAGCGCCCGGTGAACCTCGGCGGCGGACAGCCCGAACTCGGCCAAGGTGTACCGGTGCCCGTGGTGCGCCGTCGACTGGCCGAGATACGCCTCCATCCGCGCCTCGACCATCGGCGTCAGGGCCAGGTCAAGGAAATCGTACACCCGCGCCACCTGTCCGCGCCAATCACGATCTACCTCGGCGAAGTCGATGTCGAGCTGCGCCACGTTCCGCGCCCGCCCGCGCGACGCCGCCGCCGCCCTCACCCGGTGCGCGGTCTTGCCAAGCCACTCCGCCCCGACCCAAGTCTTGGTCACCGTGTCCGATTGCACCCGCAACTGATGCCACACCAGCGACGCCGACGACCCGACGACCTGGACCGGGTCGCGGTGGAGGCACAGCAGCCGCGCGTCGGGGAACACCGAGAGCAGCGCGTCCAGTTCCTCCATGAACTGGGGCGCCTTCAGGATCCATGGCCGGTCGACATGCCCGCCGCGGGTCCACGCGATCGTCTGCAGCAGCAGGCGGAACTCGCGGTACACCGCCGTTGCGTCCCGCGCCTCCCACCACCGCGCGAAGCTGGGGACGCGCCACTGCGTCTCGAACTGCGCGCCGTTAAAGGAAAGGGAGAACAGCCCGAACTCCTCGTCCGGCTGGCGCGCGTCGGTCGGGTGGATCGCCGCCAGCGCCGGGTTCATCCGGCGGATGAATTGCAGCCCCGCCGCCGCCTTCAACGGCCGCGCGTCCCATGCCGCGAACGGCTTGACCGGCACCGGGCTGAGCGATTCGAACAGCCGGGTGTGCGCCAGCCGGTTGTCGCAAGCGAGCAGCCGCTGAATCCGCGTCGTCCCCGACCGCATCGACCCCAGCACGACGATCGGCGCGGTGATCGGCACGTCGGCGATCTCGGGATGCGCCCGCCAAAGCGCGTGCGCGCGCAATCGTTCGCGCAACGCCTTGACCAGCTGACCGCGCGCCATGGTCAACCCGACCGGGTTGAGCCCCGCCTCGCTCGCCAGCGCGGCGGTGAGCAGGTGAAACGGCTCACGCCAGTGATCCGCGCCGAAGTCGTCCTGGCGCTCGGCCTCCACCGCCAACCGGGTCAGCACCGCCGGATCAAGCGACGGTTCGGACAACAGCCCGCGCCGCCACGCCGCCGACAGGCCGGCCGCCGTCGCGCGCGCGGCCAGGCTGGGACGCTCTGGCGAGGCGGGCGGTTCGGGTCGGGTGTCGATCGAAACGGCGGAAATCGGTTGCGAGCTAATGACGTGTCCTCATGCGAACACGCTCTTTGGCACATGCGTCACCCGACACGCCAGATCGGCCTCGCCGCTGGCGACGATATAGTGGTCGCCCCCATCGGCGATGCCCGTCGTGAACACCACCTGGTCGACGTACATCTTGTCCTTCAGCGGTTCGGTCAGCGTCGGCGACGCCTCCAGCAGCGGCGGATGCTCGACCCGAACCGTCCGCCACGGCTCGTGGCGGTCGAGCACCGACCAGTATGTCCGATAGATGCCGACCACCCCCGACGGCTCCACCCCGTGCCACAGCGTCAGCCAGCCCGCGTCGGTCAGGATCGGCGGCGCGCCCCCACCCATCCTCGCGGTAGCGACGGTGCCCGCGTGCGGCCGGATCCCCGGTTCGTCATGCGGTTTCCAGTGCAGGCCGTCGGGCGAACTCGCCAGGTTTATCGACGGCCCCGCGCGCCACTCGCTCCCGGGCGGATAGGCGAAGTACAGCTCGCCCAACGGCCGGGTCTGCGCCCAGAACTTTCCCGCGACCTTTCCTTCGAAGATCAGCATGTCCTTGTTCTGGTGATCGAGCACGATTCCCTCGCACCGCCAGTCCATCGCATCGTCCGACGAATACAGCGTCGTCGCGTGCCGTTCCGGGCTGACGGTGCAGGTCGTCATTAGGTAGCGGTCGCCAACGTGGCTGATCCGCGCGTCCTCGACGCCGTAGCTCATATAATCCGCGCTCGGCGCGATCGCCCGGTCGTAGTGGACCGTCACCACCGCGCGCCCGTCCGCGTCGAGTTCGACCGGCAGCAGCCACGACAGCGACGTCAGCGCCAGCGTCCGCCATCCGCCACCCCGCATCTCGAACTTGCGCGGGTCGGCGGTGTCGACCAGCTCCAGCGGCCACTCGTCGAGCGTATAGCCGTCCTTGGTCCAGCGGATCGCATGAATGTGCCCGCCCCGGATCGGCTTCCGGAGCGCTTCGGCCACCCGCACCATCAGTAGCAGATTGCCGTTCGCCAGCCGCGTCATCCCCGGATTGAACGCGCCGAGCACATAGGTTTCGGCATCGACCTTCCCCGCCAGCGGCGAGCGCGCGAGGTCGACGTCGTCGGGCCCGAACACCAACTGGTCAAAGGCGAATGTCATTCGCCCGCCTGCGCCCGCGGCACGATGGTCAGCTGCTGCACCACCGTCCGCCGCGGCTGCGTCAGGAGGTAATGCACCCCCACCGCGATGTCCTCGGCGCGCAGCATCGTCTCGTCGCCGATCTGCGCGCGTTCCTCCTCGGGCGAGGTCGACGGGTCGAGGTCGGCCCCCGTCTTGCCCGGCTCGACCAGCGCGACGCGGATGCCCTTGTCGCCCACCTCGCGCCGCAGCGCCTCGGCGAAGCCCGCGATCCCCGCCTTGATACCGGCATAGACGGTGGAGCCGGGCCCCAACACATGCGCTGACATCGACCCGGTCAGGACGATGTCGCCCTCCTCGATCGCGTTCACCGCCGCGTGCGCGCTCAGCAAATAGGCGGTGAAGTCGACCGCGATCGCGTAGCGCAACGCCTGCTCGTCCATGTCGGTCAGGCCCTCGGCGGCGACGGCGGCGTTGATCACCGCGATGTCGAATCCGCCCAGCGACCGCGCGCCGTCGTCGAAGAAGCGCTTGACGTTGTCCGGCTCGGCCAGGTCGAGCGCGACGCCGTCGCCGTCTCCGACCTCGCGAATACGCGCCAGCGCGTCGGCGAGATGGTCGGGGTTGCGCCCGCAAATGAACACCCGCGCGCCCTCCGACGCCAGCAGCACCGCGATCGCCCGGCCGATCCCGGTCGTTCCCCCGGTGATGATCGCCCGCCGGCCGGTCAGGCTGGTGATGGCGGTATGGGCGTCCGACGCGTCGGTCATGCGTGCTCCTGCGGTGCTGGCGAGGAGACGCGCGGCGGCTTTCCGAGTTCCCCCATCCCTTCGTGACTTGGCCCGTTGCGCCCCGCGCCACCCGTCCCCCATATCTCGGCTATGCCCCAGATGCCGCCAGCCTACCGCCCCGCCACCGCCATCCTCGCGCTCGGCGACGGCTTCTACGACCAAGTCGCTGCCGCCGACTTCCCCGAAACCCGGCTGCGCTTCCGCAACGACCGCGCCGCCGCGCAAGTCGGCCTCGACCAACTCGCCGATGCCGACTGGACCCGCCACTTCGGCCGCTTCGAGCCGCTCCCCGGCAGCCTGCCGCAACCGCTGGCGCTGCGCTACCACGGCCACCAGTTCCGCCAATACAACCCGGAGATCGGCGACGGCCGCGGCTTCCTCTTCGCGCAACTTCGCGACGACCGTGACCGCCTGATGGATCTCGGCACCAAGGGCTCCGGCCAGACGCCGTGGAGCCGCTTCGGCGACGGCCGCCTGACGCTCAAGGGCGGCGTCCGCGAGATCCTCGCCACCGAGATGCTCGAGGCGCTCGGCGTCCCCACCTCGCGCACCCTGTCGCTGATCGAGACCGGAGAGGCGCTGGAACGCGGCGACGAACCGTCCCCGACCCGCTCCGCCGTGCTAGTCCGCCTCAGCCACGGCCATATCCGCATCGGCAGCTTCCAGCGCCTGGCCTACGAGCGCGACGAGGCCGGCATG
Source organism: uncultured Sphingomonas sp. (assembly GCA_964246585.1). GTDB lineage: Bacteria > Pseudomonadota > Alphaproteobacteria > Sphingomonadales > Sphingomonadaceae > Sphingomonas. The sequence goes on along the minus strand of CAXTRJ010000009.1, from coordinate 15,919 downwards.
CGCGCGCTCATCGCCTACACCCTGCGCGAACTCTACCGCGAGGAACCCGGGGCCGATCCCGCCACCCGCCTGCTCGACCTCGTCGTCGCCCGCGCCGCCCAGCTCGCCGCCGCCTACATGGCCGCCGGCTTCGTCCACGGCGTGCTCAACTCGGACAACATCAACGTGACGGGCGAAAGCTTCGACTACGGCCCGTGGCGCTTCGCCCCGACCTGGGATCCCGCCTTCACCGCCGCTTATTTCGACCACGCGGGCCTCTACGCCTTCGGTCGCCAGCCAGAGGCGATCCACTGGGACGCGATGCAACTCGCCGTGTCGCTCCGCCTCGTCACTGACGCAGAGCCGCTGATCGCCGCGCTCGACACATTCGGCGATCGCTTCCAGGCGGCGATGGCCGATCGGCTGTTGTGGCGGCTAGGCGTCCGTCCCCGCGATGGCGCAAGCGACCGCGCCGTCGCCGAGGCCACCCAGCGCGCACTGATCGCGACCGGCGCCGGCCTCGACCGCTTCTACTTCGACGCGTTCGGCGGTGACCTCCCCGCGCGCTACGGCCCCGAATGGGACGAGGTCCGCGCCGCCCTCGCCGGCTACACGCCCCGAAAGGATCGCACCGACGCCTATTGGCGAGGCGAACCCTGCGCGATGCTGATCGACGAGGTCGAGGCGATCTGGTCCGCCATCGCGGCCGACGACGACTGGTCCGCGCTCGACGCCAAGGTCGCCGCGATCCGCGCCATGGGCGCCGCCCTCGCGGGGTAGTGGCGCGGTAACCAAAACTGGGGCAAGAGCGTCGCCGACCTCGCCCGTTCGCTCGAACGAGTGGTGACGGTGGCTGATCAGCGGGAGCACCCGGACGAGCATGGCCGAAGAGATCGTATCGAGCGAACCCGCGACCGGCGCCGTCCTCTGGCGACAAGCGGTCAGCGACGTCGAGGCCGAGGTCGCCGCCGCGCGGGGCGGCTGGGCCGCCTGGGCGGCGCGCTCGCTCACCTTCCGCGTCGAGACGCTGCGCCGCTTCGCCAACACCGTCCGCGCCCGCGCCGAACCCTTCGCCGACCTCATCGCCCGCGAAACCGGCAAGCCGTTATGGGAGGCCCGCACCGAGGTCGACTCGGTCATCGCCAAGGTCGACATCTCCGTCGCCGCCTACGCCGAACGCACCGCGCAGCGCCGGCTCGACGCGCCGATGGGCAGTCGCATGGCGCTGCGCCACAAGCCCCATGGCGTCCTGGCGGTGCTCGGCCCCTATAATTTCCCCGCCCATCTGCCGAACGGCCACATCGTTCCCGCCCTCCTCGCCGGCAACGCGGTGGTGTTCAAGCCGTCGGAGAAGACCCCGGCGAGCGGCGCCTATCTGGTCGAGTGCCTCCGCGCCGCCGGCGTGCCGCCCGAATGCATCCGCCTCGTAGTCGGCGGCCCGGCGGAAGGAAAAGCGCTGGCCGCGCACCGCGACATCGACGGGCTGCTGTTCACCGGCTCGGCGCGCACCGGCCTCGCGCTCAACCGGTTGTTCGCCGACCGTCCGGACAAGATCCTGGCGCTGGAGATGGGTGGCAACAATCCCATCGTCGTGTGGGACACCCCCGATCTTCACACCGCCGCCGTCCTGGTGATCCAATCCGCCTTCACCAGCGCCGGTCAGCGCTGCACCGCCGCCCGCCGCCTGATCGTTGAGCAGCGCCTGGCGGAACCGTTGCTCGACATGCTCAACAAGATGGTCGGCCGGATCATCGTCGGTGAGCCGCACTCCGCCCCCGCCCCCTTCATGGGGCCGGTGATCGACAACGAGGCCGCCGACCAGCTGACCGAAAGCTTCCTGACGCTGCTGATGCGCGGCGGTCGCGCCATCCGCCACCTCGAACGCCCGGTCGAGGGCCGCCCGTTCCTCGTTCCCGCGCTGATCGACGTGACCGCGATGCCCGACCGTCCCGATATCGAGCTGTTCGGCCCCATCCTGCAGGTGATCCGAACCGACGATTTCGACGCAGCGATCGCCGAGGCGAACAACACCCGTTACGGCCTGTCCGCGTCCCTCATCAGCCAGACGCCGGCGCTCTACGACCGCTTCTGGTCCAACGCCCGCGCCGGCATCGTCAACTGGAACCGCCCGACCAACGGCGCGTCGTCGGGCGCGCCGTTCGGCGGAATCGGCTGGTCGGGAAACCACCGTCCCAGCGCCTATTACGCCGCCGATTACTGCGCCTACCCCGTCGTCTCCAACGAGGCGGAGGCCGCCCGCGCCTCGATCGGCATCGGCTTGCGCGACGGTTGAGGCTCGGAACCACCGACCCCGCCCCCGGTTGACGCGGAACGACAGGGAGAACCGACGATGAAAGCCACCCTAATCCTGGTCCTGGCCGGCTTGGCCACCCTCGCCGCCTGCGACGGCCCGCGCGAGGACGCCGGCGAACAGGTCGACAACGCGACCGGCGCCGTCCGCGGCGAGGACAATGTCCGCAGCGGCCCCGCCGAGACTTTGGGCGAACGCCGCGACGACACCGCCGACAGCGCGGAGGACGCCCGCGAGGCCCGCGCCGACGCGCTGGAGGATGCCGCCGACGAACAGCGCGAAGCCGCAGACCAGCGCGCCGACGCGCTGGAAGACGACGCGCGCGCCACGAGAGGGCAAACGAAGTAGTTGGCCGCGAATACCGTCAGTGGCCTGCACGGCCGGGCCGTCATCCACGTGCCGGCGCGGCGAAGTGCGTCAGGATGCTGGCGCGAAGGCCGATCCAGTCGGCGAACGCCCAACGATCGGCGCGTTCCACGCCAACGATCGGATCGACCTCGGCGGACGAACGCCGCCACGCGGTCGCTTTAACGCTCGCGGCGCAGTGGAAGATCGCAAGCGCCGGACGGATTGGATCGGCGCTCGGATCATCCAGCACCACCGCCAGCTTGTCGCTTTGCAAGCGAACCAGCGTTCCGGCCGGAAAGGCGCCGATCATGGCGCTGAACACCGCCAACATTCGTGCGTCGAAATGCCCCGTCGCGCTCGTCATCCACTCGATCGCCTGGCCCGGCGACCAAGCGTTCTTGTACGCCCGGACCGAGGTGACCGCGTCGAACACGTCGCAGATCGCGGCGATGCGCGCGAAGATGCTGATCTCGGCGCCGACCAATCCCGCTGGATAGCCGCCACCGCCGACGCGCTCGTGATGGTGCAGGCTTACGTCCAACGCGATCGGCGAACGAACACCCGCCGCGATCAGCAGCGCATGGCCGCGCTCCGGATGGGTTTGAAGGATGCCGAACTCCGACGCGGTGAGCGGCCCTGGCTTGTCGAGCAGCGCCGTCGGAACGCGCGCCTTGCCGACATCGTGGACCAGCCCCGCCAAGCCGACGTCGTGGATCTCGTCCTGACCCAGCCCCAACTCATGGGCCAGCCCGATCATCAGCGCCGAGACCGACACGGAATGGATATAGGTGTACTCGTGCCGTCTTCGGAGCCGCGTCACGCTGGGCAAGGCGACCGGGTTGCGCGACAGCGACGCTTCGATATCGCCGACGATGGGCGAGAGATCGGCGATGTTGATCTGTCGACTGAAGCGGACGTCGTCGAAGGTCGCGCGGATTGCGGTCTTGGCCGTCGCGACCAGTTCAGCCGCGCGTGCACGTTCCTGCGCCGGCGTCGCCGCCCGCGCCCGCGTGTGCAACGGATCGGGCACGCTCTGTCGCGCCGGGCGGATCGTCACCGCCGCCGACGCCGGACTTGATGTGGTATCGCGCCAGTCGGTCGAGAACAGCGCTCCGCCGGACGCCGAGCCGACGCGCGCGGCCGGATCGGGCTCCGGACCGACGTATCGCTGGTGTTCGCCGTCGACCACGCGCCTTTCTCCTGAATGGTAACATGGCCGGGCGACGTTAACATCGCGTTCGCGCGCCGATGCGCGATCGAGCGCGAGCGCGGCGCAAACCTTGCCTACCCCGAGCGCAAGGAATCGCTCGATTGCGGCGATGATGCCGCGATGCCATTTCCAACATCATGGTGACGCCTCTCTACCCGCCCGCGCCTAGCCGTCCTGTTCCCGGCTGCGCGATCCTTGTCGGCGCCGGCCCGGGCGACCCCGGCCTCCTCACCGTCCGCGCGGTCGAGGCGCTCGCGCGCGCCGACGTCGTCATCCATGACGGGCTGATCGACCCCCGCGTCCTCGACCTCGCGCCCGTGACCGCGCGCCGCATCTCGGTCGCCAAGAAGCGCGCTCGTCATACCCTGCCGCAAGACGCGATCAATGCGCTCATCGTCGATCACGTCCGCGCCGGGTCGGTCGTTGTACGGCTGAAGGGCGGCGACCCGTTCATCTTTGGCCGCGGCGGCGAGGAGGTCGAGGCGGTCCGCGCCGCCGGCCTCGATGTCGAGGTCATCCCCGGCGTTTCCGCCGCGCTCGGCTGCGCCGCGCAGGCGATGCTGCCGCTTACCCACCGCGATCACGCCAGCGCGGTCAGCTTCGTCGCCGGCCAGTGCAAGGGCCTGTCCGAACAGGACTGGTCGGGGCTCGCCGGCCAAGGCCGCACCCTCGTCATCTACATGGGCGTCGCCACCGCCGACGCGATCGCCGACAAGCTGATGGCCGACGGCGTCGCCCCCGACATGCCTGTCGCGGTGCTGGAGCGCGGCACGCTGGCGGGCGCACGGGCGGTCAGGACGTTGCTCGCCGATCTCGGCGCGATGACGCTGCGCGAAGACGTGCAAAGCCCGGCGATCATCGTCGTCGGCGAGGTCGTGGCGCTGTCGAACGCCGAGGACAAGCTCGTCCGCTGGGCCCGGATCGCGGAGATGGCGGCATGAAACTCCTCACCGGCAACGACCTGGCCACCGGCGACGTCACCTGGTGGACCGGCGAAGGCTGGTCGCGCCACGTTGAGGACGCCGTCGATGTCGGCGCCGATGGCGAAGCGATCGCCCAGGCCGAGGACGGCGCCCGCCGCGTCAACGCGGCCTACATCATCGACGCGACCGCCACCCCGCAAGGCCCCCGCCCCGCCCACATCAAGGACCGCGTCCGCGCGCTTGGCCCGACGGTGCGGCTCGACCTGACGCTCAAGCCCGCCGATCCGGCGGCGGGGAGCTGGGTAATATGATCGTTCTCGCGAAGGCGCGAAGGCGCGAAGAAGATTCGGTTCACGCGGAGACGCGGAGACGCGGAGGGTCAGCACCCGCCGCGAAGCGGCTCTCATCTCCTCTTGATTCGCGTGATCCGTTGCCCGCTGGCGCGGGCGATTTCTCCGGGCGCGACCTCTCCGCGTCTCCGCGTCTCCGCGCGAACCAATCTGCCCTTCTCTTCGCGCATTTGCGCCTTCGCGAGAACACCCATGTATAAATACGACACCTACGACCAGGCCATCGTCGACGTCCGCGTCGACGAGTTCCGCGACCAGGTCGAGCGCCGTCTCGCCGGCCAGATCACCGAGGACCAGTTCAAGCCGCTCCGGCTGATGAACGGCCTTTATCTCCAGCTCCACGCCTATATGCTGCGCGTCGCCATCCCGTACGGCACCCTCGACGGCCGTCAGATGCGGATGCTCGGCCACATCGCGCGCAAATACGACCGCGGCTACGGCCACTTCACCACCCGCCAGAACATCCAGTACAATTGGATCAAGCTCGCCGACGCGCCCGACATCCTCGCCGACTTGGCGACGGTCGAGATGCACGCCATCCAAACTTCGGGCAATTGCATCCGCAACATCAGTAGCGACCAATTCGCCGGGGCCGCCGCCGACGAGGTCGCCGATCCACGCCCCTGGGCCGAACTCATCCGGCAGTGGTCGACCTTCCACCCCGAGTTCAGCTATCTGCCGCGCAAGTTCAAGATCGCGGTGATCGCCGCCGACGAGGACCGCGCCGCGATGCGCCTCCACGACATCGGCATTCAACTGGTGATGCGCGACGGGGTGCTCGGCGCCCGCGTCTTCGTGGGCGGCGGCATGGGCCGCACCCCGATGATCGCGCCCGAGATCAAGGACTTCGTCACCGCCGATGACTTGATGAGTTACCTGGAAGCCGCCCTGCGCGTCTACAACCGCTACGGCCGCCGCGACAACATCTACAAGGCCAGGATCAAGATCCTGATCCACGAAATCGGCGCCGACGAGTATCGCCGCCAGGTCGAGGAGGAGTTCGTCGCGGTCAAAGCGCTCGGCCTCGACCCGCCGGCGGCCGAACTGGCGCGCATCACCGCGATGTTCGCGCCTCCCGCGTTCGAGCGGGACGCGCCGACGGAAATCGACCGAAGCGACCCCGACTTCGCCGTCTGGCTCGACCAGAACACGTCCGCGCACAAGCAGGATGGTTACCGGATTGTAACGATCAGCCTGAAGCCGCGCGGCGGCATCCCCGGCGACGCCTCCGCCGATCAGATCGACCTAATGGCCGATCTGGCGGAACGGTTTAGTTTCAACGAGTTACGCGTAACTCATAGCCAGAACATTGTCCTGCCCCATGTTCACATAGGTCAGCTTCCTCAGCTTTGGGCCGCCCTCGCCGACGCCGGCTTGGCCGAGCCCAACCTCGACCTGATCAGCGACATCATCGCCTGCCCCGGCCTCGACTATTGCAGCCTGGCCAACGCCCGCTCGATCCCCGTCGCGCAAAAGATTCAGGCCCGCTTCGCCGACGCCGGCCGCCAGCGCGAATTGGGCGAGTTGAAGCTCAAGATCAGCGGCTGCATCAACGCCTGCGGCCATCATCACGCCGGCCATATCGGCATCCTCGGCGTCGACAAGAAGGGCACCGAGAACTACCAGCTTCTCCTCGGCGGCTCGGGCGCGGAGGACACCAGCCTCGCCAAGATCACCGGCCCCGGCTTCAGCGAGGACGGCATCGTCGACGCGATCGAACGAGTCACGACCAAGTACCTCGCCGTCCGCGACGAGGGCGAGCGCTTTCTCGACACCTACCGCCGCGTCGGCATGGACCCGTTCAAAGAGGCGATTTATGAATAAGCGCGACGTCGTGTTCCCGGCCGGTCGCCGGGCGCTGTATGACCGCAATAACTACTCGCCGGCGGTCAAGGCGAACGGGCTGTTGTTCGTGTCGGGCCAGGTCGGCAGCCGCGAGGACGGTTCGCCCGAACCCGATCTCGAGGCGCAGGTCCGGCTCGCGTTCGACAACCTCAACGCCATTCTGGCGGCGGCGGATTGCACCTTCGACGACGTGATGGACGTGACGATGTTCGCGGTCGATCCCGAGACGCTGTTCCCGACGATCATGAAGGCGCTGCCCGACTATTGGGGCGAAGCGCCGTATCCGACCCTGACCGCCGTCGGCGTGACCTGGCTGTACGGCTTCCAGTTCGAGATTAAGGTGATCGCGCGCCTGCCCCAATCGGACGCCGCGCGATGACCGATCCCGAACAGACCGATATCGGTGGCGAACCGCTGCTCCGCTTCCGCTCGGACGAGGCGCACGACGAGCCTGCGGTCACGCTCGAGGCGTTCCTCGAGGACCAGACCAACGCCACCGCCGTACGGCTGGAGGCGGGCGACGATGCCCGTGCGCTGCTCCCCTTTCTCGATAGACTGGCGCTGATCGAGGTGGCTTTCCCCAGCTACCGCGACGGTCGCGGCTACTCCGCCGCGCGCATCCTGCGCGAGGCGGGATATTCCGGCGAGCTGCGCGCCGCCGGCGACGTCCTGGTCGACCAGCTCGCCTTCCTGCGCCGCTGCGGTTTCGACAGCTTCGCGCCCGAGGCCGAGATCGACCCCGCCGCGCTCGAGCGGGCGCTCGGCCGCTACGAGCATCACTACCAACCCACCGTCGACGCCGCGATCCCGGTGTGGAAGCTGCGTCATGGCTGAGGCGGCGCGCAGGCTCGACATCATCGACGCCCGGCCCGCGTACACTCAGGCCGAGGTCGCCGCGCTCAACGCGCGCTTCGCCGGCGTGGCCGCGTTGCCGATGTTGCGCGCGCTAGTCGCCGAAGGTTTGCTCGGCCGTACCGCCGTCGTGTCGTCGTTCGGCACCGAGAGCGCGGTGCTCCTCCACCTCGTCGCCCAGGCGAGTCGGGATGTGCCGGTGGTGTTCGTCGACACGGGCAAGATGTTCCCCGAAACGCTGGCCTACCGCGACGCGTTGATCGCGCGGCTCGGCTTTCGGCATCACTGGACGGTCGAGCCCAACCTGTTGGTGCTCGCGGCGCGCGACGAAAAGGGACTACGCTGGTCCTACGATCCCGAAGGCTGCTGCGACGTCCGTAAGGTCGAGCCGATGGCGCGCGCCAAGGCCGGGCTCGACAGCTGGATCTCGGGGCGCAAGGCGTTCCAGTCGCAGACCCGCCAGAACATCGCCAGCTTCGAGCTCGACGAGGGGCGGCTCAAGATCAACCCGCTCGGCGATTGGGTGAAGGCCGACCTGGACGCCTACTTCACCAAGCACGACCTGCCCCGCCACCCGCTGGAAGCCGCCGGTTATCCCTCGATCGGTTGCCAGCCCTGCACGAGCCAGGTCCAGGCCGGCGAGGATCCGCGTGCCGGGCGTTGGCGCGGTTGGGACAAGGTCGAATGCGGCATCCACGTCGCCAAACCCGGCGAGGATCCGATCTTCTGAGCGGGGGCGAACCCGTCACCGTCGTCGCCAGCCGGGTCGTCCAGTCCGGGTCGGTCGACGCCTTTCGCGCCTGGGCCGGCCGGGTCGATGACGCGGTGCAGCGCTTCCCCGGTCATCGTGGCAATATCCGACTGGAACAGGCTGACGGCATCTTCCACCTCGTCTATCAGTTCGACACGCGCGACCAACTGGTCGCCTGGGAAGCGTCCGAAGAATACCGGGCACTGAACGAGGAAGGGGAACGCTTCTCCATCGCACGGCGCCAGACCGGGGCGGGCGACCAGCTGTCGTTCGATCTTCCGGGCGAGGCCAGCGCGCCCAAATGGAAAAGCTTCCTGATGACCTGGATCGTGGCTGTCCCGGTCATCCTGTCGCTCAACGCCATCCTTGACCTTCTTTCGGTCGATTGGCCTCAGCCAGTCAGGCTCGCGTTCACCTCCGCCGTCCTGATCGCCACGCTGACCTGGCTCATCCTCCCCTGGGTCGAGCGGTGGCTCAAGACGTGGGTGCTGAGCGACGCCGACGGCGAGATGCGCAAGACGGACGAAGCCTAGCGCGGCGCGGTGCCGCCCGTCCCTCGGGTGCGTCGAACATTGACTTGGTCACGAAGGATATGAGCGCGCGTGTCCAGCTCGCGCTGTTCGGATGCGGAGAGCCCGTCCTCGCCGAAACGGTCGGCGAGCGTGTCGACCAAGCGGGATTCCCGCTTCAGCGCGCGCGCTTCACGCCGCGATAGTGAACCATCGTCGCGGCCATGTTCGATTCGGTCCCGGATGTCGCCGAGGTCGCGCCTCGTTCCCGGCCCCGATCCGCGGCTATCGATGAGCGGCGGCGTGGTCGGCCTCGGCGCGGCCGTCGCCGAACGCGATGTGAGCTGCGCGTCGGCGGCTGGGGCGATCAGGCACAAGGCGAGAAAGGCGGGCACACGCATCGGCGGCTCCTGGCAACGGTCCAGACCTGAATGTCGAACGGCGAAGCTGAACGCCGCCCGAACCGCCGCGCGCCTTAATAACCGGCGTAATCCGAGAACCGAGTCACCGTCGGATCGAACTTCAACACCACCTTGCCCGTCGCGCCGTGGCGCTGCTTGGCGACGATCAACTCGGCCAGGCCATAGACCTTCTCCATCTCGGTCGCCCAGCGCGCGTGATCCTCGAACGTCTTGCCGTCATCGCCTTCGGTCGGCCGCTTGGGCTCACGCGACGCGACGTAATAGTCTTCGCGAAAAACGAACCAGACCATATCGGCGTCCTGCTCGATCGAGCCCGACTCGCGCAGGTCCGACAGCATCGGCCGTTTGTCCTCGCGCTGTTCCACCGCGCGGCTGAGCTGCGATAGCGCCAGCACCGGCACGTTCAGATCCTTGGCCAGCGTCTTCAGCCCGCGGCTGATTTCCGAAATCTCCTGCACCCGGTTTTCGCTCGACCCCTTCCCCGAGCCGGTTAGCAGCTGGAGATAGTCGACCACCACCAACCCGATCTCGTTGTTGTGCCGCCGCTGCAACCTCCGGACCCGGGTGTGCAATGCGCCGATCGTCAGCCCGCCGGTATCGTCGATGAACAGCGGCAGGTTCTCCAGCTCGGCGGCGGCGGCGGCGAGCTGCCCGAACTCGGCGCGGCTGATCTTGCCCATGCGCAGCGATTCGGAGCTGATCCGCGACTGTTCCGCCAGTATGCGCGTCGCCAGCTGGTCGGCCGACATTTCGAGGCTGAAGAACGCGACCTTGGCCCCGACCGAATCGGCGGGCGCGATGCCGTCGGACATGTCGCGCATCCACCGCCGCGCCGCGTTGAACGCGATGTTGGTGGCCAGCGACGTCTTGCCCATGCCCGGACGCCCGGCCAGGATCATCAGGTCGCTGTGGTGCATGCCGCCGATCTTGGCGTTAATCGAATCGAGCCCGGTGGTCACGCCGGACAGGTTGCCGCCCGAATTCAACGCCCGCTCCGCCATCTTGACCGCGGCGGTGGTCGCCTGAGCGAAAGTCTTGACCGAGCTCTCCGCGCCCCCGTCGGCGGCGACCTTGAACAGCTCCTCCTCGGCCAATTCGATCTGCCCGCGCGGGTTGACCTCCTCCGACGTGTCCATCGCCCGGTCGACCAGCGTCCGCCCGACCGAGACCAGCGCGCGCAGCATGGCGAGGTCGTACACCTGCGTCGCGAACTGCCGCGCGCCGATCAGCCCCGCGCCCGACCCGGTCAGCCCGGCGAGGTACGCCGGGCCGCCCAACTCGCGCATTCCTTCGTCCGCTTCGAACATCGGGCGCAGTGTGACCGGCGTCGCCAGCATATCGTTGCCACGCAGCGTCTTGATCGCCGCGAAGATTCGGCCGTGCACCGGTTCGTAGAAATGCGCCGGCTCCAGCCGGTCGACGATGTCGTCGGCCAGTCGATTGTCGATCATCATTGCGCCGAGCATCGCCGCTTCCGCCTCGACGTTGCGGGGCAGCTGTTGCGGTTCGGGGAGCGCGGGATTGGGGAATGCTAGCGTGGCCATGTCGTTCCTTTCCCAGAGCCGTTCCAACCTCTCAAGCGGCTTGCGGCGAATGAGGTGTGGATAAGCACAGGAGGGGGCCGCATTGTCCCCTCGCGCCTTCCCCCTTATGCGACGCCATGGCCGATCCGCGGATCATCGACGTCCACCTCGACGAGCGCACCATCCTGTGGCGATCGGCCGATGTCGAGCAGGAGCGGCGGATCGCCATCTTCGACCTGATCGAGGGCAATCATTTCGCGCCGTTGCGCCAACACCCCGACGGCTATGCCGGCCCCTACCGCATCGCGCTCACCGTCGAGGAAGGCCGCCTGGCGATCGCCATCAAGCGCCAGAACGACACGCCGTTGGAGACGTACGTGCTGGCGCTGGGCCGCTTTCGTCGCTCGATCCGCGACTATTTCGCCATCTGCGACAGCTACTACCAAGCGATCCGCGCTTCCACCGCGCAGCAGATCGAGACGGTCGACATGGCGCGACGCGCGATCCACAACGAGGCAGCCGAGCTGCTTCGCGAGCGACTCGACGGCAAGATCGCGATCGACTTCGACACCGCGAGGCGACTGTTCACGCTGATCTGCGTGCTGCACATCCGCGGATGAGGGCGACGCCGAAGCCGGCCGCAGTAACGGCGTCGAGGGAGCGATCAATTGGAAGGCAGGGGCACGATGACGCAAGCGGAACGACTCGTCGCGGCGGCGCGGCAAGCCGCGACCTTCGCCCACGCGCCCTATTCGAGCTTCGGAGTCGGGGCGGCGGTGCTGCTCGTCGACGGCGCGATCGTGACCGGCGCTAATGTCGAGAACGCCAGCTACGGCCTGTCGCTGTGCGCCGAGACGGTGGCGATCGCGACCGCGAGCGCCGCGGGGCGGTTGCGCGACGTCGTCGCGATTGGCGTCATTGGCGGCGCGATCGTCGAGGGACGGGTCACCGGCGACGCACCGGTCCGCCCCTGCGGTCGCTGCCGGCAAGTCCTCAACGAAGCGGCGCAGATGAGCGGGCGCGACCTCGACGTGTATTGCGCCGGAGCAGAGGGCACTCGGATCGAGCGCTACCGGCTGTCGCAGTTGCTGCCCAACGCGTTCGGGCCGGCCGACCTCGGCATCGGCTGACGGAGCGAACGTGTTCGTCCGGGCGTTTCGACCCGACCAGCACCAGAGGACACAGCCATGACCGACCAGCATAGCGACGACGACCAGGGCGCGAGCGGCGCTGGCTACGGCGACGGTGGCCAGGGTGCCGGCGAGGGGGGCGGTCATGGCATGCCCGACGTGGACAAGCCGGCCAACGCCAACGAGGTGGACGAGGACGGCGACGGCGCGCCCGATCCCGCCTGACGCTTGCCCCGCGCCCCGTTTCCCGCGAAGGCGGGCTACGGGGGAACGCCGATGATCATGTCCGACCGCTGGATCCGCGAACGCGCGCTGCGCGACGGCATGGTTGAGCCGTTCGTCGAGAGCCAACGGCGCGACGGCTGCATCAGCTACGGCCTGTCGTCCTACGGTTATGACGCGCGCGTAGCCGACGAGTTCAAGATATTCACCAACGTCGACAGCGCGATCGTTGACCCCAAGGACTTCGCCGCCAACAGCTTCGTCGATCGCAAGACCGATGTCTGCATCATCCCGCCTAACAGCTTCGCGCTGGCCCGCACCGTGGAGCATTTCCGCGTGCCGCGCGACGTGCTGGTGATCTGCCTCGGCAAGTCGACCTATGCCCGGTGTGGGATCATCGTCAACGTGACCCCGCTGGAGCCCGGCTGGGAGGGTCATGTCACGCTGGAGTTCTCCAACACCACGCCGCTCCCCGCCAGGATCTACGCCAATGAGGGCGCTTGCCAGTTCCTGTTCCTTCAAGGGAACGAACCATGCGAGACGAGCTACGCCGACCGCGCCGGCAAGTATATGGGCCAGCGCGGCGTCACCTTGCCTAAGCTGTGACCGCGCCGAAAGTGACTAAGATGACCGTGAACGCTGTCAAAAGATAACTTAGTTCACCGTAACTTTCGTAGCCTCTGTACCGCCGTCGAGATTAGAATCCAGTGTCGCGCGCATTGGCGATCCGAAGCACGAATTAAACGTGTAGGACAGAGAGCTGCTCAGCGCGTCGCGACCCGGACGCCGTCGAGGCGGGTCAGCGCCGACGTGGCGAGCGTGTGCGACGAGGCGGTCGCGCCCGACGGCGTGTCCAACACCACGGTTGGCTGGTCGAGCACCGCCCGGTAGAGGTCGCGAGCGTCGGTCGCCCGCCCGGTCCGCGCGTAGACCGCAGCGAGGTTGAGCATCAGCTCGGGCCGATCGGGGTAGATGCGGCGCTCGGCCAGCAGCACACGCTCCGCGCCGGCCATGTCGCCCGACGCAATTGCCTTGAAGCCCGTACGATCCCTCGCCACCGCCGGCATCGCCGCTCCGATGACGAGTAGCGCGACCATCACTCTTCGCATCACCATCTCCAATGTTTCTGTTTTGTGACATTGGAATGTCATTTTTATTGCGGAGATGCAAGCTGAGTAATCGACGGGCCGGAAAGGCGATCGCCCGTCCCGGAACGCAGAAAGGGCGGCCCCGAGGGACCGCCCTTTTCCGTTCCAGCGAATGGATCGGATTAGAAGTCGTTGCGGTATTGCTCGTTGCCGATAAAGCCGAGCTTGGTCACCGCCGAACGCTTGATCACTGCCAGCGTCCGGTCGACCACCTCATACCGCGCCTGCGGATCGGGCTGAAAGTGCAGCTCGGGCTCCGGGACGATGGCCGTGCTCTGGTCGAGATACTGACGCAGCGTCACCTCATCGACGCGCGCGCCGTTCCATGTAATCACCCCGGCCGGGTCGATCGTGATCTTGTTCTTTTGCGGATCGACCGGCGGTGGGGTGCTAGCGTCCGAGTTCTGCGGGAGATCGACCTTCACCGCGTGGGTCTGGATCGGGATAGTAATGATGAACATGATGAGGAGGACGAGCATGACGTCGATCAACGGCGTCGTGTTCATCTCCATCATCGGCTCGCCATTGTCGTTGCCGCCGCTCATTGACATGACATGCTACTCCTAGACTCTATTACTTGGGGCTCAGAGCCGAACCACGCCGGAACCCGGCGGCGGCTCGGAAATAAACCCGACGCGGGCGAACCCGGCGTTTTGCATGGTATAGATGGCGCCGCCGACGCAGCGATAGGGCACGTTCACGTCGCCGCGAATGTGCGCTTCGGGCAATTCCAGATCGGGATTGCCGACACCGCCCTGACGCTCGATCTCGAGCCGCAGCTTGGCCACCGCCAGTTCGAGCAGTTCGTCGCGACCGACCCGGCTCATGCCCCAATAAACCGCGCATGTTCCGTCGGGGGCGGTCGTGATCGACAGCGAGACGTTCTCCGGCTTGGTCGTCGTCGGGTCGAACCGGACCGACGGCAGTTTCAGGTCCACCGTCTGAAGCACGACCGGGATCGCGATCAGGAAGATGATGAGGAGCACCAGCATGACGTCCACCAGCGGCGTCGTGTTGATATCCGACATCGGGGCGTCATCGGCGCCTTCGCCAACACTCATCGCCATGTGCGAACTGTCCTATTCCTGTTCGTCGCCCGCCGGCCAACCCGGCGAACGGGTGCGGGATCGCCAACGGCGATCCCGCGTCATGCGTTACGCGCGGGTCTGGACGCCACCGGTCTGGCCGGCGGTCGCCGTCGGCGCCTTGCCGGTGTTCACCGAGCCCGCCGTCATCGGCTTCGCCGACGGGCGAACCGCGCCGTTCGAGGCAAGGAAGCCGAGCACGTCATTGGAAAAGGCCGACAGATCCTCGGAGATCGACTTGTTGCGGCGCTGCAGCCAGTTGTACGCGAGCACCGCAGGCACCGCCACCGCGAGGCCGAGCGCGGTCATGATCAGCGCCTCGCCGACCGGACCCGCGACGGCGTCGATCGACGCCTGGCCCGACGCGCCGATACGGATCAAAGCGCGGTAGATGCCAATAACCGTGCCGAACAGCCCGATGAACGGCGCGGTCGCGCCAACCGTCGCGAGAAAGGCGAGACCACCGCCCAGCCGCGAATTGACCATCGCCTCCGACCGGGCGAGCGAGCCGTGCAGCCAGTCATGCGCCTCGACCGGATCGGTCAGCTTGGTGTGCTGCTCCTGCGCGGCCAGACCGTCGTCGACGATCTGCTTGTAGGCCGAGTTCTTTTCCAGCTTGGCCGAGCCCTCGCGCAGCGAGTTCGACGACCAGAAGCCCTGCCGGACACGCTTGGCCTGGTTCATGATCTTCTGCTGCTCGAACAACTTGGTGAACATGATGTAGAACGAGACCACCGACATCAGCACGAGGATGCCGAACACGGTCTGGGCGATGATGCCGCCCTGTTCCAGCGCCTCGCGAAGGCCGTACGGGTTCTCGGCGGCGGGTGCGGCGCCGGCCGCGAGAATGGTGGTGAGCATTGTCGGATTTCCTTCAAACAATCAGGTTTGCGTCAGAGCCCTTGGCAGGCCCGATCGGGTTTCGGCCGATCGGGCCTGGGCGGATCAGTTTTCGGGCAGCACCCAGCGCACACGCCGCGTCGCCGTTGTCGCGATCGGATTGCCCGCGAAGTCGGTCGCCGGCGTATACCGGGCACGCCGGGTAAGCGCCTGGCAAGCCGCCCTGTCGAGCGCCGACGAACCGCTGGACGTGGTCGTTCGGCAGTTCTCGACCCGTCCGGACGTGTTGATCGTCCAGGCGATCACCGACGTCCCCGACTCCTCCGCGCGCTGCGCGCTCGGCGGGTAATCGTCGTTGGTGATCCACGAAGCGGGATCGCCGCGGGCGCCCGCCGCCTTGCTGACCACCGGCGGCGCGGGTCGCGCTGGCGGCGTGGGTGGCGCCACCGCGACCGGCGTCGGGATATAGAC